>CBHWED010000230.1:0-5273 GCA_966112795.1 uncultured bacterium
CATGGTCATGACCGACGACGAGAAGAAGATGACCGCCTACCACGAGGCCGGCCACGCGATCGTCTCGGTCCACGAGCCGGCTTCCGACCCGATCCACAAGGCGACGATCATCCCGCGCGGCCGGGCGCTGGGCATGGTCATGCGCCTGCCCGAGCGCGACAACTACTCGTACCACCGCGACAAGATGCACGCGAACCTGTCGGTCTCGATGGGCGGCCGCGTGGCGGAAGAGATCATCTTCGGCCACGACAAGGTCTCGTCGGGTGCCTCGTCGGACATCTCGTACGCCACGGGTCTTGCCCGCAACATGGTCACCAAGTGGGGCATGTCGGACAAGCTCGGCCCGCTGCAGTACGAAGACCAGCACGAGGGCTACCTCGGCATGGGCGGCTCGCAGCGGACGATGGGCTCGGACGAGACCAACAAGCTGATCGACACCGAGATCCGCGCGCTGGTCGACGGCGCCCACAAGCGTGCGACCGATCTCCTCACCGAGCACCAGGACCAGCTTCACCTGCTCGCGCAGGCGCTGCTCGAGTACGAGACGCTCAACGGCGAGGAGATCAAGCAACTGCTCGACACCGGCAAGATCGACCGACCCGACCAGCCGGCCGGTCCGGTCGTCACCCGCCCGGTGCGCGGCTCGGCGATCCCGCGCGCCGGCAAGCGCTTCGGCGGCGAGGCACCGCAGGGGGCCTGAGGCCCCCTGCTCGGCCGCCAAGTCAGCCGAGCGCGCCGAGCACCAGCAGCACGTCGACGAACAGCACCAGGACGATGGCGATGAACACCAGCAGCGCCATCGTCCGCCACCAGGCCGAGAACCGCGCCAGGCCGTAGGCGCCCCGTAGCTGCTTGTAGATGTGCACCGGCGGCATCAGCACGGTGGCGAAGAACAGGACCCAGCCCGGCATGCCCGGAACCAGGTTCAGCAGCGCGATCGCGATGAACAGCAGCGACATGAAGCACAGCGAGTAGGTCACGAACACCGCGTGGTCGTAGGCGCCGAACTTGCGCCGCCAGGCGAAGATCAGCCACACGAACGGCACCGACAGCGGGATCAACAGCCACGAGAACTTGTAGCTGTTCGATTGCAGCTTGTAGGCCATCAGCCCCGGGTTCGCGCGCCACTTGTCGATCGCATGGTCGAGGAACGCCCAGCCGGTGCGCTTGGCGGTCAGCCGGCTCTTGCCGTCGCCGCTCTGCGCAAGCACCTCGGGCTCGCCGCGCGCCTCGCGGGCCTCGGCCCTCTGGCGCTCCTTGATCGCGTCGATCTGCGCGTCGAGCACCGGCGCCGCCGGGTTGTCGTCCTCGAGCTCCTTGCGCGCCTGCTGCAGCCCGTCGAGCTGCTTCTGCAGCTGCGCCGGGTCCTGGCTGCCGGGCAAGCCGACGTTGACGTTGTCGAAGGTGCTCGGCGCGCTGAGCCCGACCATCTGGAACACGGCGAACATCAGGAACACCGCGAACAGGAACAGCGCCATCGGCGAGACGAACCGCGCGCGCTCGCCGGCGATGTAGCGCCGGGTCAGCTCGCCGGGCTTGAAGGCCAGCAGCGGCAGCGTGTCCCAGATCTTGCCCTCGAAGTGGAACACCCCGTGGACGAGGTCATGGAAGAACGCGCCGAGCGTCTTGTGCACGTGCCCGCGCTGCCCGCACGCATGGCAATGGCTGCCGACCAGCGCGGTGCCGCAATTGAGGCACGCGCTCTCGTGCGTGTGCCCGTCGTCCCTGCCTTCGCCCGCCGCGGGCTCGATCGCGCGCGCGATCATGCCGCCGTGGGCCAGCTCGCCGAGCGCTTGTGTGATGTCGTTCATGCCGATCCCCTTGCGCGCTTCCTACCGCGCGCGGGGCGGGGCAACTAGCCCTTCTGCTTGGTCAGCTCGCGCTCGACCGCGATCCACAGCTGGCGGAAGCCCTTCGCTGCCGGCGAAGCCGGAGCGAACACGCCGACCGGCTGGTGGCGCACCGCGCACTGCTCGACCGCGCTCGCCTGCGGAATCGCCGGCCAGCCCGGATTGGCATCGCGGGCCTCGCGATGGAGCGTGCGCCGCCGGTCGAGCATCGAGAGCACGGGCAGGATCGGCGGGTGGCCCTTGGCGTGCGCCGCGATCTCCTTGCTGACGAGCTCGAACGCGCGCGCCGACAGCGGCGAAGGCGGCAGTGGCACGACCACGCAATCGGCCGCGCGCACGACTTGCGCGCTGATCTCGTTGAGCACCGGCGGGCAGTCGAGGATGATCCGCTCGTAGCGCCGCGCGAGCGTCTCGGTCAGCTTGGCGAGCCGCCGGCCTTTGCCGGTGCGCTCGAGCAGCGAATCGAGCCCGCGCAGCGATTCGTCGGCCGGCAGCAGGTCGAGCCGCGCAATCTCGGTCTTGCGGATCAGCTGCTCGGGATCGGCGTCCTTCGAGAACACGCTCTCGGCGACGTGCTTCTTCTTCGGGTCGACCCCGTAGAGGAAGCCCGCTCCGCCGGCCGCATCGAGGTCCCACAGCAGGGTCTTGCGGCACGAGATCACCGCCGAGCACCACGCGAGGTTGGCCGCGATCGTCGTCTTACCGACGCCGCCCTTCACGCTGTAGACCGCAATGACCGCCAAAACCCGACCTCCCGCGACCGTAGAGACCGAATCATGCTACACTTTGATGACGCACGAAAAGGGCACGATTCCGCGTGTCATGCTGCGGTCACGACTGGCCCCAAAGCAATAGGGCCGCACCCTGAGGTACGGCCCTAGGGAATTACGGTAGTTTCGGCGGCCTCAGCCGTCGTAGTCGCCGCCGACCGAGTTCGAGCGGGCCGGGGCCGCGGCCGAGAGGCGCATGGCCTCGGCCGACTGGCTCAGCGAGCCGATCTCGTCCGCCTCGTCCTCTTCGTCGGGCAGCACGCGCTGCAGCGACTGGACCAGGCTCTCATGGAGGATCTTCGGCCGCACGGTGGTCTCGGCGATTTCGCGCAGCGCGACGACCGGGTTCTTGTCGCGGTCGCGATCGAGCGTGAGCTCGGCGCCGCCCGAGATCTCGCGCGCGCGCTGCGCGGCGAGCAGGACGAGATCGAAACGGTTGGGAACCTTGTCGACGCAATCTTCGACGGTAACGCGCGCCATGGGGCACTCCGCAAATACGGGTTGTTCGGAAAGGCGGCGATCTAGGCGGCGAACGCCGACAAGTCAAGGTTTCGCCCGAGCGCGCAAGCGCTACAAGGAGCCATGGCCGAAAGCGACGCGTCGCCCGCGAAGTACTGCGATCCGCCGCCCTTCTCGGTCGAGGCCCAGGGGCTGACGCTGAACTTCTATCCGGGCGGGCGCGAGCGCTACGACGCGCTGCTCGGGCTGATCGCCGGGGCCGACACCTGCCTGAGGCTCGCGTTCTACATCTTCGCCACCGACGAGAGCGGCGCCGCGGTGCGCGATGCGCTCGTCGCGGCGGCGCGGCGCGGGGTCGATGTACGGGTGATCGTCGACGGCTTCGGTGCCGCTGCCGGCCAAGCGTTTTTCGCCCCGCTGGTCGAGGCCGGGGGCCGGTTCCGCTGCTTCATCCCGCGGTTCACGCGCGGCTACCTGATCCGCAACCACCAGAAGCTCGTCGTCTCCGACAGCCGCGTGGCGATGCTCGGCGGGTTCAACGTCGAGAACAACTACTTCGCCGTGCCCGGGGAAGAGGGCTGGAGCGACCTCGGCTTCACCGTCGAGGGGCCGGTCGTCGAGCGTATCGCCGAGTGGTTCGACGAGCTCGAGGACTGGGTCTCGCAGCCCAAGTCGCAGTTTCGCGGAATCCGCCGCAAGGTGCTCGAATGGGACGGGGGCACGGGCCCGGTGCGCCTGCTGATCGGCGGTCCGACCGGGCGCCTGTCGAGCTGGGCGCGTTGCGTCAGCAACGACCTCGTCGAGGGCGACCGGCTCGACATGGCGATGGCCTATTTCTCCCCGTCACCGCGGCTGTCGAAGCGCATTCGCCGCATCGGCCACAAGGGCGAGGCGCGGCTGGTCCTGCCGGCCAAGACCGATCACACCGCGACGCTCCACGCGGCGCGCGCCTACTACACCCGGCTGCTGCGCGCGGGCGTGCGCATCTGGGAATTCGAATCGTGCCGGCTGCATACCAAGCTGATCGTGCTCGACGACGCGGTCTACCTCGGCAGCGCCAACTTCGACGCGCGCAGCCTCTACATCAACCTTGAGATCGTGCTCTACGTCGAGGACCCGGCGCTGGCGCAGCGATTGCGCGACTATGTCGACGGCCTGCTCGGTGCCGCGCGCGAGATCACCCCCGAAATCCAGGCCCGCCGCGCGACGCTGTGGAACCGCATTCGCTGGCGGCTCGCGCTGATGCTGGTCGTGGCAATCGATTATACGGTCAACCGGCGGTTCAACCTGATCCGCTGACACGGGAACCAAGCATGGCCATGGCCGATTCACCCCGGATGAGGTTCCGCACGCTGTCGTTCGCCGCCGTCGCCCTCGCGCTGGCCGGCTGTTCACCCGATTCCGCCGACAAGGACGCCGATGCCAAGGCAGCGGCGACGCGCGCGCCACCGGCGGAGGCCGTGCACGAGACGCTCGCCGCGGGCGACGTCGAAGGCGGAGCGTTGACCGGCGAGCTCGCATGCTCGTTCACCGAGCGCGGTGCCGAAGCCCCGATGCTCATTGCCATGGCCGATGTGGCGAACGATGCGCGCGCGGAGGGTGTGCTCAAGCTCGGCCCCTCGGTGCTCCGCGTCAGCGCCGACAAGCTCGGCGGGTTCAACGCGATGGTCAACGGCGCGCGCTTCCTCAGCGGCGATCTCGAGGCGCGCGTGGTCGTGATCTCGGGTGCTCCGCTCGACGCGAGTGAGTCGCCGCCGCTGCCGGCCCGACTCGAGATCGCGACAGACGCCGGCGCGCAGCGGATCGACGGCGAATGGACCTGCGGGCCGTAGCCCTCAGTCGTACCCGCCCTGATACTCGCCCTGCGCGAGGTCGCTGAACTTGGTGATCTTGGGCTCGAAGCGCAGCCGCACTTTGCCGGTGGCGCCATGGCGCTGCTTGGCGATGATCAGCTCGGCGAGACCGTAGACCTGCTCCATCTCCGCCTGCCACGCGGCATGCGCCTCGTGCGCTTTCACGTCGGCGTCGCCGTGCGGCACCTTGGGCTCGCGCGCGGCGACGTAGTAGTCCTCGCGGAAGACGAACCAGACCATGTCGGCGTCCTGCTCGATCGAGCCCGATTCGCGCAGGTCGGACAGCATCGGCCGCTTGTCCTCGCGGCTCTCGACCGCGCGGCTGAGCTGCGACAGCGCGA
>CBHWED010000231.1:0-5260 GCA_966112795.1 uncultured bacterium
TTCGACCGGCAAGCTGCTGCGCGACAACACCGCCAAGATCCACGAGCAGGCCGCCTCGAGCACGATCCCGATGGAGACGCTGCAGCGCGCGTTCCAGAACATCTACGACACGATGGACGCGGTCGACACGTTCAAGGTCAAGGCGCTCGCCAACATGAAGCAGACGGTCGAGGTGCTCTCGACCGAGGTCGAGAAGTCGAAGGGCTACATCGCCCGTGCCGAAGGCCAGGCGCAAGCGTCGCAAGCCGCCGGCGAGCCTTCGCTGCTGACGGCGGAATGACCGCGTAATGGCAGGCGACCTGCAACGCGACACCGACCGGGCGATCGAGGAAGGCCGCTCGCTGCTGCGCGACAACCGCGCCGGCGGGCGTCATCGCCGCGCGGTGTCGGTCGGCCGCGGTTCGGCCGACCTCAAGCAGAAGAACCTGATGACCCGGATCAAGCTGATCGGCGGCTCGCTGCTGGCGATCGTGCTCTGCGCGATGGTCGCCGGGCTCGCGCTCGACGGAATCGGCTTCACCGGCGTGATGGTCGCGTTCCTCGCGGTCGTCGCGTGCACCTTCCTGTTCTCGAACTTCCCGCGCGTGCGGGTGCCCAAGCTCGGCGACCTCAACACCGGCGACGTGCGGCAGATGGTCGCGCGCACCGAGCTGTGGCTCGAGCACCAGCGAGCCGCGCTGCCGCCGCCGGCAGTGACCCTGGTCGACCAGATCGGCGTCCAGCTCGACGCGCTCGGCGTGCAGCTCGAGCATATCGAACCGCTGCACCCGGCCGCGGTCGAGACGCGCAAGCTGGTCGGCGAGACGCTGCCCGGCATGGTCGAGGCCTATCGCAAGATCCCGGCGCACTTGCGCCGCGAGCAGCGCGCCGGCGGCAGCCCCGACGAGCAGCTCGTCGAAAGCCTGGTCAAGATCAGCGCCGAGATCGACCACGTCACCCGCCAGCTCGCCGACGGCGCGATCGACGATCTCGCGATCCGCACGCGCTACCTCGATTACCGCTACGGCGCCGCCGGCGAGCCCGAAGCGCTGCCCCAGGCGCTGCCGGCGCCGGACCCGCTCGAAGAGCTCAACCGCCTGACCGAGCGCGATAAACAGGAGTTCTGATGGAAGTCGCCATCCCGCACAATCTCGGCCGCGACGAAGTGCGCCACCGCCTGCGCACGCGCAGCCACACGATGGCCGACGCGATCCCCGGCGGCATGGCCCAGGTCAACACCGGCTGGCCGAGCGAGGACCGCATGTCGCTCGACATCGCCGCGATGGGCCAGGTGCTGACCGGCTACATCGAGATCCACGACGCCGACGTCGTGCTGCACATGGACCTGCCCCCGGCGCTCGGCTTCCTCGAGCCGATCGTCGCCGGCGCGATCCGCCAGCAGGGCCAGAAGCTGCTCGAGGCGCCGAAGGACTAGAGCTTGCGCTCGAGCTCGAGGTAGGTCTCGGGAATCCGCAGCGCCGCGGCGGCCTCGCGGGTCTCGCGCAGGAACAGCAGCAGGCCGCCCATCAGCAGCCCGATCGCGAGGATGAAGGTCGTCGCGACGTAGAGCTTGAGATCGATCGCGGCGAAGTCCTCGATGAACAGCAGCACGACGGTGACGCCGATGCTGAGCCCGGCGAGCACCAGCAGCAGGATCGCCCGCCCGATCAGGTGGATGCGACGGTCGACCAGGCGGATCTCGCGCACCAGCGCATCGTGCTCGGCGTCGCTCGTCTCGGGGTGCCGCTCGACGAGGTACCGCGAGCGGTCGACGATGCGCCCGAGCCGGGTCGAGAGGATGTTCATGATGTTGCCGATCGCGACGAGCACGAACACCGGCGCGAGCGCCAGCTGGATCGTCTGCGCGATGACCCCGATACCGCCGTCCATCTGTCCCCCTTCGGGCCCCGCTACTGGTTGACCGCGCCGCCGAGCTTGCCGACCTTCTGCGCCCCCGCCATCGTCGTGACCAGCACTTCGTTGCCGTCGACCACCACCGCGATGTCCTCGAGTCCGATCACCGAGATGCGCGGCCCGTCGGTCTCGGCGAGCACGTTGCGGCAGTCGACCAGCTCGACCTCGCCACGCGTGCGGTTGCCGTCGCCGTCACCCTCGCGTGCGTCGCGCAGCGCGTGCCAGTTGCCGATATCCGACCAGCCCATCGCCACCGGCACCACGGCCGCGCGCGTGGTGTTCTCCATCACCGCATAGTCGACCGATTCCGGCTCGATCATGGCGAACGCGCCGGCGTCGGGATGGAACGCGGCGCCGTCCTCGTGCCCGTTGGCGACCGCCGCGGCGACCGCGGCGGCGAGCTCGGGCCGATGCCGCGCGAGCTCGTCGAGGAAAGCGCCTGCGCGGAATACGAAGATGCCGCCGTTCCAGCTGTAGTTGCCGTCGGCGAGAAAGCGCTGGGCCGTCGCGAGATCGGGCTTCTCGACGAAGCGCTCGACCTGGAAACCGCCTTCGAGCGCGGCGCCACGGCGGATGTAGCCGAAGCCGGTTTCCGGCGCGGTCGGCGTGATCCCGAACGAGACCAGCCAGTCGTCGGCCGCGAGCCGCGCCGCGGTGCTCGCGGCCTCGCGGAAGGCACCGACATCGGCGATGTGATGGTCGCTCGGACAGACCAGCATGATCGCGTCCTCGGGCAGGCGATGTGCGGCGAGCGCGATCGCCGCAGCGGTGTTCTTGGCCATCGGTTCGACGATCGTCCGGGTGCCCGGGAACCGCGCGGCCTGCGCCTCGACATGGCTGCGGTGGCCGCCCCCGGTGACGACCACCGGCGGGGCGAACCGCCCCGGATCGGCGCAACGCGCGAGTGTCGCTTCGAACAGCGTCTCCTCGCCGACCAGCGGCAGGAACGGCTTGGGCGCGTCCTTACGGCTGCGCGGCCACAGCCGCGTGCCGCTGCCACCGCACAGCACCACCGGGTAAATTACTGTCATTGGAGAGAAATCCTTTGCGCGCGCCTTGCCGGCACAATGTAGTCAGAACCAGCGCTGTCGCCAACGATATGTGCCGACGACCGGTTCCCCGGCGGCATTGAGCCGCGGGCGGAAAACGAAGCGCTCGGTCGCGAGGCGGCAGGTGATCGCGTCGGCCTCGGGATCGGGACTCGGGTCGGTGATCCGGCATGCGCTGACCCGGCCGTCGGTCCCGACGGTGAGCTCGATGACCACGTCGTGCCCGCGGCGGACCTGGCGCCCGCCCGGCGGGGTCGGGTAGTCGCGCGCATCGTCGATGCGGCCCGAGATCAGTTCGAGCGCGCGCGCTCCGCTGCCCTGACCGGTCCCCGCGCCGCCGCCTGGCCCCGTCCCGGCACCGCCCGCACCGGTGCCGCTGCCCTGGTCACCGGCCCCCGCGAGAGTCTCCGCTCCGGTAGCAGCGGCCCGCGGCGCCGGGCTCGGCCGCGGCAGCGGCGCCTCGGGAGCGGCAACCTCGCGCGGCGTCGCCTTCGGCGCCTCGGCACCGGCAGCGCCTTGCTCGGGTTGGCCCGCCGGGGCGGGTTCGGGATCGGGCGGCGCGGTAATCGACACCGTAACCAGGGAGGCGACGCGCTCGACCGCATGCGCGGTGAAGGTCGGCGCGAACACCCGCACCAGCGCGGCGAGCAACGCGAGGTGCAGCACGAGTACCAGCAACAGCGTGCCCCAGCGCGGTCTGCGCGAAGATGCGTAGCGCGTGTCCATCGGCCTCAAAATGCCTCAATGGCGCGGCGGTTCGCGGATGCTATCAGATTTCGGCGGACCCCGAGGCTCTTTCGCAGCGGGTTACCTATGGGGCATCACCGGCGGGGCGTTCTCCGGGCAACAGCGCGCCCTCGGCCGAGATGGCCGGCAAGGACTATCAGTTCTCCCGAGCCAGGTCCGCAAGCGCGGCCACAAGCGCCTCCGCCCGATCGGGCAGGCCCGCGGAATCCGCCTCGTCGACCTCGCGGGCGATCTCGCCGAGCTCGGGAAAGCCGAACAGGCCCGAACGTCCGGCAAGGCTGTGCGCGAGCGCACGCACCCCTGCGAGATCGCCGGCTGCGAGCAGCGAGTCGAGCTGCCGTGCCTGGTCCGCGGCCGAGGCGACGAAGCGCTGGCGCAGCGCCGCCATCTTGTCGTCGAGGCTCACCCGATGAATCCGCGCGCCTGCTCCGCCAGCGCCATCGGATCGAACGGCTTGGCCAGCACGCCGCGCGCGCCGAGCTCGCGCAAGGCGTCGACCTCCTTGGCCTGCGTTCGTGCGGTGATGAACACCACCGGGATCGCCGCGGTCTCCGGCGCCTCGCGCAGGCGCTGGAGGACCGCCGGGCCGTCCATCACCGGCATCATGACGTCGAGCAGGATCAAGTCGGGCCGCCAGGCCGTGGCCGCCTCGATCCCTTCGGCGCCCGAGGCGCAGGTGCGCACCTCGAAGCCCGGATCGAGCTCGAGCGCCATCTGCGCCACCTCGCGGATGTCGGCTTCGTCGTCGACGTAGAGGATTCGGGTCATGCCTTCCCTTCCCGCGAACGCCGCGCCAGCCGCTCGACCTCGCCGACGAGGCGATCGAGGCTGTCGCGCGACTTGACCAGCACGAGATCGACCCCCGCGAGGCGCGAAGGTTCCGCATCCTGCGCCGTGAATACCGCGATCGCGGTTTCGGGGCGCTGGCGAATCTGCGGGATCAGGTCGAGCCCGTCGCCGTCAGCCATGGCGATGTCGAGGATCGCCGCGTCGAAGGCATAGCGCGCAATCGCGGCGCGCGCCTCGAGCACGCTCGGCGAGGAATGGACTTGCGCGCGCCCGTCGAACGCGTGGGCGATGATCCGCAGCATGTCGGGGTCGTCGTCGACGTGGAGCACCAGCGGCAGCTCGGCGTCGGCGATGCGGCCGAGCGGCTCGGCCTTGTCGGATGCCTCTATGCCGACCGACGCGGCGGGCAGGTCGACGTGGAACGTCGCGCCCTGACCTGGCGGGCTGTCGAAGCCGATCTCTCCGCCGAGCCGGTTGACGATCTCGCGCGCGATGCTGAGGCCGAGGCCGGTGCCGCCCTTGCTGCGGGTATCCGACGAATCCGCCTGGGCGAACTTGCCGAACATCCGTTCACGAAACTCGTCCGGGATGCCCGGCCCGTCGTCGCTGATGCTGATCCGATAGCGCCGGTCGAGCCGAGCGACCGCGATGCGAACCACGCCCCCTTCGGGCGAGAACTTGGCGGCGTTCGACAGCAGGTTGGTGAAAACCTGGGTCACCCGGTCCGCGTCGCCGAGGATCGTCGCGCCGGCGGGAACCGCGCCGAGCTCGATCGAGACACG
>CBHWED010000232.1:0-5242 GCA_966112795.1 uncultured bacterium
TGTCGATCGTGCCGAAGATCTTGCCCCAGACCTCCTTCGACGCCTGCATCTTGCGCGCCATCTTGTGAGTCCACCCGTGCGGCACGTGGCAGTCCGAGCAGATCGCCCGCACCCCCGAGCGGTTCGAGTAGTGGATCGTCGTCTTGAGCTCCTGGAACACGTTGTCGTGCATCTCGTGGCAGCTCGTGCAGAACTGCTCGCTGTTGGTCGCTTCCATCGCGGTGTTGAACCCGCCCCAGAACACGATCCCGGCGATGAAGCCGCCCAGCGTGAGGAAGCCGAGGCTGTAGTGCACGCTCGGCCGGCGCAGCGTCCGCCACCATGGGCCCAGCCGGCCCCACAGCCAATCGCGCGCCGCGCGCAGGCGAGCGCGCGTCATTGCGCCTCCTCCGCCGCGTCCGCGGTCTCCATCCCGCGGAACCCGTTCGCGACCAGCGTCGGCGCGTCGGTCTGGACCACGTGGCACTGCACGCAGAAGTAGCGGCGCGGCGAGATCTGCTCGAGCACCTTGCCCTCGCGCGTCAGGTAATGCGCGTCGCTGACCGGCGGCGCCTGGAACTTCGCCGCGTTCGAGCGCGTGTGGCACAGCATGCAGCGGTTGGTGTTGACCGTGAGCTGGTAGTTGTCGATCGCATGCGGGATCGTCGGCGGCTGCAGCTCGTAGTTGACCGGCCTGCGCTGGTCGAAGTTCTCGACCCGCGCCATCAGCGGCGGCGTGGCCTCCCTGTCGACCGGCACGCCGCGGCGGATCGCATCGATCTGCTGGCCCGCGTCGGTGACGACCACCGGCGCGCTCGGCGCGCGCCGCGGCTGTTCCTCGTGGCGCTGCCCGCACCCGGCGGCGAGCGCCGCGAGCAGGAGCGGCAGCAGGCGCGCGTTCACGCCATCACCACCTTGACCGCGCACTTCTTGAAGTCGGTCTGCTTCGAGATCGGGCAGGTCGCGTCGAGCGTCGCCTTGTTGATCAGCTGGCCGGCATCGAACCATGGCACGAACACCAAGCCTTGCGGCATGCGGTTGCGCCCGCGGGTTTCGACCCGGCTGCGCATCTCGCCGCGGCGCGAGATGACCCGGACCTCGTCGCCGCGCTTGAGCCCGCGCGCGCGGGCGTCGTCGGGATTCATGAACACGACCGCCGCCGGGAAGGCCTTGTAGAGCTCGGGCACGCGCATGGTCATCGAGCCTGAGTGCCAGTGCTCGAGCACGCGGCCGGTCGAGAGCCACAAGTCGTATTCCCCATCGGGCGACTCCGCCGGCGGCTCGTAGGGCAGGGCCCAGATCACCGCGCGGTGGTCGTCGTTGCCGTAGAAGTCCCACCCCGTGCCGGCCCGCGCGTAAGGATCGCTGCCCTCGCGGTAGCGCCAGCGCGTCTCCCGCCCGCTGACCACCGGCCAGCGCAGCCCGCGCGCCTCGTGGTACATGTCGAACGGCGCGAGGTCGTGGCCGTGGCCGCGGCCGAACTCGGCATATTCCTCGAACAGCCCCTTCTGCGGATAGAACCCGAACGCGGCCGCTTCGTCGTTGTCGTAGCCGTCGGCAACATCGCTGACCGGGTAGCGGTCGACCTTGCCGTTGCGGAACAGCACCTCGAACAGGGTCTTGCCCTTGAACTCGGGATTGGCGGCGAGAAGTTCGGCCGGCCATGCCTCGTCGGTGGTGAAGCGCTTGGAGAACTCCATCAGCTGCCACAGGTCCGAGCGCGCCTCGCCGGGCGCCGAGACCAATTGGTGCCAGAACTGCGTGCGCCGCTCGGCATTGCCGTAGGCGCCCTCCTTCTCGACCCACATCGCGGTCGGCAGGATCAGGTCCGCGGCCTGGCCGCTGACCGTCGGATAGGGGTCGGAGACGACGATGAAGTTGGCCGGGTTGCGGTAGCCGGGCCAGCCTTCCTCGGTCAGGTTGGCGGCCGCCTGCATGTTGTTGTTGGCCATCACCCAGTAGGCGTTGAGCTTGCCGTCGTGGAGCATGCGGTTCTGCTCGACGATGTGGTAGCCCGGCTTCTCGACGATCAGCCCGTGCGGGACCTGCCAGATCTCCTCGGCGTGCCGGCGGTGCTCGGGATTGGCCACCAGCATGTCGGCCGGCAGCCGGTGCGAGAACGTGCCGACCTCGCGCGCGGTGCCGCAGGCCGAGGGCTGGCCGGTGAGCGAGAACGGGCTGTTGCCCGGCGTCGCGATCTTCCCGGTCAGCAGGTGCAGGTTGTAGACCATGTTGTTGGCCCAGGTCCCGCGCGTGTGCTGGTTGAAGCCCATGGTCCACAGCGACATGACCTTGATGTCCGGGTCGGCGTAGATCGCGGCGAGCCGCCGCAGCCAGCCGGCCTCGACCCCGCTCACCTCGACCGCACGCTCGAGCGTGTAGGGTTCGACGTAGGCCTTGAACTCGTCGAAGGTCATCGGCTGCCCGCCGCCGGGATCCTTGGTGTTCGTCGCCGCGAGCTCGAGTGGGTGATCGGGCCGGAGGCCGTAGCCGATATCCTCGTTGCCGCGCTTGAAGCTCACGTGGCGCGCGACGAAGTCCTCGTTGACCTTGCCGTCCTGGATGATGTGGTTGGCGATGTAGTTGAGGATCGCGAGATCGCTCTGCGGGGTGAAGATGATCGGGATGTCGGCAAGGTCGAAGCTGCGGTGCTCGAACGTCGACAGCACCGCGACCTGGACGTGCGGATGCGACAACCGGCGGTCGGTGAGCCGAGTCCACAGGATCGGGTGCATCTCGGCCATGTTCGAGCCCCACAGCACGAACGCGTCGGCGGCCTCGAAATCGTCGTAGCAGCCCATCGGCTCGTCGGCGCCGAAGGTGCGCATGAAGCCCATCACCGCCGAAGCCATGCAGTGGCGCGCGTTGGGATCGAGGTTGTTCGAGCGGAAGCCGGCCTTCATCAGCTTGTTGGCGGCATAGCCTTCCCACACCGTCCATTGCCCCGAGCCGGCCATGCCGACGGCCGTCGGACCCTTGTCCTTGAGCACGCGCTTGAACTGGTCGGCCATCACGTCGAAGGCCTCGTCCCAGCTCACCGGCTCGAAGTCGCCGTCCTTGGCGTAGGCGCCGTCCTTCTTGCGCAGCAGCGGGGTGGTCAGGCGGTCGGCGCCGTACATGATCTTCGAGAGGAAGTAGCCTTTCACGCAGTTGAGCCCGCGGTTGACCTCGGCTTCGGGGTCGCCGAGCGTCGCCACCACGCGCCCGTCCTGGACCACGACCTGCACGCCGCAGCCGGTGCCGCAGAAGCGGCACGGCGCCTTCGACTGCTTGACGTCACCCGGCACGGCCGGCTCGGCCGCTGCCGCGGTCAGCCGGGGAGGGAGTGCGATGCCCGCGGCCGAGGCCGCCGCGCCGATGGCGCTCGCGCGGATGAAATCGCGACGCGTGGTCATGCGCGGCTCCCTCTCAACCCGGTTGCCCGACCACGTCCTCGAGCGCGCTGCGCGGCCCGGCGTGGTGGTAGACGAGGTTGAGGCCGATCACCCCGGGCACCGCCTGGACCGCGTCCATGCAGTCGAGCAGCTCGCGCGTGCCGCCGCATTCGTGGAGCAGGATCGCGCGGGTTTCCTCTTGCGCGGCGAGCTCGGCGCCGGCGAGCGCGGCGACCGCGTCGCGCAGGGCCGGGGCGGCTTCGGCGCGGTGATAGACCACGAAACTGACGATGTGGGCCTCATCCATGGGATGTCTCCGCGGTGCCAAGCCCGATTGCGCCGACCGGGCAGGTCTCGATGCATTCGCCGCAGCCGGTGCAGGCGCCGCGGACGACCACGGGCCGGGCGCCGCCGATCGCGGGCTGGAACAGGATCGCGCGTTCGCCGCAGGCGTCGCGGCAGCTCGAGCAGGCAACGCCGTGGAACGCGAGGCAATGCGTCGCGATCGCCGCGCGCGGCTCGGCGGCGGCCCGCGAGGCTTCGCCGAAGCCGAGGCCTCCGCGGAGGAACGCGCGCCGCGCAGGCGAAAGCGGGGCGGCCTCGGTCATACGCTCGGCGGCCCGGCAATGATCTGCCACATCCAGACGAGGAAGCCCCAGCCCGCGACGACGCCGACCGCGAGCACCGGGAACAGCACCACAGTCAGGAACAGGAACAGCCCGAGCTCCCGCCGCTTGGTTGCCGGCTCTGGCTCGCCTTCCATGCGCCGTTTCTCCCCGGTCCCGCACTGGACAGGTCGGAAACGATATCAGGGCGCCGGGGCCGGGCTATCCTGAATAACCCCGGGTTTTTCCAAGGGGCCGCCCGGTGTTGACGAGCTATTCGATCGTCGTCGTCGCCACGTCGGCGTCGGCGCCGAGCGCGCGGTAGAGGTCGATCCGGTTGCGCACGCCGGCGAGCAGGACGCCGGTCTCGGCGCGGCGCGCGGTGTAGAGGCTGCGCTGGGCAACGAGGTTGGCGAGGAAGCTGTCGACGCCGCCGCGGTACCGCGCTTCGGTCAGGGTGGCGGTATCGGCTGCGGCGTCGCGATTGACGCGTGCGGCGCGGAGCTGCTCGCCGATCGTGCCTTGCACGGCGAGCGCGTCGGCGACCTCGCGGAACGCGGTCTGGATGGCGAGCTCGTAGGCGGCAAGGGCGGCGTCGCGCTGCGCTTCGCTGACCGCGACGTTGGCGCGCCGGCCGCCGGCATCGAAGATCGTGTAGGCGGCGTCGGCGGCGAGGGTGGTCGGGAAGGCGTCGCCGCTGAGCAGCGAGCCGAGCGTGTCGCTGGCCAGGCCGACGAGGCCGGTCAGCGAGATCCGCGGGAACAGCTCGGCGCGGGCGACGCCGATGTCGGCATTGGCGGCGCGCAGCTGGTATTCGGCCTGGATGATGTCGGGACGGCGCAGCAGGACGGCCGAGTCGACGCCGGCGGGCAGCGTCGCGATCGAGCCGAACACCTCGCCGAGCCCGGCGGGGAGCAGCGCGGGGTCGACTTCGCCGCCGAGCAGCAGGCGGATCAGGTTCTCGTCCTGCGCGAGCGCGGCGGTCAGCGCGGCGACGTCGCCTTCGGCGGTCGCCAGGACCTGTTCGGCCTGGCGCACGTCGGTGCGTGGGGCGATGCCGCCTTCGAGGCGCAGCTGGGTCAGCTCGACCGCGCGGCGGGCGTTGGCCGCGGTGTCGACCGCGATCGCGAGCAGGTCGCGGTCGGCGGCGTAGCTCGCCCAGGCGTTGGCGAGGTCGGCGACGAGGCCGAGGCGCACGGTGCGCGCGGCGGCCTCGGTGGCCAGCGCCTGGTCGCGCTGGGCCTCGGTGGCGTTGGCCAGCCGCCCGAACAGGTCGAGCTCGAA
>CBHWED010000233.1:0-5212 GCA_966112795.1 uncultured bacterium
TCGCGGTCGCGCGCCAGTGCCTGCCATTCGCGCTCGATGCCGGCGAGCTCGGCCTTCGCGGTGGCGAGCGCCGAGGCGGTCAGGTCGCGCCTGACGCCGAGCGCTTCCTTGTCGGCTTGCGCGTGCAACAGGGCGCCGCGGGTGGCGGCGAGCGCTTGCGCCGCTGCATCGACCTGCTCCTGCGCGGCCGCGACCGCTCGCGCGGGATCGCCTTGCGCGCCGAGCGCCGTGCGCTGCTCGGCCAGCCGCCGCGCCTCGCCCTCGAGCCGGGCCAGCCGCGCCTCGGCTTGCGCCACTTCGGCCTCGGCGATGCGCCATTCGGCCTCGACTCCGGCGTGATCGGCGGTCGCCTTGGCCAGGGCCAGCTCGGCCGCGCGGCCGGCGCGCTCGGCGTCCTCCGCGCCGCGCGCGAACTCGGGCCGCCGCGCTTCGTCGGCGGCGAGGTCGGCCTCGCCGGTCGCGAGGTCCTGCGCGAGCTTGCGCAAGGCCTCGGCCGCGTCCTTGGTCAGCCGGTCGGCGTCGCCGCGATCCTCCTCGAGCCGCTGCTTCTGCCGGTCGAGGTCAGCGAGGCGCTGCTCGGCCGCCTCGAGCTGGCTCGACAGCGCGGCCATGCGGTGACCGTGCGCGCTCGCGTCGTCGCGCCGGTCGGCAAGCTCCTCGCGGACCTCGGCGAGCTTTTCGGCCGTCGCATGCTGCGCCTTCTGCGCGGCCTGCGCCGCCGCTTGCGCCGCCTCGACCCGCGCGCTCGCCTCTCTGGCCTGTGCGCGCGCCGCATCGGCGGCCGCCGCGGCGTCGCGCCAGCGGGCGAACACCAGCCGCGCCTCGGCGACCTGGATCTTCTCGGTCAGCGCCTTGTAGCGCTCGGCCTGCTTGGCCTGGCGCCTGAGCGTGGCGATCTGGCTGTCGAGCCCCGCCATCAGATCCTCGAGCCGGGCGAGGTTGGCCTCGGTCTGCTTGAGCTTGCCCTCGGCATCGCGCCGGCGGACGTGGAGGCCGGCGATCCCCGCCGCTTCCTCGAGCATCATCCGCCGCTCGGCCGGCTTGGCGGCGATGACAGCGGCGATCTTGCCCTGGCTGACCAGCGAGGGGCTGTGCGCGCCCGTCGCGGCGTCGGCGAACACCAGCGCGACGTCCTTGGCGCGCACGTCGCGGCCGTTGACCCGGTAGGCGCTGCCGGCGCCGCGCTCGATCCGGCGGGTGACCTGCAGCTCCTCGCCGTCGCCATCGACCGCGTCGAGCACGACTTCGGCGAAATCGCGCGGCGGGCGCTGCGCGGTGCCGGCGAAGATCACGTCGTCCATCCCGCCCGAGCGCATCGACTTCGCCGAGGTCTCGCCCATGACCCAGCGGATCGCTTCGAGCAGGTTGGACTTGCCGCAGCCGTTGGGGCCGACGACCCCGGTCAGGCCCGGTTCGATGCGCAGCTCGGCCGGCTCGACGAAGCTCTTGAAGCCCGCGAGCTTGAGCTTGCGGATCAGCATCGCGAGAGCCGGCTCCCGGCCAAGGCTACCTCGCGCCGGCTCGCTGCAGCGCCGCCTGGACGGATTCCCAGTTGGTCTCGTCGATGCGGCTGCCGTTGATGAAGAACGTCGGTGTGCCCTGGATCTGGTCCTTCTCCGACTGCGCCTGGAGCCGCTCGGCGAGCGCCTGCATCGCCGCGTAGTCCGACAGGCAGACGTTCGCCTGGTCGCGGCTGACGCCGCGCGCGGCGAAGAACTCGAGCAGGCCGGCGGCATCGGCGAAGCCGACGAAGCGCTGGTTCGGCGGCAGGCTCATCGCCTGCTCGAGGCCCTGCGCGTTGGCCTGCGCGGCTTCCACCACCGGCTGGTTGTTGGCCCACAGCTGCTCGGCGAGCGGGTGCGCGGCTTCCTTGGGACCGCATTCGAGCAGGCGCGTCAGCACGAGGTCGATCGTGCCGTGGAGCGGCACGCTGCGCAGCTCGTAGCTGACCCGGCCCGAATTGACGTAGTCGTCGCGCAGCTGCTGCATCCCGGTGACCGAGAACGCGGCGCAGGCGGGACAGGTCAGCGAGCCGTATTCGACCAGCTTGATCGGCGCGTCGGGATTGCCGGCGAGCCAGCCGCCCTCGGGCGTCACCGCGACGACGTCGACCCACTGCTGGCCGGCGGGCGGGGCAACCTTGGCCACCGCCTCGGCGGTCGGCGCGCCGCCCTCGTCGCTCGAGCCGCAGGCGGCGAGCCCGAGCGCGAGCGGCGCGGCACAGAAGGCGAAAGCAAGACGGCGAAGGCTGGACATCGAACGGGTTCCCTTGCGCGAGTGAGGAAGGCTAGACCAAGGCTGCAGGCGGTAGAAGCACACGGCCGCGGTTTCCACAGCTAAGCATGCTTAACGCGCGGCGGCGGTTCAGAGGAAGTCGTCGAGCTGGCGCTGGAGCGCGTCCCAGGTGTGGGTCCCCGGCATGATCACGCCGTTGATCGAGAAGGCCGGCGTGCCTTCGATCCCCGGGCGGCCCCAGTCCTTCTGCGACTGTTCGGCGAAGCGCGTGGCCGCGGCCTCGTCGGACAGGCAGCGGTCGAGCTGGGGGCGGTTGTATCCGCGCCCTTCCATGATCTGGTAGAGCCCGAAGTCGTTGGCGATCGCGCGCCGACGCGACGGGCCGTCGCCGCTCGTCCAGCGCGCGCGCTGCGCCGAAGTGGCGCTGCTCAGCGGGGCGATCCACTTCGCCTGCTGCAGCATGAAGGTGTTGTGGTTGAGCGGGAACTTCGCCGTCGGGCCGCAATTGGCGAGCATGACCACGGTCAGGTCGACGGGATCGCGGATCAGGTGGCGGATCTCGAGGTTGACGTTGCCCGGGGTCACGTAGCTGAGCTTGATCCGGTCGTCAGCCTCGCGGGTGAAGGCCGCGCAATGCGGGCAGGTATAGCTGACGAACTCGACCAGCTTCACCTTGGCGTTGGGATTGCCGATCCGATGCGCGCCGTCCGCCGTCGCGGCGACCACGGTGGTCCAGTTGCGGTTGCTTTGCCCGCTCGCGAGCAGGGCAATGCCAGCCAGCGCCGCTGCCTTGAAGATGATACCGAGCTTCATTCCTGCCCCTCTTTTGCCCCGAGGCTCCGCGCCAGCGATTCGAGCACCGCGCGCAGCTCCGGGTCGCCGATGTCGCGCAAGCTGTCGCCGAGTTCCAGCGGGATCGGCTTGAGCGACGGCGGTGCCGTTCTCTGCCCCTCAGCATGGGTCGGCTTAACCGCGCCTTGCCGCAGCTTGACCTTGCTCACCGCGCTGTAGCCGAAGAAGCGGTTCACCCGCTCGACGATCTCGGGGATCACGTGCTGGATCAGCGGCGCATGCGCCGGCAGCACGACGAGCTGGAGGATGCCGCCGCTCTTCTCGCCCGGCGGGAAGCGGATTGCCTCGGGCATGCAGACTTGCGCGTGGCGCTCGCCGACGATTTCGGGCCAGCGGGTGACCACGCTCGACTGGACGAAGCCGAAGCGGCGGAACGCGGCGCGGCCGATCTGCGGCACGAGCTCGGCGACCGGCTTGGCGGGCCCGCCGCGCGGGCGTTCGTAAGGTCGTGCCTTGGCCGGCTTTTTGGGGCGCGCGTCGCTTTCCATCGTGCTCCGGGCCATGCCATAGCGGGCCGATGGAGGATAGGGTCTCGGCCGACTTGCTCGACTGGTACGACAGCCACGCGCGCGTGTTGCCGTGGCGCGTGCTGCCGGGGCAGGGGCCGGCGGATCCCTACCGCGTGTGGCTGTCCGAGGTCATGTTGCAGCAGACCACGACCGCCGCGGTCGCGCCGTACTTCGCGAAGTTCACCGAGCGCTGGCCGACGGTCGAGGCGCTTGCCGCGGCGCCCGAGGCCGACGTGATGGCCGAGTGGGCCGGGCTCGGGTACTACTCGCGCGCGCGCAATCTCGTCGCCTGCGCCAAGGCGGTGATCGAGCGCGGCGGCTTCCCCGACACCGAGGACGAGCTGCGCAAGCTTCCCGGGCTCGGCGCCTATACCGCCGCAGCCGTCGCCGCGATCGCGTTCGGCCGGCGCGCGGTGGTGGTCGACGCCAACGTCGAGCGGGTGGTCGCGCGGCTCCATGCGATCGACGAGCCGCTGCCGGGCGCGCGTCCGGCGATTCGCGCGGCGGCCGACCGGATCACGCCCCGCGAGCGCGCCGGCGACTTCGCGCAGGCGATGATGGACTTGGGCGCGACGATCTGCACCGCGCGCAATCCCAAGTGCCTGCTCTGCCCATTGTCCGCGCCGTGCCTGGCACGCGCGCAAAACCGCCAGGCGGAGCTGCCGGTCAAGGGCGGCAGGAAGGCCAAGCCACAGCGGGTGGGCACGGCGTTCTGGATCGAGCGCGGCGGGCAGGTCTGGCTCGTGCGGCGGCCGGCGAAAGGCATGCTCGGCGGCATGCGCGCGCTGCCCGACGACGGCTGGAGCGCGCGCGGCGACGGGTCGGAGGAGGCACCGATTCCGGGCGCGTGGCGCGCCGGCGGGGTGGTGCGGCACGGCTTCACCCATTTCGATCTCGAGCTCGGCCTGGCGATCTATGCCGGCGACAAGGCGGGCGGGCTGGCGGACGGCGAATGGTGGCCGGTCGCCGAGCTCGACGCGGCGGGCCTGCCGACGCTGTTCGCCAAGGCCGCGCAGCTTGCGCTCGCCGCCGCCGATTGAACCCGGCCGGCGATTTCGCGCACCAATCCGCCAGATGCCGGGATCGAGTTCAGACGCCGTCCCAATCCCCACAGGGCCGCCGCCGGACTTCGTCGTCGTCGGCGCGCCGAAGTGCGGCACCACCGCGCTCTACAGCTGGCTCGCCACGCATCCCGGCATCGCCATGTCGCCGCGCAAGGAGCCGTGCTTCTGGAGTCGCGACGTGGCCACGGCCGGACGGATGGTGAATCCCGCAGCTTATGCCGCGCTGTGGCGGGATGCGCCGCCCGGCGCGCTGCGCGGGGAGGCCTCGCCGGTCTATCTCCAGTCGCGGGTGGCGATCCCCGAGCTGATCGCCGCGCGTCCCGATGTCCGGCTGATCGCGATGATCCGCAACCCGGTCGAGATGGTCGCCTCGCGCCACGCCAACCTGCTCGTCGGCTACCAGGAGGACGTCGCCGACCTCGAGGCGGCCTGGCACCTGCAGGCGCGGCGCGCGGCCGGGGAGGCGCTGCCGCCGCGCTGCGCCGAGCCTGCGTTGCTGCAATACCGCGCCTTCGCGGCGATCGGCGACCAGCTCGAGCGGTTTTTTGCCGT
>CBHWED010000234.1:0-5018 GCA_966112795.1 uncultured bacterium
TCGCACAGCTTGTCGATCACGTGCTGCGGCGGCGGCAGGTCGGGGTTGCCCATGCCGAGGTCGATGATGTCCCTGCCGCTGGCGCGTGCTGCTGCCCGCATCGCGTTGACTTCGGCGATGACGTAGGGCGGCAGGCGCTTGATGCGGTAGAATTCGGTGTCCATGACCTCGGTTGTCCAAAGGGTTGTCGAAAATGCCGCGGCCTCGGGCGCACGGCGGGGGCGATTGTGGCGGAATCGGCGGGCCAGCGCAATCGCGCGCCTGCCGATTGCCGGCGATGCTCGCCCAAATGCAACAATCGCCTCCCGCGCGCGCCGCCCACGCCCCCGCCGGCCGTCTCCGTAATTTTCCCGATCTGATCGGGTGAAACCCCGATTGCCGGTGCGCGGGGATCGGCGGACCATGCCCGCCGGCATCGGGAGAAATCCAGCAGCCGCAGGGGTGAGCAGCAGCAGCGGAAAAGGGGGGGCAGCGATGGGCTGGAGCCGGCGCGCGTTCATCGGGGGAACCGCAACCGCCGCGGGCCTGTCGCTCGTGCCGGGCACCGCGCTCGCCGCGCCGAGCCGCACCAAGACTTACGGCGTGATCGAGATCTCGACCAGCGGGATGACCGTCTCGGTCTACAAGTTCGATCGCGAGCGGGTCGCCTCGAGCGGCGACCTCTCGGGGTTCGAGCGCATGGCCCCGAAGCGCACCGGGCGGCCCTATTCGGTGCTCGTGAGCCCGCTCGGCCCCGACGCCGAGCCGGCCCAGGTCGCGGAAGCCGTCACCACCGTCGCCGGCTACATCGACTCGCTCAAATCGCGCTTCGAGCTCGAGGGCGAGGACATCGCGGTGCTCGTCTCGAGCGGCCTCGTCGATTTCGCCCAGGACCGCGTGATCCAGTTCGCCACCGAGCTGCGCACCCGCACCGGCTTCGTCGCCGACGTCATCTCGGCCCGCGAGGAGGCGCGGCTGGCCTACGACTGGATCGTCCCCGAGGCGCGCCGCGACAAGGTGCTGCAGTTCGACATCGGCAGCGGCAACACCAAGGGCGGCTACTACGACCGGCGCGGCCGGCGCGGCCAGTTCTTCGACCTCGCGGTGCCCTACGGGACCAAGACCCTGGCCGGCGCGGTCAAGCTGCGCTGGCCGCCGACGCGCACCGCCGACTTCGGCCCGCGCTCGAGCGAGTTCTACGCCGACACGTTCGAGCCGCTGCTCGCGGTGCAGATGGGCGCCGCGCCGCTCGCCGCGCAGCGCCCGCAGCTGTGCCTGACCGGCGGGATCGTCTGGGCCAGCACCGTGATCCTCCACCCCGAGGCGACCGCGCGCGGCGACCCGTGGGTGCCGATCGCGCCCGACCACTTCGCCCGGCTGCTCGCGCTGATCATCGCCGGCACGCCCTACGGCGGCCAGCTCCCCGCGAGCCTCAGCGCGAGCGAGCGCCAGACCGTGCTCGATACGCTCAACGCGGTCCGCAACACCTTCAACCCGCACCAGCTCGCCGCGGGCGCCGCGATCGGCGACGGCCTGTCGCGCCAGCTCGATTTCGCCGACCGCGAGCAGCTCTACTTCGCCAGCTTCGCCAACAACACCTGGGCCTCGCAGTACCTGATCGAGAAATTCAGCTGAGCCTCGAGAAGAAGAGAGGGATGAACATGCTTCGTCTTGTCTTGCGACGTGCGCTGTGCTGGCCGGCTGCCCTTCTCGCCCCGCTTCTCGCCGGCGTTCCGCTCCCGGCGCAGGCCGACGCCTTCGCCGACCGCATCCTCGCGACGCACAACGAGGAGCGCGCGCGGCTCGGCATCCCGCCGCTACGGTGGAGCGCGGCGCTCGCCGCCAACGCCGCCGCCTGGGCCGCCCACCTGTCGACGCTGCCGGTGCTCGAGCACGACAATTCGCTCGACATCGAAGGCGAGAACCTGTGGCGCGGCACCGGCGGTGGGGCCTACACGCCCGAGGACATGGTCACGCTGTGGATCGACGAGCGCGCCGCGTTCCGCAACGGCGTGTTCCCCGACGTCAGCACCTCGGGGCAATGGGAGGACGTCGGCCACTACACCCAGGTGATCTGGCGCAACACCGCGCAAGTCGGCTGCGCGCTCGGCGAAGCCGGCGAGGACCAGGTGCTCGTCTGCCGCTACATGGAAGGCGGCAACTTCGAGGGCGAGAAGACGTTCTGATCCGGCCGCCGCGCCGCCTCTCCCAAATGCCGTAATCGCGCCTATGATGGCAGCGATGCCCGATTCCCCGACCGCCGCCGCCGACATCTTCACCGAGATGCTGCGCGCGCAAGGCGAAGCCGCACGGCAGATGCTCGAAACTTTCGCGCCCGAGGCCGCCGAGGCGGTGCCGTCGCCCGAAGCGCTCGGCGACTGGGGCGAAGCCGCGCTCAAGCTCCAGGCGATGTGGCTCGAGTTCCACCAGCAACAGGCGATCCCGGCGATGCCGGTGCCGATCCTCGCCGATCCGACCCAGTGGATGGGGCTGATGCAGGGCTGGTTCGAGCAAGTGCCGCTGCTCGATCCGCGGCGCCAGTCGGAGATCCTCGAGGAAGGCTTCGCGCTGTGGGAGAGCGTGCTCGCACAGTACGGCCTCGGGCCTCGCGCCGGGGACGGCCCGTCGTCCGAGCCGCAGCTGCCGCGCAAGGACAAGCGCTTCGCCGACGCCGCGTGGCGCGAGCAGCCGGTGTTCGCGCTGATCCACCAGACCTACCTGCTGCTCGCCGAGCGCGTGCTCGAGGCGGTCGACGCGGTCGAGGGGCTCGAAGCGGCCGACCGCGAGCAGCTCCGCTTCGCCACCAAGAGCGTGCTCGACGCGATGAGCCCGGCGAACTTCCCGCTGATGAACCCGGTCGTGCTCGAGCGTACGGTCGAGACCCACGGCGAGAACCTCGTGCGCGGCATGGAACGGCTCGCGCACGATCTCGAGCGCGGCCAGCTCACCCACACCGATTCGGCCGCCTTCCGCCTCGGCGAGAACATCGCCTGCACCCCGGGCAAGGTGGTCCACGAGACGCCGCTGTTCCAGCTGATCCAGTACAGCCCGCAGACCGAGAGCGTGCTGGCGACGCCGCTCGTGATCTTCCCGCCGTGGATCAACCGCTTCTACATCCTCGACCTGAACCCGAAGAAGAGCTTCGTGCGCTGGTGCGTCGAGCAGGGGATCACCGTGTTCATGGTCTCGTGGCGCTCGGCCGACGAGACCATGGCCGAAGTCACCTGGGACCACTACGTGCGCGCGCAGATCGAGGCGATCGAGCTCGTCCGCGCGCGGCTCGGCGTGCCCGCGGTGCACACGATCGGCTACTGCGTCGCCGGCACCACGCTCGCCGCGACGCTCGCGGTGCTCGCCCGCCGCGGGCAGGCCGACCGGGTCGCGAGCGTGACCTTCCTCACCGCGCAAGTCGATTTCGAGCTCGCCGGCGACCTCAAGGTGTTCATCGACGACGCCCAGCTCGAGCTCGTCCGCCAGGCGAGCAAGGGCGGCTACCTCGACGGCCGCTACATGGCCGCGACCTTCAACCTGCTGCGCGGCCCCGACCTGATCTGGAGCACGGTGATCAGCCATTACCTGCTCGGCGAGGACTATCCGGCGTTCGACCTGCTGCACTGGAACGGCGACGTCACCAACCTGCCGGCCCGGTGGCACGAGGGCTACTTGCGCGACTGCTACCGCGACAACAAGCTGGTCGTGCCCGACGCGCTGACCGCCGACGGCACCCCGGTCGACCTGCGGCTGGTCGAGACCCCGGCCTATATCCAGGCCGGCCGCGAGGACCACATCGCCCCGCCCGAAAGCGTCCACCGCCTGCTCGACGTGCTCGCCGGCCCGACGCGCTTCGTGCTCGCCGGCAGCGGCCACATCGCCGGCGTGGTCAACCCGCCGGCGGCCAACAAGTACCAGTACTGGACCGGCGAGCCCGGCGAGAGCGTCGCGGCTTTCCTCGAGCATGCGGTCGAGCACCCGGGAAGCTGGTGGACCGACTGGCTCGCCTGGCTCGAAGGCCTCGACGCGACCAAGGTCCCGGCCAAGGGCAAGCGCGCCCCGGGCGGCAAGGGCGACACGATCATCGAGGACGCCCCCGGCCGCTACGTCGCGACGCGCTAGCTCGCGGAGGGCAAGGGGAAAGCTCCACACCCTTCCCCCTTGATGGGGGAAGGATACGAAGGCTTGGCAGCTTGCTGCCTAGCCGCAGTTGGATGGGGGTGATTTCGCCGCCAAACGCGACCTCGGTGCACACCGCGCGCTCACCCCCATCCAAGCTCCGCTAGCCGCCTGACGGCGGCAAGCTACGCTATCCTTCCCCCATGAAGGGGGAAGGGGGCGCTGCGATCCTCTCCCCCTGGTTGGCGGGCGATCGCGCCGCGAGCGCAGCGCTCAACACCCGCGCGCACCCTTCGGCATTGCCGAGCACCTCGTTGTTCCAGAATCGCAGCACGCGGTAGCCTTCCGCCTCGATGATCGCGGTGCGCCGGGCGTCGGCCTCCGGCGAGTGCTGCCCGCCATCGACCTCGACCACCAGCCTCGTGCGATGGCTGGCGAAATCGACGATGAAATGACGGAGCGGGACCTGGCGGCGCCAGCGGGCACCGGGCGCGAGCTCGCGCAGCAGGCGCCACATCGCGCGCTCCGCGTCGGTCATCTCGCGGCGGAGCCGGCGGGCGTGGAGGACGTTGCGCGGTGGCGGGCGCTTCTTCACCCGCCCGGGCTAACCGAAGGGCGCGCATCGTCCCAGCTGGACTGGCTCCGTTATGGAGCGAGTCGCGCGTCCGACACCCCACCTTCCCCCTTGATGGGGGAAGGATACGAAGGCTTGGCAGCTTGCTGCCTAGCCGGAGTTGGATGGGGGTGATCGCGCCGCCAACGCAACGTCGGCGCAAACCGCGGAATCACCCCCATCCAAGCTTCGCTAGCCGCCTGCGGCGGCAAGCTGCGCTATCCTTCCCCCACCAAGGGGGAAGGGGGAGTGGGATTCCCGGGGCCACGATGACAGGCCGGCGACAGTGTGACGCTATTGTGCACCGCACAAAAAT
>CBHWED010000235.1:0-4998 GCA_966112795.1 uncultured bacterium
GGGCCGCATCCGCGTGCCCGGCGACAAGTCGATCAGCCACCGCTCGCTGATGTTCGGCGCGCTCGCGGTCGGCGAGACCCGCGTCACCGGCCTGCTCGAGGGCGAAGATGTCATGGCCACCGCCGCCGCGCTGCGCGCGATGGGCGCGACGATCGAGCGCGAGGCCGAAGGGACCTGGTCGATCCACGGCGTCGGCGTCGGCGCCCTGCTCCAGCCCGAGGTCCCGCTCGACATGGGCAACTCCGGCACCTCGACCCGGTTGCTCATGGGCCTCGTCGCCAGCCACCCGATCACCGCGCAGTTCGTCGGCGACGCGAGCCTGTCGAAGCGCCCGATGGGCCGCGTGACCGAGCCGCTCGGCCTGATGGGCGCCGACTTCTCGGGCACCACGCTGCCCCTGACCGAGCGCGGTCTCAGCCCTGCGGTGCCGATCACCTACCGCCTGCCCGTCGCCAGCGCCCAGGTGAAGAGCGCGGTGCTGCTCGCCGGCCTCAACACCGCCGGCATCACCAGCGTGATCGAGCCCGTCCCCACCCGCGACCACACCGAGCGCATGCTCAAGGGCTTTGGCGCCGACCTGTGGGTCGAGGAAGTGGATGGCGAGCGTGTGATCCGCATCCGCGGCGAGGCCGAGCTGCGCCCGCAGACGATCGAGGTCCCCGGCGATCCCTCGTCGGCCGCGTTCTTCGCCGTCGCCGCGCTGGTCGTCCCGGGCAGCGACCTCGTGATCGAGAACGTCGGCCTCAATCCCACCCGCGCCGGCCTCTACGAAGTCCTGCGCCAGATGGGCGGCCGGATCGACGAGCTCGACCGCCGCGAAGTCGGCGGCGAGCCGGTCGCCGACTTGCACGTACGCCACTCGCCCCTCACGGGCATCGCGGTCGACCCGGCAATCGTCCCGAGCATGGTCGACGAGTTCCCGGTGCTGTTCGTCGCCGCCGCGCTGGCCGAGGGCCGCACGGTGACCAGTGGCCTCGACGAGCTGCGCGTCAAGGAATCCGACCGCATCGCGGTCATGGCCGCCGCGCTCACCGGCGCCGGCGCGCGGGTCGAGGAGACCGAGGACGGCCTGATCATCGACGGCACCGGTGGCGAGCCCCTGCGCGGCAGCTCGAACAGTCGCGCCAAGACCCACCTCGACCACCGGATCGCGATGGCGATGGCCGTCGCCGGCCTCGCCAGCCGCGACGGCGTCGAGGTCGACGACACCGCGCCGATCGCGACCAGCTTCCCGATGTTCGAAGCGCTGCTTGATAGGACGACGGCCGCCTGAGGTAGTGCCCCGCGGCGAAGCCGCGTTTTAACCTCATAATTTCACACGAAGACACAAAGGCACGAAGAAGCCGCGCCTGCCTCGGAGTAAGCGTCCCACTTCGTGTCTTTGTGTCTTCGTGCGAGAAAATG
Source organism: uncultured bacterium (assembly GCA_966112795.1). Lineage (GTDB taxonomy): Bacteria > Pseudomonadota > Alphaproteobacteria > Sphingomonadales > Sphingomonadaceae > Croceibacterium_A. The sequence continues at coordinate 1,405 of CBHWED010000235.1, forward strand.
GAAAATAGAGCGGCTTCGCCGCGGGGCACTAGGCCGGCGTCGAGACTTTCATCAGCACCAGCCCGGCGACGATCAGCAGCGCCGCGAGCACGCGCATCGCGGTGACCGCTTCGCCGAGCACGACCACGCCGACGACGAACGCGCCGACCGCGCCGATCCCGGTCCACACCATGTATGCGGTGCCCAGCGGGAGCGACTTCATCGCCAGCGCCAGCAACCCGACGCTGAGCGCCATCGCGGCGAACGTCGCGATCACCGGCCCGGGCCGCGACAGCCCGTCCGACAGCTTCATCGCATAAGCCCACACGACTTCGAAAATACCGGCAACGACCAGGATAACCCACGCCACAGCAGCCTCCTTCAGGGCTGCCGGGCCGTCCCGGTCTTGATCGCCCGTCTCGGGCACGGAGGACGTGGCCTTCCGCGCCGCGGCAGATAGGGGGAGAAACCCCGATTCTCAAGCACGCCGTGGACCGGTAAGCCGGCGGTCGTGATCAGTTCCTTCGCAGCCGACGTGATCGGCCTCATCGGCAGCGCGCTGTTCATCGGCGCCTTTGCCTATGCCAACATCTCGAAGCACCTGAACAAGGTGGCGTTCAACTTCGCCAACATGATCGGCTCGATCCTGCTGCTGATCTCGCTCGCGGTGAACTTCAACCTCGCCGCCTTCGTGCTCGAGACCGCCTGGGGCCTGATCGCCGCCGGCGGCCTGGTCATGGCCCTGCTCGCACGCCGGCGGGGACAACCCGAGCGCCCGCCGGCCGAATGACCGCTTGCATCGGCCCGGCGGTCTTCTATCCGCCTCGCGCATGATCATCGCCGTCGACGGCCCGACCGCATCGGGCAAGGGGACCATCGCCAAGGCGCTCGCCGCGCATTTCGGCCTGCCGCACCTCGACACCGGGCTGCTCTACCGCGCGGTCGGGCGCCAGGTGTTCCTCGACGGCGGCGACCCCGACCAGGCCGGCGACGCGCTCGCCGCGTGCACGTTCCCCGACGGCCTGCTGCTCGACCCCGAGCTGCGCACCGAGGCCACCGGCGGCCTCGCCAGCCGCGTCTCGGTGCACCATTCGGTGCGCGAGGCGCTCTACGAACGCCAGCGCAGCTTCGCGCTGCAACCGGGCGGCGCGGTGCTCGACGGCCGCGACATCGGCACCGTGATCGCGCCCGAGGCCGAGGCCAAGCTGTTCATCGTCGCCAGCGTCGAGGCGCGCGCCTTGCGCCGCTGGAAGGAAATGCACGAACGCGGCGAGACCCCGACGCTCGAATCCATCGAAGCGGACTTGCGCCGCCGCGACGAACGCGACCGCACCCGCACCGAAGCCCCGCTGCGCGCGGCCGACGACGCGATCACGCTCGACACTTCGGACCTCGACCGCGACGCCGCTGTCAACGCTGCGATCGCGGCGGTCGAGGCGAGGCTGGCAGGGCGGTAAGTCAGCCGCCCAATCGGCAAGATTGGCGCCGCCACCGCAACCCGCATCACTGTAACTGGCCGGCGACGTGATGTCGCGCGGCGAAAGGTCCCGCTGTTCCAGGGTGCCTGCGATGGGTGGGGAGCCGGCGTCGGCTAAGGCGTGCCGGCCCGCGCCTGGCTGACGACCTCCAGGATCGCGTCGATGACGGCTTGCGGGTTCTGGTTGGGGATGTCGTGCGTGCTGCCCGCGATCACACGATCGACGCCTCGCGTGGAGAGCGCGGCGAGCTCCCGGTGCGCCCGCCGCCATTCGGCCGTGCCTATGGGCGTCTCTGCGTTCACGGCCTCTGGCAGGCCAGGCGGGTTGTTCGGCTTGTCCGCGGTCAGGACGACCAGCGGCATGCTTCCGTAGTTGCGATCGGGATTCACGACCATCCGGGCATTCGGATCGAGCAGTTCGAGCGAGTAGATCGCCGCCGCAGTGTCCCACGCAAGAACGAGGGTCTCGGGGGACGCGTCGGCGAACCGCTGGTTGAGCGCGGCCACCAGCTCGGGCGGATAATTCGGCGGCCATTGCGGGCTCGAGAAGCATCCGTCGGGATCCGGCCCACCCTTGCGGATTGCTCCTGTTCGTACGGCGGCGGAGCACCTCTTCACAAGTTCGACCAAGGGATTGGGATGCTCCTTGGCCATGCGGTCCGTGAACTCGATCGTCGCCGGCGTGAGGCGCGACATGATTCTGACTTCGTCCGGATATTGCGGGTCTACGAGCACCATTCCCGAAACCTGCGAGGGACGGCGATCGGCAAACAACAAGGTTTCGTAGCCACCCACCGAGTGCCCGACCAGGACATAGGGAGGCTCGACATGGCCCGCTGCCAGTGCAGCCTCCAGGTCCGCCGTCGTGGCATCGACCAGTTGCGGCGCAGCCGGTGGGTCGCTGAGGCCAAGGCCCGCTCGATCCCACGCGCAAACCCGCGTCCTGGACGCGACAGCCGGCTGCACCTTGCTCCAGGCGATGCTCCAGTCCGAAAAGCCGGACAGGAGGATGACCGTCGGGCTGCCCTCGCCCATGCACACCAGGTGGATCGTCCGTCCATCGGGAAGCCGCACCGAGTCCTCGGCGCTGGCGTAAGGCACCAGCGTTGGATCGACGGCGGAGGTGCCTGGGCTCGGTTGCTGCGCCGCTGCCGAATGCTGCAGCATGCCTGCGGCGGCGGCCAAAAGGCCCCAGCTAAGAACGCGCATCGCCACCCTCCCCGACGGACGAGCTTGGGATTGCCGAACGTTATGCGGAGTTCCGGCATGTTCAAAACAGATGTGTGTCGCCAATTGTCGTCAGCGGCCGCGAATGGCCGCAATGGGTCGATAGCAGCCCCTTTCGTCATCCCCCGCGAAAGGGCGACCCGCACGGCCTCGGCGTTTCGCTGACGGCCATCGCCCCTTCTCCGGCAGCCGCCAGGTCGCCTTTCGCTTGCCTTCTCGGCCCCCTTCCCCTATGCGCGCGCCCGTCCGACGGGGCTTTGCGCCCGGTCGCGGGTACAGGGCCGCATGAGACGGTCCCTCAAAGAGAAGCGGAACCAGGCGCTCGCGGGTCCACCCGCAGCCCCGTCCCGCTTTTCGCCCGCAACCGGCCCGAAGTGCCGGAGGATGCCCGCGCAGGCATGCGGCCTCGCGGGTGGTTCGGCCATCAAGACCGGCGGATACAACCGCCTGGCCGGAAAAACGTCTGTCCCGGTGAACGCCGGGATGAATTAGGAACCTGAACTCTATGGCATCTACCGCCAACCCCACGCGCGACGATTTCGCGAAACTCCTCGATGAACAGCTCGGCGGCGCCGACGGCGGCTTCGAAGGCCGTGTCGTCAAGGGCACCATCACCGCGATCGAGAACGGCGTCGCGCTGATCGACGTCGGCCTCAAGAGCGAAGGCCGCGTCCCCCTCAAGGAATTCGCCCGCAGCGAGGACGAAGGCACGCTCAACGTCGGTGACGAAGTCGAAGTCTTCGTCGACCGCGTCGAGAACTCCGAAGGCGAGGCCATGCTCTCGCGCGACCGCGCCCGCCGCGAAGCCGCGTGGGACAAGCTCGAGAACGAATTCGGCGAAGGCAAGCGCGTCGAGGGCCGCATCTTCGGCCGCGTCAAGGGCGGCTTCACCGTCGACCTCGACGGCGCCG
>CBHWED010000236.1:0-4938 GCA_966112795.1 uncultured bacterium
ACCGCGAACCCCGCAATGCCGAGCCACGGCGCATAGAGGTTGTTCTTCCCCTGGTTGAGCAACTCGCCGATCGACGGCGAGGTGCTCGGCAGGCCGAAGCCGAGGAAGTCGAGCGCGGTGAGGAGCACGATCGAGGTCGACAGGATGAACGGCAGGAAGGTCAGCGTCGCGACCATCGCGTTGGGCAGGATGTGGCGGAACATGATCTGCCGGTCGCCGAGCCCGAGCGCCCTAGCGGCCCGCACGTAGTCGAGGTTGCGCGCGCGCAGGAACTCGGCGCGCACGACGTGCACCAGTGTCATCCAGGTGATCATCAGCAGCACGCCGAGCAGGCTGAAGAACCCCGGCTGGATGAAGCTCGCGAGGATGATCAGCAGGTAGAGGATCGGCAAAGACTGCAGCACTTCGATTACCCGCTGGAACACGAGGTCGATCCACCCGCCGAAATAGCCCTGGATGGCCCCGGCGGTGACGCCGATCGTCGAGCTCAGCAGCGTCAGGATCAGGCCGAAGGTGACCGAAAGGCGGAAGCCGTAGAGCGTCAGCGCGAACACGTCGCGCGCCTGGTTGTCGGTGCCCCAGATGTGCCGCCATGACGGCGGTGCCGGCGCCGGCTCGGCGAGGTCGTAGTCGATCGTGTCGAAGGCATAGGGGACCAGCGGCCACAGCTGCCGGCCGCCGCCTGCGGCGATCAGCTGCCTAACCACCGGGTCCTGGTAGTCGGCCTCGGTTTCGAAAGTGCCGCCGAACGCGGTCTCGGGATACTCGACGAACACCGGCGCATAGACGCCGCCGCGGAAGGTCATCAGGATCGGCTTGTCGTTGGCGATCAGCTCGGCGCCGAGCGAGAGGCCGTAGAGCACGACGAAGATCCACAGGCTCCAGTACCCGCGCCGGTTGGCCTTGAAGACCGCCCACCGCCGCCGCCCGAGCGGGCCGAGATGGCGCGACAGGCTGAAGCGGCGCGCGGGCGCGGCCTCGATCGGCGCCTCGGCGTTCATACGTCGCGCCGCTCGAAGTCGATCCGCGGGTCGACCAGCGTGTAGGTCACGTCGCCGAGCAGGTTGGCGATGAGCCCGAGCAGCGAAAAGATGAACAGCGAGCCGAGCATGACCGGATAGTCGCGGTTGATCGTCGCCTCGAACCCGAGCAGCCCGAGCCCGTCGAGCGAGAAGATCACCTCGATCAGCAGCGACGAGGTGAACAGCACTCCGACGAACGCCGCGGGGAACCCGGCGATCACGATCAGCATCGCGTTGCGGAACACATGCCCGTAGAGCACGCCGCGCTCGGTCTGCCCCTTGGCGCGCGCAGTGACGACGTATTGCTTGCCGATCTCGTCGAGGATCGAGTTCTTGGTCAGGATCGTCAGGCTGGCGAACGCGCCGATGACCATCGCGGTGATCGGCAGGACCATGTGCCAGAAGTAGTCGGCGATCCGCGCCGGCCAGCCCATCTCGTGCCAGTTGTCCGACACCAGCCCCTGCGTCGGGAACCAGTCGACGAAGGTCCCGCCGGCAAACACCACCACGAGCAGCACCGCGAACAGGAATCCAGGCACCGCATAGCCCACGGTGATCGCCACGCTGGTCCAGGCGTCGAACCGCGTCCCCGCGCGCACCGCCTTGCGGATGCCGAGCGGGATCGAGATCAGGTAAGTCAGCAGCGTGGTCCACAGCCCGAGCGAGACAGACACCGGCAGCCGTTCCCAGATCAGCTCGGTCACCGGGCGGTCCTTGAAGTACGACGTACCGAAGTCGAACCGCGCGAAGTCCCACAGCATCTTGAAGTAGCGCTCGTGCAGCGGGCGGTCGAAGCCGTAGAGCTTCTCGAGCTGGGCGACCATCTCGGGCTCGAGCTGTCCCGTCGCCACCAGCCCCCCGGCATCCCCGCCCGCCGCGCCGCCGATCGTCGCGGTGGCGCCGAGGTCGGTGCCGGCGAGCTTGGCCTCGATCTGCTCGATCGGCCCGCCTGGAACGAACTGGATGATCACGAAGCTCACGGTGACGATGCCGATTAGCGTGGGCACCATGAGCAGCAGGCGCCGCAGGACGTAGGCGGCCATCCCGCTCACCGGTACACGCCTTGCGTCAGCCGCGCCGCGCGCGCCGGGTCGTACCACCAGGTGTCGGCCGAATAGTACGGGAACTGCCAGGTCGGCTCCTTCCCCGAGCGGCCGAACTTGTCCCAGTACGAGATCGGCAGCGTACCCACCGGCGTCGGGTAGGCATGCGCGAGCGGGATCGAATAGTAGCGCCAGCGCGCCACGCGATCGACCGCGCGCATCGCCCCGACCACGGTCGCCCGGTCGGTGGCGGAAATCACCGTCGCGATCGCATCGTCGAGCGCCGGATCGCTGGCGCCCGGATAGTTGAGCTGGCCGGGCGTGGCGGCGGACTTCGAGGTCCAGATCTGCGCCATGCCCGCGCTCGGCGTCGGCAGCGGGGCGAACACCGTGCGGTAGTACACGAGGTCGTAGTTGTAGGTCCGCTGCAAGTGACGCATCTGCGCTGCGTCGACCGCGCGGAAGCGGATCTCGACGCCGAGCTTCTTCGCGTTGCGGATGAACAGCGACATCTGGTTGAGCAGCAGCGGCGAGTAGGCGACGAGCTCAAGGCTGATCGGCCGCCCGGTCCGGGGATCGACCAGCCGCCCGCCGACCACGCGATAGCCGGCCTCGCGGAGCAGATCGCGCGCCTCGAGCAGGTTCGCGCGCATCTTCGCCCGGTCGCCGCCGGTCGGGACCCACGGCACCTCGGTGAACAGCGCGGGCGGCAAGGTGTCGCGATGCCGGTCGAGGATCTTGAGCTCCGCGGGCGAGGGCAGCCCGCTCGCCTCGAACTCCGAGTTGGCGAAGTTGCTGATCGTGCGCCCGTAGTCGCCGGCGAGGATGGTGTCCTTGACCCACTCGTAGTCGTAGGCGAGCAGCAGCGCCTTGCGCACGCGCTCGTCGCTGAGGAACGGGCGCCGCGCGTTGAACGTCACTGCGTTGTAGAACGCGCCGTTGTCGTAGGGGATCTGGATCCGCTTGATCTCGCCCGCGCGAACCGCAGCGAGGCTGCGCTCGGCGCGCAAGTCGGTCGCGCTGCGGTCGAGCCTGAGATCGATCAGCCCGACGCGGAACGCCTCGTTCATCATCTGCTGGTCGCGGTAGAAATCGATCCGCAGCGTGTCGAAGTTGAACCGCCCCTTGTTGAGCGGATGGTCCTTGGCCCAGTAGTTCGGATCGCGCCGATAGGTGATCGTGCGCCCGGGGTTCACGCCGGCGATCCTGTACGGCCCGGCCAGCACCGGGATGTCGAGCGAGGGCTTGAACGGGTCACGGTTCGCGTACCAGTGCCTGGGCAGGACCGGCATCAGCCCGATCACCGTGAGCAGCGTCGGGTTGTCCTTCATCGTGAAGTGGAAGCGGATCCGGTTGGGCCCGGTCCGCTCCATCAGCGCGATCGTCTGCGCCGGCCGCACGTAGGCGGGCAGCGACAGGCCCTTGCCGAGATTGACCGAGAAGATCACGTCGTCGACCGTGATCGGGTGCCCGTCCTGGAAGCGCGCCCGCGGATCGAGCTCGAACTCGGCCCACGACTTGTCGGCCGGCCACGACACGGTCTTGCAGATCAGGCAGTAGAACGATGCCGGCTCGTCGCGGCTCTGCCGCATCAGCGTGTCCGAAAGCAGGAAGACCGAGGTCGGGAAGATGCCGATCAGCGGCACCTGGTTGAGGCTGTCGAAGGTGTTGAGCTCGGCCGATCGAAAGCTGCCGCCCTTGGGCGCGTGGGGATTGACGTAGTCGAAGTGGTCGAACCCCGGGCCGTACTTGAGCGCCCCGAACACCGCGTAGCCGTATGAGGTCGTCACGCCCGGTTCGGCGTTCGTAAGCGCTGCCGCCCTTGGCCCGAGCAGCGCCAGCGCCACGGCCAGTGCGACCATCCGCAACCGGTGATGCAGACCCGCGACACGGCCCATCGGCACATTCTCTCCCGCGGCCGGTTTGTCCTTTGCGACCCGCTTCACGCAACCGCAAAGTTGTAATAGCTTTTCGCAGAACCGGTCCGACGAGGCCGGCGCCGAGGAGCACGAAAGGGCGCGGGCAACGATGGAGCTCAGGGAAATCACCCCGGGATTCGGCGCCGAGATCACCGGCATCGATCTCAACCAGCCGCTTTCGCCGGAAACCGAGGCCGATCTGGTCTCGGCGATCGCGACTTATGGCGTGCTCGCGTTTCCCGAGAGCGGCCTGACCGACCAGACCCACGTCTGGTTCAGCCGCACCTTCGGCAACCTGTGGACCACCCCGGCTTCGTCGACGATGAAGCCGCGCTTCGGCTATCCGCACTTGTTCGACGCCGGCAACCTGACCGCCGACGGCCAGATCAGCGACGACGAGCTCGCCCGCCATCGCCGCGCCGGCGACCGCCTCTGGCACACCGATTCCTCGTTCACCAAGGATCGCACGACTTACTCGTTGCTGCTCGCCCACGAGGTGCCTTCGGAAGGCGGGGAGACGTACTTCGCCGACATGCGCGCGGCCTACGATGCGCTGCCGGACGGGACCAAGCAGCGCATCGAGGACCTCGAGGCGCTCCACTCGTGGTGGTTCTCGCGCCGCCGCGCCGGCTATCCGGTGAGCGAGGAGGAGATCGAGGACCGCCAGCCCCAGGCCGTCCACCCGCTGGTCCATGTGCATCCGGGCTCGGGCCGCAAGAGCCTCTACATCGCCAGCCATGCCCGCGACGTGGTCGGCATGGATCGGGAGGAGGGCCGGGCGCTGCTCGCCGAGCTCATGGCCCATGCGACCCAGCCGCAGTTCACTTTCGCCTACACCTGGCGCCCGGGCGACCTCGTGATCTGGGACAACTTCAGCACGATGCACCGCGGCGGCGAATACGACGACGTCCACCAGCGCCGCGACATGCGCCGCACCACGGTCATGGCCTGGCC
>CBHWED010000237.1:0-4895 GCA_966112795.1 uncultured bacterium
CTCAGCCGTCCGGCACGATCCGCAGGATGCTGCCGTCCTTCTGCTCGACCGCGAGGTAGATGTACCCCTCCGGCCCCTGCTTCACGTCGCGCACGCGCTGGTGGAGATCATAGAGCAGCGTCTCGCGCCGCAGCTCCTCCATGTTCTCGTTGACGAGGATCCGCTCGAGGTGGCCAGTGCCCGGTATCTCGCCGGTGCGCAGCGCGCCGACGAACACGTCGCCCTTCCATTTCGGCAAGGCGTCGCCGGTGTAGAACATCAGCCCGGAGACGGCGATCGCCGGCATCCAGTAGACCACCGGCGGCTCGAACACCTCGTGGCCCGGGCGCTGCGACTGCCACGGGCCGGTGTAGGTGCGCCCGAGGCTCACGTAAGGCCAGCCGTAATTCAGCCCGGGCTTGATCACATTGACCTCGTCCCCGCCGTTGGGCCCGTTCTCGCTTTCCCACACCGCGCCCGTGCGCGGATGCACCGCGAGGCCGAGCGCGCCGCGGTGGCCGAACGAGTAGACGTCCTTGCGCGCCGCGCGGTTGTTCGCGAACGGATTGTCGGCCGGGATCGACCCGTCGGGGTTGATCCGCAGCACCTTGCCGCCGGCGGTGCCGAGGTTCTGCGGGTCGGCGCCCGAGGTGGTGAAGAACAGCGTGCCGTCGTGGGCGAACGCCAGCCGCATCACGCCTGACACGCCGGCAGGCGCGACCCAGATGTCCGCGAAGCCTTCGATCCGCTCGCCGGTCCACCGCCCCCGGCCCAGCGCCAGCACCCGGCCGGTTTCGCCTTCGGGCTTGTTATAGGCGATGTAGACGTAGCGGTTGCTGGCGAAGTCGGGATCGAGGGCAATGTCGACATAGGCGTGCGAAGTGCCGAGACCGCCGGACTCCCCGGCAAACACGCCCACCGGCCCGCCTTCGATCAAGCGGGTGCGCGAGCTGCCCGGCGGCAGCAGACGCAATTCGCCCTTGCGCGTGACGATCAGCATGTCGCGGCCGGGCAGGAAGGCCAGCGCCATCGGATACTCGATATCGCGCGCGACCACCTCCACCCGGATGTCCATCCCTTCGGCGGTGCGATAGCGAAAAGGGCCTTCGCCGAGCGGATTGTCGGCCACGCCGGTCGGGGCGACCGGCACGCCGCCGTCATGGCGCGGGACCTCCTGCTGCGCGTGCAACCCGGTGGCGCAGAGCGCCGCGGTCCCGAGCGCCGCGCAGATCGTGCTCGCCTGCTTCGCCCAGCTTGGCCGACAACGTTGCATGCTGGTGTCCTCCCCGTTCTGCCAAAACCCTGGCACCCCCTTGCCGGATCGGAATATCCGATTGCTTTCGCAAGCGGAATGGACTCGGCCCAAGCGGGTTGTCAGCGGGCCTCGCCGGCGCCGAGGAAACGCTCGCCGCCGAATAGGCCTCAGGGAAAGACTCCCCCAGGATCGCCCGTTTCTCAGTGTCTTTCACCGCGCGCCTCGGGGTTGTCCCCCATTGGTCGGGCGAGCGCCGATTCGTAGAACCAAGCCGCTCGGCAAGCGGAGGATCATGATGCGCGCTCCCTTCATCTCGGCGATAGTGGCTGGCAGCCTGTTGGTTTCGGCAACCGCGGCTGGCGCCCGGCAACCCGATGCGCCCGCGGCGCGAAGCGGCGCCGACGTCGGGCAATCCGACGAACTGTTCGACAACGTCTTCGTCATCATCGGCATCGTCGCGGTCCTGCTGGTGATCGGCATCTTCGTCATCTTCGACGACGACGACGACGAGCTGCCCTCGAGCCCCTGACCCCAAGGGGCATTCCCCTGGCCGATCATCGACGCCGCGGGACGGTTTCCGCGGCGTTCACCCTGTTCGCTAGGGCTGGATTAGCCGGCCTCCTCAAAGCGCGGTGAACCTTATCGGAGGACAATCCGGTCGCTCGCAGCCCCCATCGAGCGCCAAACGTCAGGGACCAGGCCATGAAGGCAAAGTGTCGTTCACAGTCGGGCGCGACGATGGAGCTGTCGGTGCTCGACCTTTCGCCGATCGGCTGCATGGTCCGCCGCCAGGCGTGGTCGGCGGGAACCGGCGACCGCGTCCTCGTCCGCCTTGAAGGGCTCAGCTACCAGCCCGCGCGGGTGAGCTGGGTCGAAGGCGACCTCGCCGGCATCGAGTTCGAGCAGCTGCTCCACGAGGCCGTGCTCGAACGGCTCAAGGCCAGCCTCGCCCGCGCGGCCTGAGGCAGGCGGCTAGGGCTCGTAGCTCTTCAGCGGCTTGAGCACGCGATAGCGTTCCTCGCTCGGCTTCTTCCCGAGCGGCGGCAGCTCGACCGGCGGGTCCTCGCAATGCGTGTCTGGAATCCGGTCGAGCAGGTCGCGGATCAGCGTCAGGCGGCCGATCTTCTGGTCGTTGAAGTCGACCAGCGTCCACGGCGCCCACCCGGTGTGGGTCGCCTTGAGCATCGCCTCGCGCGCCGCGGTGTAGTCGTCGTACTTCTGCCGCGCGACCGCGTCGATCGGTGACAGCTTCCAGCCCTTGAGCGGATCGTCGCGGCGCTCGGCGAAGCGTTCCTCCTGCTTGTCCTGGTCGCAGCACAGCCAGTACTTGAACAGCAGGATGCCGTCGTCGACGAGCAGCTTCTCGAACACCGGCGCCGCCTCGAGGAACGCGTCGACCTCGTCGGGCGTGGCGAAGCCCATGACCCGCTCGACCCCGGCGCGGTTGTACCACGAGCGGTCGAACAGCACGATCTCGCCCGCCGCGGGGAGATGCGCGATGTAGCGCTGGAAGTACCACTGCCCGGCTTCGTGGTCGCTCGGCTTGGCCAGCGCGACCAGGCGGCACTGGCGCGGATTGAGATGCTCGCGGATCGCTTCGATCGCCCCGCCCTTGCCGGCGCTGTCGCGCCCTTCGAACAGCACCACCACGCGCGCCCTGGTGACGCTCGCCCAGCGCGCGAGGCCGATCAGCTCGCGCTGCATCGGCTCGAGCGCCTCGAGGTATTCCTTCCGCTTGAGCTTGCTCATGGCGTCTCCTCTCGCCGCACTGTGGCCGCAGGCCCGGCGCGAGGCAACCGCTACGCGTCCGAATGGTAGCGGTACCAATTGGCAACTGATTGGCGCGCATTGCAAAGCATGGTTACCGCGCGCTCCCTATATGCGCAGTCCAAGCGCGGAGGTTCGGTACCCCCCTCCCCTCCAGGGTCGCATACCTGGCCGTCGCAGGCTTCCTCCCCCTTGGCCACGACGGTTCCGCGCTTCCCTCTCGCCGCCAGCGACTGCCCTTCCCCTTTTGGTCGCTGGCGGCGAACCCCCTTCAGCCGAGAATGGCCCGCGGCCCGGCGCCCTTCGCGCCGAGGCGGTCGTCCTTGTTGTAGAGCTGGCATTTCTGCAGGCTCAGGCAGCCGCAGCCGATGCACTGGTCGAGCTGGTTGCGCGTGCGCGTCAGCAGGTTGATCCGCTGGTCGATCTCGAAGCGCATCCGCCGGCTGATCTGCTGCCAGTCGCTGAGCGTCGGTGCGCGCCCTTGCGGCAGCTTGGCGAGCTGGCCCTCGATCTCGGCGAGCGCGAGGCCGAGCTTCTGCGCGATCAGGATGAAGCTGACGCGGCGGATGTCCGAGCGCAGGAAGCGGCGCTGGTTGCCACTCGTGCGCAGCGACTGCAGCAGGCCCTTCTCCTCGTAGAAGCGGATCGCCGATACCGCCACGCCGGTGCGCGCAGCGAGCTGGCCAATGGTGATGAAGCGGTCCTCTGCCATGCGACCTCCCCGATTATATTCTGGTTGACCTCAAGTTAGCTTGAGGTTGCACAAGGGGCAAGCTTGCTGATTCGCCGATCCCCCGAAGCCCGGCGCACCGCCAAGCAAAACAGGACTTTGTTGCAGGAGTTTTGCGCGATGCCGCAAGGACGCATCGAACACGTCAATCTGACCGTCAGCGACATCGAACGCGCGGCTGCGCTGTTCGAAAGACTGCTCGGCTGGCACGAACGCTGGCGCGGCGCCGCGATGAACGGCGGCGAGACGATCCACGTCGGCGAGGACCGCACCTACCTCGCGCTGTACACCGACCACGCCGATCACGCCGGGCAGCGCAAGGGCCGCCCGCTCAACCACGTCGGGCTGCTGGTCGACGATCTCGACGCCGCCGAGGCGGTGGTGATCGAGCACGGCCTCGCCCCGTTCGGCCACGACGACTACGACCCCGGCCGGCGGTTCTACTTCTTCGACTGGGACGGCATCGAGTTCGAGGTCGTCAGCTACGCCTGATCCCCGGAAGCAAGCGCCCCGCCCCGGCCTCCCCGGCGGCAGGGCGATCGCAGATCGCCCCCCCTTCCTTCCTCGTCATCCTGAACTTGTTTCAGGACCCATTTCGCCACCCCCACGGAGCTGTCGATTTCGACCCGCCGTGCCGCAAGGTGTTCCACTCCCTGCGGGCTCCATGGGCGGGGCGCGATGGGTCCTGAAGCAAGTTCAGGATGACGAATAAAGAGGGGAGCGGGCAGAGCAGCGAAATGCGATCGCCCCGCCCTCCGCGGAAGGGTCGGGGAGCGGGGCCGAACGGCCTCGCGTCACCCCTCACCGGCAAAAGCCAATCGCCTTCCGAATACCCGGCGGCGCAGCCGCCATGTTTTTCACGCGAAGACGCAAAGACGCAAAGAAGTCGCGCACGTCCTCGGCGTTGCACGCGGCCTCTTCGCGTCTTCGCATCTTCGCGTGATTCATATTTGCGGCTTCGCCGCGAAAACGCGAGGCGGCCCTCCTCGCCAGCTTGACTTCCGCCAATGTTCATGTTATGTTCTACTCCAATTTTCTAACGCCCGCGAACCCCAGTCCGCGGCACTCTGAAAGCCCCCCGATACGTCCACCAGGCCGCAAGGCGACAGTTTTTGGAGAAGCAAGGTGACGGTTCTGCCTGCCAAGGCGACGCTTTCCGGCCGC
>CBHWED010000238.1:0-4828 GCA_966112795.1 uncultured bacterium
ATGCATCACCCGATGCAATGCGCGATGCCCCACCGCGCCGCGACTTTCGACCTCGACAAGGAAGCCGGCCGGCAGACGCGCATCGGCTTCGTCGACAAGTACGCCGACAGCGGCGTCATGGTGATCGGCGCGCATTTCGCCGAGCCGACCGCCGGGCACATCACCACCCACGGCGAGGGTGACGTGCGCTTCGACGGGCTCGGCCTGTGACGAAGACGATCCCCGGATACGAGCTCGACATCTTCACCCCCGACGCCGTGCGCAACGCACGCGAGGTCGACGATGCGCTGCGCGAGTTCGCCCCCGTGGTGCGCCTCGCCGACGGCACGCATATGCTCGGCCGCCACGAGCACGTCGCCGCCGGATTGCTCGACTGGAAGGCGTTCTCCTCGACCTCGCGCCCGTGGCACGACCCGACCTCGCCCCGCCCCGAGATCCTGCTGACCGACGACCCGCCGCGCCACACCCAGGTGCGCAAGGTCATCGCCGACGCGCTGAGCCCGCGCGCGCTCGAACGGGTCAAGGCGATCTTCGAGGCCCGCGCCGCCGAGCTTCTCGACCGCCTGCGCGCCCGCGAGGGTGACGCCGTGGATGCTGTGGGTGAAGTTAGCCAAGCTTACGTCTTCCAGGTCCTCCCCGACATCCTCGGCCTCCCGCAAGAAGGCCGCGAGCACATGCACGGCTTCTCGGAGATGGTCTGGGCGACGATGGGCCCGCCCGGCGAGCTGTTCGACCAGGCGATGCAGCACGACTACTCGGCGGTCATCGCCTGGCTCGAAACCCAGTGCGAGCGGTCGGCGCTCGATCCCGAGGGCATCGGCGAGACGATCTACGCCGCTTCGGACAGCGGCCAGGTCACGCTGCCCGAAGCCAAGCTGCTGCTGCAGACCGTGCTCAGCGCCGGCGCCGACACCACCTTCATCACCATGGCCAACGCCTTGCGCGCTTGGGCCGAGTTCCCCGAGGAATATGCCAAGCTCCGCGCCGAGCCGAAGAAGGTCCGCGCCGCGTTCGACGAATCGCTGCGCTGGGATTCGCCGAGCCGCATGGCCGGCCGCATCACCACGCGCGAGGTCGAGGTCGATGATTACGTGATCCCGGCGGGCACCCGCTGCGGCCTGATGTTCGCCGCCGCCAACCGCGACCCGCGCTTCTGGGACGCGCCCGATGCGTACCGGCTCGACCGCGACACCAGGCACTCGCTCGGCTGGGGCTATGGCGTGCATGGCTGCGTCGGTCGCACGCTGGCGACGATGGAAGCCCAGGCGCTGCTCGGCGCGATCGTCGCCCAGGTCGAGAGCATCGAGCTCGCCGGACCGTACGAGCCGTGGATGACCACGGTCGGCCACGGCCCGATCCGCCAGCCGATCAAGCTGAAGTTTGCATGAGTTAACCATGACGGCCCCGGTCACCCGTATCGACGCCATCCGCTACGCGCGGCACGAGCGGCCCGCGGGCGACAACTTCGTACGGCCGGTCGACGACCACGACCTGCCGATGCCGCTCGACTACTTCGTCTGGGCGATTCACCGCGACGGGCACCCGCCTTTGATCGTCGACACCGGGTTCGGCGAGGATGCTGCGGTGGCACGCGGCCGCACGATCACGCGCTCGGTCAACGACGGTTTGCGCGCGGCCGGGATCGACCACCTGCTGGTCGAGGACGTCATCCTCACGCACCTGCATTACGACCACGCGGGCTCGCTGAGCCTGTTTCCCAACGCGCGGTTCCACGTGCAGGACGCCGAGATGGCCTTCGCCACCGGCCGCCACGCCTGCGACCGCGAGATCCGCGCGCCGTTTGACGGCGAACCGGTCGCCCAGCTCGTGCGCAAGCTCTACGCCGACCACGTCGTGTTCCATGCCGGCGACGAGGAATTCGCGCCCGGCATCTCGCTGCGGCTGTGCCATGGCCATACCGCGGGCCTGATGGTCGTGTGCTGCGAGACCGAGCGCGGCACCGTCGTCCTCGCCAGCGACGCTGCGCACCTTTACGCCAACCTGACGCGGAAAATCCCCTTCCCGATCTTCATCGACGAAGCCGGCTACGCGCAGGCCCAGGCGCGCGTGATGGACTTGGCCGGCGGCTCGCTCGATCACGTGATACCCGGCCACGACCCGCTCGTGCTGGCCTGCTTCCCGACGCAAAACGACATCGCCCGAGTTGACCTCGCGCCGCGGGTGCCTATCGCCCGGACCCAATGATGATGACCAAGAAAACCATCGGCTTCCTCGGGCTCGGGCGCATGGGCGCGCCGATGGCCTCGCGTCTCGTCGGTCACGTCGGCCGGCTGCTGGTCCACGACATCGCGCCGGCCGCGGTCGACGGGCTCGTCGCCAAGGGCGCCGAAGCCGCGGGCTCGGCCGCGGCGCTCGGGCGCAAGTGCGACCTCGTGTTCCTCAGCCTGCCGACACCCCCGATCGTGCGCGACGCGGTGGCCGAGGTCATCTCGGGCGGTGCTCCGCGCATCGTCGCCGACCTCTCGACCTCGGGCCCCGGGCTCGCGCAGGAGCTGCACGACCTGCTCGCCCCGCGCGGCGTGGCCAGCTTCGACGCGCCGGTCTCGGGCGGCATCCGCGGCGCCGAGCTCGGCTCGCTGGCGATCATGGTCGGCGGTCCCGAGGCGCTCTACGACGAGGTCCGCCAGCCGCTCGACCGGATCGGCAATCCGTTCTTCATGGGCGAGCAGCCCGGCTCGGGCCAGGTCGCCAAGCTTGCCAACAACCTGCTCAGCCTCGCCGCGATCGCCACGACAGCCGAGGCGATGACGCTGGCGATCAAGGCCGGGCTCGATCCGGCGCGGATGATCGAGGTGCTCAACGCCGGTACTGGGGCCAATTCCGCGACCCGCGACAAGTGGCCGCGTGCGGTGCTGCCGCGCACGTTCGACTTCGGCTTCTCGGCCCAGCTCAGCCTCAAGGACACCCGCCTCGCGCTCGACGAAGCGCGGGCGATGGGTGTGCCGTTGCCGACCGGCGAACGCCTCGCGTCGCTGCTCGACCGCACGCTGGCGACTTACGGCGACGACGCGGACTTCACCGCGATGGCAAAAGTGGTCGAAGCCGACGCCGGCCTCGACCCGGAACGGCCGGCCTAACATCCGCTCGAAAAACGAGGCTTCTCTCGCCGGCGCGATCGCGCCCGATCGAAAGATATCATCTTTATCATCTTTACGGCCCGGCCTAGGAGGGATGCGAAAGGCGAGTCGATGGCGATCGTTCCTCTGCGCAAGCCCGATCCGTGGTCGTTCGAGCCGACGCGCTCGGGTGCCACCCTGTCGTCGCGCATCGTCGAGGACGTCTGCGCGGCGTTGTTCGACAAGCGGCTTGCGCCCGGCGACTTCCTCGGCACCGAGAAGGACATCGCCGAGCGCGCCGGAGCGAGCCGGATCGTTGCGCGCGACGCCTTGCGCACGCTCCAGGCGCTCGGCGTGGTCGAGATCAAGGTCGGCGCGGGAGGCGGCGCGCGCATCGCCGAGGGCAACCCGCGGCTGTTCTCCGAAGCGCTCGCGGTCCAGCTCAGCCTGGCGGGAACCAGCGTGCGCGAGATGATGGACGCGCAGCGCGCGATCGAGACCACGTCCGCCGAGCTCGCCGCCGAGAACGCCGGTCCCGAGGATCTGCACAAGTTGCGCGCATTGCTCGCCGAGCACGAGGCGGTGATCGAGGACAGCACGGCCTACACGCGCTCGTGCATGCGCTTCCACCTGGCGGTGGCCGAGGCGTCGAAGAACCGCGTGCTCGTCGCCCAGCTCCTGTCGCTGCAGCACGTCTCGTGGCCGGCCGAGAACCGCACGCTGACGATGCCGGTCGCGCGGCACATTCTCGAGGTCCACCGCGAAATCGCCGACGTGATCGAATCCCGTGATGCCGCCGCCGCGCGGCGGATGATGGACGATCACGTGAAGATGATCCGCGCGCGCCGCGTGAGCGAGGACGACGCGGCGCACCGCTGCTGCTGAAGAAACAAGCAAGGAGAGGTCGCATGTCCAAATTCATCATCCAGCCGCATTTCCGGCTCCACGAATGGGTCGCCGAGGAGAAGGGCTACTTCGCTGCCGAAGGGCTCGACTACGAGTTCCGCGAGACGTTCGATTCGAAGCAGGCGAGCAATCATCAGCAGGGCGACAAGGTCGGCGCCTACCAGACCTTCGAGAAAGGCCGCGAAGGCAACGTCTCGTGCGCCTGCCACTGGACCGTCAACGTCGCCGCCGCGGCGGGCCACGGGCGGCTGTTCGCCGACGCCTACTCGGTCAGCCCGTGCGCGGTGTTCGTGCCCGAGGACTCGCCGATCCGCCACCCGCGCGATTTGGCCAACGTGCCGATCTCGGTCGGCTACCAGTCGGGCAGTCACTACTCGACGATCCAGGCGCTCGAAGCCTACCTGCCGCGCGAGGAGATCGAGCTCAGCTTCGCCGACGGCATGCTGTTCAGCCGGCTCGAGCTGCTGATCGACCGCAAGATCCCGGCCGCCTCGCTGTTCAGCGGGCCGTACTACTTCCTCGAGCAGCTCGGCTTCCGCAAGATCATCGACACCACCTTCATGATGGCCGCGATGGTCACCGGCGAGCCCGACGTCGAGGACGTGCGCAAGTACTACGCCGCGCTGCGCCGCGCGCAGCACGACATCGACCTCAGGCCTGAGCTTTACACCCACTTCTTCCAGAACGAGTTCCCGCTGCGCTTCCACGAGCAGATGGACACCGGCCGCTGGGGCCCGGGCGAGCGGATCGTGTTCGAGCCCTATAGCCGCGACATGTTCGAGGAGTCGCAGGAATGGATCGCCGAGCGCGACATTTTCGAGGGCGACCTCGGCCATCGCGGCTAT
>CBHWED010000239.1:0-4817 GCA_966112795.1 uncultured bacterium
CGTACCCGGCCGACAGCTTCAGCTACGCGATCAAGGACCTCGACGCGGACCGGTACTGAGGGGGCTCAGAACCCGATCCGCGCCGCGCCGCCGGGCTTGGCCGCCGCTTCCGCCGCCAACCGCGCGACGATCTCCGCCGCGCAGCCCGCCGGCCGGTGGCGCAGCTGCCGGCGGACGACCGCGAAGTCGCCCGGGGTCAGCCGCCGCACCGCGGCCAGCGAGGCCGGCGCCGGCGCACCGAAGAACCGTTCGAACGCCTGCGCCGCGCGCGCGGGATCGAGCTCGCGCAGCGCGAGCTTGAACACGAACCGCCGCAACGTCGCCGGATCGAGCCGCTCGTCATGGTTGGTCGCCGCGACCACCGGCAGCGGGTGCCGGTCGAGCCAGGTGAGCAGCTCGTTGACCTGGCTCACCTCCCAGCTCGCGCGCGCCCGGCTGCGGTCGAACAGCAGCGAATCCGCCTCGTCGAACAGCAGCACGCCGCCGGTGCGCCGCGCCTCGGCGAAGGCATCCGCGATGTGCTGCTCGGTCTCGCCGACCCACTTCGACAGCAGGTCCGAGGTGCGCTTGACGATCAGCGGCCGGTCGAGCGTGCGCGCGAGCTCGTGCGCGAGCGCGGTCTTGCCGGTCCCCGGCGGGCCGGTCAGCAGCAACGAGACGTCGGCCTGCCCGTTGTCGCGCATCGCCGCGAACAGCGGCGCAATCGGCACGTCGGTCACGCACAGCGCGAGGTCGACCTTGCCGAACCCGTCGTCGGGCAGCTCGCGCCCGCGCAGCGCACGCACCAGCGTTCGGGCCGAGCGCGTGCCACCGTCGGCCTCGCCGGCCAGCCGCGCGCTGCGCGTCGCGACGCGCAGCACCGCCGCGGTTTCGGGGGCCGCCTCGAGCAGGGTTTCGAACCCGCTGTCCGGCGTGACGCCTTCCTCGTCCGCGACGTGGCGCAGCATACGCAGCGCGGTGTCGCGCGACGGCAGGTCGAGTTTGAGCACGTGGCTCATCCGCCGCAGGATCGCCGGATCGACGTTGCCGATCGCGTTGGTGGTCCAGATCACCGGCACCGGGTTGGTCTCGAGCATGCGGTTGACGAACACCTTGCTGCCCTTGCGGCCGGTCATCCAGTCGCTGCCGCTCGGCTGCGCATCGCCGATCAGGTCCTCCATCTCGTCGAACAGCAGCGCGGCGGGGGTGCCTTCGAGCAGCCGCTGGCCCATCAGCAACGCGCTGATCCGGTCCCAGCGGGTCGGCTCCTCGCCCTCGTCGTCGGCTTCGCCGACGCCGTGCAGGGCCATCCCGGCGGCGGCGGCGAGCGCGCGGACGAACTCGGTCTTGCCGCTTCCCGGCGGCCCGTGGACCAGCACGTTGATCCCCTTCGCCCGCTCGCGCAGCGCCCCCTCGAGCAGCCGGCGCAGGAAGTCGGCGTCCTCGACGTGGCCGAACGCCGGCCACGGCAGCGCGGCGCTCTGGCACGGCCCGACCATCAGCTCGACGATCTCGCCGGCATCGCGCGGCAGCCGGTCGATCAGCCGCGCGAGCGTCCAGCGCACGACGATGATCTCGTGCTCGCGGCGCTCGGAATTGAAGCCGATGAGCCCGTGGCGCACGAGCGGGTTGAGCCGGACGCGCCGCTCGGCCTCGGCCGGATCGGCGCCGGCCACTTCGCCGACCAGCGGCGCGAGCGGAATGCGGCGGCGCGCGAGCAAGCTGGTCAGGCTCGACGCCCCCGGCAGCCGGTCTGCGGCAAACAGCACCGCGACCACGGCGCTGTCGAGCGGATCGAGCCGCAGCAGACGCGCGAAATCGGCTGCGAGGCGCAGCACGCCGCCGGGGTCGGCGGCTCGTTCGGGACGCGACTCTTCGGGCGCGTCGCGCAGGGCCTGCGCGAGCGCCGTCCAGGTCAGCTTCTTCGCCTGCGCGGCCTTGAGGCCGAACAGGGCGGTACCATGCGCGCGGGCCCATTCGAGCAGCGCCTTGGCGTGGGGTGCGGACGCAGGGACGCCGCACATGGCCCGCCGCAACATGCGGCGGACGATCTCGTTCTCGGTCATGACAACTCGCTTCGCCACCGCCCGGCGCACGCGCCCGGCGGTCAAGTGTTCAAGGGTTTGTCGAAGCTTGCGCGGCCGGCCTCAGCCCTGCCGCGGCGGACAACCGCCTAGGCGAAGGGCTGGAACAGCGCGGGCGCGAAGCCCCGATATCTGCAAAGTTCCAGCAATGGTCGTCTCCAGCGGACGGCGGAATGCCGCCCGGGGACGCGCCCATAGGCTCGTCTGCACACGCGATCAAGGGGGCGGCGTTTCCCACGGCGACGGGCTATTCGGGGCAGTCCCCCGCCACTGCCGCATCAACCAGCGTCCCGTCGTCGCGCACCGCCAGGTCCCCGGCCTCGGTCGTCACCACCACCAGCCGCTCGCTGAGCGCGGTCAGCCGGATCGGGCTCGCCGGCAGCCGGATCGTGCGCTCGACGCGCGGGCCGGCCGGGTCGATCACGTAGAGGTGCCCGTAGTCGAGCAGCAGGTGCGACAGGCCGGCGGCGACGTAGATCCGCCCGCCCATGCGCCACATCGCGCCGACCGGCTCGCGCACCAGGGTGAACGCCGGTCCGGACTTCGGCAGGTAGGCCAGGCCGCCGCCGAACTCGCCGCCGTTGAGCGCCACGAGGTGGCCCCAGGCCTCGGGCTCGACCGCCACCACGCCGCCCTGGCCGAGGTCCTGCGGCATGCGCCGGCTGTCGCTCGCCGAGAACCGGCCGGCGAAGCGCTGCGGCAGCGCGGCGCTGGCGAAGGCGGCGGCGGCCGGGCCCGACCACGCGATCCGGCCGTGGGTATCGGTGCTGCGCGTGCGATCGGGGACCGCGCACGATTGCGGCGCCACGTCGGCGTCGTGCCGGGTCAGCGCGAAGAGCGCGAACACGTCCTGTCGCTCGCTCGGCGCAGCGTCCTCCGGCACGCCCGGCCGGGCGAACGCGCCGCCATCGAGCATGGCCAGCGCACGGCTCGCGTTGTGGCGCACGCCGCGATGCCAGTGGTCGCGCGCGAGCCGCTCGAGCAGCGGCCGCGCCTCGGCCGCGTGGAGCCGCCCGAGGCTCTCGGCGGCGTTGTAGGCCAGCAGCCAGTCGTCGCCGAGCTCGGGCGCGAGCGCGAGCAGCGCCGGGATCGCGCTGCGGTCGGCGATCGCCCCGAGCGCCAGCGCGGCGCTCGCGCGCAAGTCCTCGTCGAACCGCTTGTCGAGATAGCCGGCGATCACCGGCCCCGAGGCCCGGTTCGCCGCGCCGTAGTCGGCGACGCCGTTGATCAGGCGCTGCGCCTCCCAGTGGTTCTGCAGCGCTTCGGTCGCCGGAAACGCCGCGAGCTTGCGCTGTGCCGCCTCGCGCGCAGCGGCGTGCGCGGGATCCTCGGCGGCCCCCTGCGCCGCGCTCGCGGCGGGGGGCAGGGCGAGCGCGAGGGCGCAGGCCGCGAGCGTGATCCGTGACATGGTGTCTCTCCCCTGCGGGCGGAACCTAACCCGACTCCACCGCGCCCGACAAGCGGCGCCACCTTTCTGTCTTCTCAATTTGATGATTAGCTAAATATCGAATCATGAGCGGGATCTTCAAGGCCATTGCCGATCCGACCCGGCGCAGCATCCTCCAGCTGCTCAAGGCGCGGCCGATGACCGCCGGCGAGATCGCCGAGCATTTCGACGTCTCCAAGCCGACCATGTCGGCCCACTTCGCGGTGCTGCGCGAGGCCGGGCTGATCGGCAGCGAGAAGGACGGCAAGCATGTCGTCTACTGGCTCAACGCCTCGGTGCTCGAGGAAGCGCTGCTCGCCTTCACCGGCGCGCTCGGCCTCGACTTGGGCGCGCGGCACCAACCCGACAGCGAAAAGGCCTGACGCCATGAGCGAGACCCGCAAGAGCCTGATGATCTACTTCGTCCTGTGGAGCGCCAGCGTGCTGCTCGCGGCGGCGAGCACGGCCTGGCTCGGCCTCGACGCGCGCATTCCGGTCGACATGACCGCCGCGGGCGTAGTGACCAGGTCGCGCTCGGCCGCGGTGCTGTGGTTCGGGCCAGGCCTGGTGACCGTGCTGTTCGGCGCGATGGCGCTCGGCGCGGGGTTCGAAGCCTGGCGCGATCGCCGCCGCCCGCCGGTCGCGCTCGGCGAGGACGCCCGCCGCGGACTGCTCGTCTACGGCCGCGCAGTGCGCACGGTGATGGCCGGGTTCGGCCTGCTGATCCTGATGATGCAGCTGTTCACGCTGCTGCGCGCGAACGGCGTGGCCGCGCCGCTCGGGCTCGATCGCGAAGGCATGGTGCGGCTGTTCAACGTGGTCGCGGGCGTGCTGTTCGCCTATGTCGGCAACGTCACGCCCAAGCTGCCGTGGCTGCGCCGGCCGGGCCTCGATACCGCACCGTTCTATCGCGCCAACCGCTGGGTCGGCTGGACGTTCATGCTCGGCGGGCTCGGCTACGTCCTCTCGGGGCTGCTGCTGCCGTTCGCGCGCATGGTCGCGGCGAACCAGTGGCTGATCCTGGCCATGCTCGCGCTGTCCGCGTTCAGCTACGCCACCGCGCTCGTCGGCTCCGCGCTGCGCGTGCCGCGCTAGGCTGCCGCAGAAACCGCTTTCCTACACGCCATGTTCCTGCTATGTTCTTACGAGCTCTTTGAACGCGTGAAACCCCGATTCGCCGGCGCCTCCTTTGGAAACGCGCCGCCGTAAGTGTTTCATCAACAAACGCCCGATGCCGCCGGGCGAGAACCCGATTTCGCCTAAACTTTCCTAAACTTTGGCCTCAGGCGATGACTCCGTAGAGGTCGTGCGCGTCGGCGTCCTCGACC
>CBHWED010000240.1:0-4801 GCA_966112795.1 uncultured bacterium
GAGCGAAGCGCTTTGACGCTCCCGCTGCCCGCCGCTGTGCCAGCTCTGACCTGACAGTCGAGCATATAACCTATTTGGTTCTCTTTGTCAAGTGAAAAGTACCCTGATCCTTTCGAGCATGTCCCTCTGTAGGGCTTATACTGCCGAGGACCGGACCCTCTCTCGCCTCACTCCCAAGCCGATAATCCGCCCGGGGATCCGCCGCAGCAGCGGGACGCGGTCGAGCAGCTTGACCACCGCCGGTGCGTCGACGATCGGGGCGCCGGACAGCACCGTGCCGATAACGGCGTCCTGCGCGAGCTTCTGGCCCGCCTGGATCACCCGCGTCGGCAAGGCACGGCGCTGCTCGACCTTGTGCAGCAGCGGATCGGGATTCTCGCCGAGCGCCAGCGGAGCGGCGAGCACGTTGGCCGCCGCGACCGCGTCCTGGATCGCGAGGTTGATGCCGATACCGCCGATCGGGCTCATCGCGTGCGCCGCGTCGCCGATCGCGAGCAGGCCCGGGCGGTGCCAGCGATCGAGCCGGTCGAGCGCGACCGAAAGCAAGTGCAGGTCGTCGGTGCTCGCCGGCCCGCCTGCCAGATCGAGATCGGGAAACAGCCCATGCATCTGGTCGCGCAGCCAGGTCACGCCGCGCGCCTTGACCTCCCCGGCGGCGTCCTTGGGGATGACGAAGGCGACCTGCCAATAAGTCCGCCGGTCGATCAGCAGCGCGATGCGGCCGGTGGCGACGGCGGCGCGCAGCTTCTCGCCCGCGTTGTCGGCCTTAGGGAGGCGAAACCACAGCACGTCCATCGGCGCACCGAGCCGGGTCACCGGCAGCAGGCCCTGCCGGCGCACGAGCGACGAGCGGCCATCGGCCATCAGCACGAGCTTGCCCGCGCGCAGCACGCGCCCGTCGGCGAGGCGCACGCCTTCGATGCGGCCGTTCCCCTCGATCAGCCCGGCGACCTCGGCTTCCATCTCGAGCGCGAACCCGGCGAACGCCGCCGCCTCGTCGCGCAGGAAGTCGAGGAACTCCCACTGCGGCATCATCGCGATGAACGGCGCCGGCGTCCTCAGGTGCGACAGGTCGGCGATCGTGTAGTCGCGTCCGGCGATGCGGACTTGCGCGGTGGTCAGCCTGTCGTGCGGCCGCTCGAGAAAGCGGCCGAGCAGGCCGAGCTGGGCCAGCACTTCCATCGTCGACGGGTGCACCGTGTCGCCGCGGAAATCGCGGAAGAAGTCGGCATGCTTTTCGAGCACGCGCACGCTTATTCCGGAACGCGCGAACAGTAGTCCGGCCATCATGCCCGCGGGACCGCCGCCAACGACGATGACATCGGCGGTTGCGCCGGTCATCGGGCCTTTGCCATAGTCCCGAAATGCATGGCGAATCCGTCTCTCCGCTGCTGTCCGACGCGCTGGTGATACTGGGCGCGGCGGGGATCGTCATCCCGCTGTTCGCGCGGTTCCGGATCACCCCGGTGATCGGGTTCATCCTCGTCGGCGTGCTCGTCGGCCCCTACTGCCTCGGGCGGCTCGTCGATGAGCAACCGTGGCTCTACTACATGACGATCACCGACCCCGAGGGGCTCGCCCCGTTCGCCGAGTTCGGCATCGTGCTGCTGCTGTTCACGATCGGGCTCGAGCTGTCGTTCAACCGGCTGTGGGCGATGCGAAGGCAGGTGTTCGGGCTCGGCGCGCTCGAGCTGCTGATCGGCGCCGCGCTGCTCGCCGAAGGGCTCTCGCTGCTCGGCCAGACCTGGTCGGGCGCGCTCGCCATCGGCCTCGCGCTGGCGCTGAGCTCGACGGCGCTGGTGCTGCCGATCTCGGGCACCCAGACCGCGG
This sequence comes from uncultured bacterium, assembly GCA_966112795.1. Lineage (GTDB taxonomy): Bacteria > Pseudomonadota > Alphaproteobacteria > Sphingomonadales > Sphingomonadaceae > Croceibacterium_A. Next base: position 1,831 of record CBHWED010000240.1, read on the forward strand.
TCGGGCGCGCGGCGCTGGCGATGCTGCTGTTCGAGGACATCGCCATCGTCCCGATCATCTTCATGCTCGGCGCGCTCGCGCCCTATGCGGGCAGCGAAGGGCTCGAGGGGCTGTTCGGCACGATCTGGATGGGGCTGCTGGTGGTCTTGGCGATGATGGTCGTCGGCCGCCTCGCGCTGCCGCGGCTGTTCGGGCTCGCCGCGCGGACCAAGAGCCCCGAGCTGTTCCTCTCGGCCTCGCTGCTGGTGGTGATCGGCGCGAGCTTCGCGACCACCTGGGTCGGCCTCTCGCCGATCGTCGGCGCGCTGGTTGCCGGGCTGCTGATCGCCGAGACCGAGTACCACACCGAGGTCGAAGGGATCATCGAGCCGTTCAAGGGGCTCGCGCTCGGGGTGTTCCTGATCACCGTCGGCATGGGCGTCGACCTGCTGACGATCTGGAACAACCTGGCCGAGATCGTGCTCGCGCTGGTCGGGGTGTTCGTGGTCAAGGCGGTGGTCACCGGGGTGCTGCTGCGGATGATGGGCGCGCGCCGCGGGACCGCGGCCGAGACCGGCATCCTCATGGCGAGCCCGTCGGAGACCACGCTGATCGTGCTCGCCGCGGCGACCAGCGCGCAGCTGATCGCGCGCGAGACCGCGCAGTTCTGGACCATCGTCACCGCGATCGGGCTCACCGTGACCCCGCTGCTGGCCAAGCTCGGACGCGTGACCGCGCGGCGCGTGGAGCCCGCGGTGGAGGCCCCGCCCGCCGCTGCCGGCGACGGCGGCGCGCCGCCGGCGATCATCCTCGGCTGCGGGCGCGTCGGGCGGCTGGTCGCGCAGATGCTGACGCGCCACGGCAAGCCCTACGTGGCGATCGATTCCGATTCCGATCTCGTCGCCCAGTGCCGGCGCGAGGGCTACAACGCGGTCTTCGCCAACGCCGCGCGGATGGACATGCTCGACAAGCTCGGCGTGGCCGACGCCCCGGCGGTGATCGTGACCATGGACGAGCCGGTGCTCGCCCAGCGGGTCACGCGCAAGCTGCGCGCGGCCCACCCGGCGCTGCCGATCATCGTCCGCGCGCGCGACACCGCGCATGCGACCGAGCTCTACAAGGCCGGCGCGAGCACCGCGGTGCCCGAGACGCTCGAGGCCTCGCTGCAGCTGTCGGAAGCGGTGCTGGTCGACCTCGGCGTGGCGATGGGGCCGGTGATCGCCTCGATCCACGAGAAGCGCGACGAGTTCCGCACGCGGATCATGGAAGGCGGCGAGCTCGACCATAAGCCCAAGCTGCGCACGAGCGTGGCCGAGCCGGGCTGAGCGCTCGACGAAAGGCGGACCCTCGCGCTGCCCAGTGCGTTGATCGGGAAAGGAGATTTCCCATGCGCAACGACAACCAGGCGAACGACGCCCCGAACAAGCCGCAGCAGCAGACCGGCGAGCAGTTCGGCTCGGTCAAGGGCCAGCAGCGCGAAGGCAACCGGATTCCCGAGCGCAGCGATACCGCGCGCGGCAGCGAACCGGAAACCCGCGGCGCCGGTGGCCGGCGCGGGTAACTAGGCCGCGAGCAGCGCTCTGACCGCCGCCAGCGCGTCCTCGGCCTTTTCGCCGTCGGGCCCGCCGCCTTGCGCCATGTCGGGGCGTCCGCCGCCGCCCTGCCCGCCGACCGCGGCGACCGCGGCGCGGACCAGGTCGACGGCGCTGAGCTTGCCGGTGAGGTCGTCGGTCACGCCGGCGGCCACCGTGGCGCGGCCGTCGTTGACCGCGACGATCGCCGCGACACCCGAACCGAGCCGCTTCTTGGCGTCGTCGAGCAGCCCGCGCAGCTCCTTGGGATTCATCCCGTGGAGCACCTGGCCAGAGAACTTGACCCCGCCGACGTCCTCGTGGGCCGAAGCCGGCGCGGCGGCCCCGCCACCGCCGAGGGCGAGCTGCTTCCTGGCGTCGGCGAGCTCGCGCTCGAGGCGCTTGCGCTCGTCGAGCAGTGCGACGACGCGCGCCTCGACCTCTTCGGGCGCGGTACGCAGCGAGCCGGCGACGGCCTTGAGCGCTTCCTCGCGGCCGACCAGCCACTGCCGCGCGGCCTCGCCGGTCAGTGCCTCGATGCGGCGCACGCCCGAGCTGACCGCAGATTCGGAGACGATGCGGAACAGGCCGATGTCGCCGGTCGCGCGCACGTGGGTGCCGCCGCACAGCTCGACCGAGTAGCTCTTGCCGCCGTCGCCGGCGCTGCCCATCGACAGCACGCGGACCTCGTCGCCGTACTTCTCGCCGAACAGCGCCATCGCGCCCGCGGCGATCGCGTCGTCGGGGCTCATCAGGCGCGTGGTCACGGCTTCGTTGTGGCGGATCTCGGCATTCACGTCGGCCTCGATCGTGGCGATCTCCTCGGCCGTGAGCGGCTTGGGATGCGAGAAGTCGAAGCGGAAGCGGTCCTCGGCAACGAGCGAGCCCTTCTGCGTGACGTGCTCGCCGAGCCGGTTGCGCAGCGCCGCGTGCAGCAGGTGGGTCGCCGAGTGGTTGGCGCGGATGCGGTCGCGGCGCGCGGCGTCGATCGCGAGGTGCACGGTGTCGCCGACCGAGATCGTGCCGCTCTCGACCGTGCCGTGGTGCGCGTGCAGCCGGCCGAGCGGCTTCGAGGTGTCGCGGACCGCGATCTGCAGGCCGTTCTCGGCGCTGATCGTGCCGGCGTCGCCGGTCTGGCCGCCGCTCTCGCCGTAGAACGGGGTCTGGTTGACGAGCACGGTAACCTCGCTGCCGGCGTCGGCGGCGGAGACTTCCCTGCCGTCGACCACCAGCGCGACGACCTGGCCTTCGCCGCTGGTCGAGGCGTAGCCGGTGAACTCGGTCGCGCCTTCGCGCTCGGCGATGTCGAACCACAGCTCGCCTTCGGCGGCCTGGCCCGAGCCCTTCCACGCGGCGCGCGCGGCCGCACGCTGCTGCGCCATCGCCGCGTCGAACCCGGCGCGGTCGACGCCGATGCCGCG
>CBHWED010000241.1:0-4707 GCA_966112795.1 uncultured bacterium
ATCGCCGCGCCGCGATCGGCCCACAGGTCGAGCGAGCCGAACAGCAGGCGGTCGCCTCTGCGGCAGAACAGTTCCGAGGCTGTTAGGCCGCTCGCTTCCATGGCGGCCCCGGTTAGGGCATGACATGCACGCCGACAAGCGAAGGGGGAGGGTCGCCATGTCCATTGCCCAACTGACCGAAGCCGAACGGACCGAAGCGCTGCGCGAGCTGCCCGGCTGGACGCTGCGCGACGACGCCTCGGCGATCTACCGCAGCTTCCGCTTCAAGGACTTCAGCGAGGCGTTCGCGTTCATGACCCGCGTCGCGCTGCTCGCCGAGAAGGACAACCACCACCCCGAGTGGTCGAACGTCTACAACCGCGTCGAGGTCACGCTGACCACGCACGAGGCGAACGGCCTGTCGCAGCGCGACGTCAACATGGCCTGGGCGATCGACAAGTTGCTGGGGTGAGGTTTTCCGTGTGAGGGTCTGAATGAGGCGAGGCCAGCCCTCGTCCAAGCTCCGCTAACCGCCTGCGGCGGTAAGCTGCGCTACCCTTCTCCCACCAGTGGGAGAAGGAGCGACGCTGCGCTGTTTCTTCTCCCGCTGGCGGAGAAGGATAGGGAGACTTGGCAGCTTGCTACCTAGTCGCAGTTGGATGAGGGCTCCTCGCTCACCCCAGCCCCTGCACGTGTTCCGCCCCGGTCCTGATCTCGGCGGTCGACACCCCGAGTTCGCCGCTGATCGGCTCCGCGCGCCCGCCGAGGCAGGTGGCGAGGAAGTTCTCGGTGATGGCGTTGAAGGCGATGTTGTTGGTCGGCTTGGCAAAGCCATGGCCTTCGTCGGGGAACACGACGTAAGTCACCGGAATCCCGTCCTTCTCCATCGCGGTGACGATCTGGTCGCTTTCGGACTGCTTGACCCGCGGGTCGTTGGCGCCCTGGCCGATCAGCAGCGGCCGGACGATCGCGTTCGCGCGGTGGAGCGGGCTGCGGTCGATCAGCAGCTGCTTGCCCTCGGGCGTCGTCGGGTTGCCCATGCGCTCGTGGAACTGCTTGACCATCGGCTCCCAGTACGGCGGGATCGTCTCGAGCAGCGTCTCGAGGTTCGACGGCCCGACGATGTCGATTCCGCAGGCGAACACCTCGGGCGTGAAGGTCAGCCCGACCAGCGTGGCGTAGCCGCCGTAGCTGCCGCCCATGATCGCCACCTTGTCGCGCTGCGCGATCCCGTTGCCGACCGCCCATTCGACCGCGTCGATCAGGTCGTCGTGCATCCTCGCGCCCCATTCGAGGTTGGCCGCGTTGACGAACGCCTTGCCGAATCCCGTCGAGCCGCGGAAGTTGACCGAGAGCACCGCGTAGCCGCGATTGGCGAGCCACTGGTGCGCGCGGTTGAAGCCGTAGCCGTCGCGCGCCCACGGGCCGCCGTGGACCAGCAGCACCATCGGCACGGCCTCGCCGGGGACGCCGTCGCCGTCGGCATCGCTGCCCGGCGGCAGCGTCAGGTAGCTGACCATGGTCAACCCGTCGCGCGTCGGGATCTCGAGCGCGTGCATCGGCTGCAACGGCGCGCCTTCGAGCTCGGGCCGGGTGACGTAGAATTCGGTCAGCGTCCGGGCGCCGCGATCGTAAAGATAGGCCACCGACGGGCCGGTCAGCGGATCGTTGCCGACGACCCATTTGCTGTCGTCGTCGGTCCGCGCCATGATCCCGAACTCGCCGGGCAGGCGTTCGCGCAGCCAGTCGAGCGAGGCCTTCACGCCTTCGTCGAGCGCGGTCCATTCGGTCTTGAAGTAGTTGGCCGCATAAGCCTCGACGACGCCGGTCGTCGGATGCCGCAGCGTCCCGCCGATGTCGGCCTTGGCGTTTTCGGCGATCACCGTCCTCGCGCCGGTCGCGGTGTCCTCGGCGATCAGCGCCGCGGTGTTGCGGCCGCGGCTGTCGAGCCAGTAGAGCGTCTTGCCGTCGGCGGTGTAGCCGGCGACGTGGGTGGTCAGCGAATCGTCGAGCGAGGTGCTCTCGCGCGGGGTCTCGGCGATCTGGCCGTCGGTGATCTCGAACATGTCGCTGCCGCCGGCCGCGTTCTGCTTGAGCGCCCAGCGCAGCGTCAGCGAATCGTCGGCGAGGAACCCGGCGTAAGCATCGTTCTGCAGCACCAGTTCGAGCGCGCCGGTCTCGAGGCTCAGGCGGTAGACATCGTGGAACCGCGCGTCGCGGTTGTTGAGGCCGACGAGGATCTGGTCCTTGATCGCATGCGAGGCACCAACGAAGCGCGCGCGGGTGTTCTCGAACGGGGTCAGCGTGCGTTCCTCGCCGCTGGCGATATCGACCTGGTAGAACAAGTAGTTCTCATCGCCGGCCTTGTCCTGGACGTAGATCACGCTGTCGGACTGCGGCGAGAAGAAGAACGTCGGGATCGGCCGGTCGGTCGAGCGGGTCATCAGCCGCGCCGCCGTGGGGTCGCTCGCCGGCGCGATCCACACATTCATCACTCCCTCGTGGGCTGCCATCCAGCCGAGCCACTGCCCGTCGGGGCTGATCGTGCCGCCGGCGCGCGACGGATTGCCGAACAGCGTCTCGCGCGGGATCAGCGGAATGGAGGCGACGGCCTCGGCTGCGGTCTTGGACATGGTCTCTCCCTGTGGGGCTTGGCCAGTGGCGGCGCCGGTGGCCACACACTGTATGAGGCTCGCGATACAGCTAGGATGCAGCGCGGCGGTTGGGAAGGGGGAGCGCCTCGATCCGTTGACAAGTTTCCGCGCCGCCGCCAGTCTGATGACAGGTGGATACGACCTGCCGCTTGCGCCCTAGACGGGATGGTGAACGTATCGCTTGGACAATGAACCCCTTTGCGCGAGCGACCGGGTCCAGCAAGGCAAGCTCCTGGTACAGCCGTTCGCTTTCGTAGAGGCTAACCATGCGTGATTTCCGCAACGCCAAGGCTATGGCGCAGACCCTGCGCCAGGCCTTCAAGACCCGTTCCGTCGACCTGAGCAACAGCGAGAGCCTCGAGCTGATCGCCGAGCTGTTCGGCTGCCGCAACTGGAATGTCCTCGCCGCCCAGATCGAGGCGGTGCCATCCCTCGAACAGGCGCCCGAGCCGTCCTCGGCCGACGGCGCTTCGCTGTGCTGCGCTTTCTGCGGCAAGGACAAGTCGAAGGCGGCGAAGCTCATCGCCGGCCCGAATGCCGCCATCTGCGACGAGTGCGTGGCGGCCTGCGACGACGTGCTTCTCGGCATAGCCCTGCCGTCCGGAGACGGCTTGAAACCCGCTCGGCCGCAGACCGAGGACGAGCTTGCCGCGCACGATTCGCACGAGCTGATCCGCATCAAGGGCAAGGCCGGCGCGGCCCAGGCCCATTTCCAGCGGCTGCTCGACCTGATCGCGGTCGCGTCGAGCGAGCCGCAAGCGCCGCCGTCCGCCCCGTTCGCCTTCCAGCGGCGCGTGATCCTCGGCAAGTCGCCCGAGCAGCGGCGCGCCTACGCGCGCGAGGCCAGGGATTGCATGCACGCCTACCAGCAGACCGCGGCGGCTGCCGATGCGCTGCTCAAGCGGCGGAGCTTGGAGACGGGGGCGTAGCTCACGTCACGGCGGGCCGACATCCTGGAGGAGGTCGGCTCGCCAGCGACCTACAACGCCGGATTGTTGTAGCAGTGCCAGGTCAGGATCGCGACCGCCCCGCGGTGCGGGCGCCAGGCGTCGGCGAGCGCGCGGGTGGCCTTTTCGCTCGGCCGCTCCTCGAGGCCGAGGATCTTGCCGATCCCGGCCTGGACCGCGAGGTCGCCGGCGGGCCAGATGTCGGGGCGGCCTTCGGCGAACAGCAGGTAGATCTCGGCCGACCAGCGGCCGATGCCCTTGATCCGCACGAGCTGCTCGATCGCTTCCTCGTCGTCGGCCGGGAGGTGCTCGAGGTCGAGCTCGCCGCTGACCACGAGCTCGCACAGCGAGCGCGCATAGCCCTGCTTCTGGCGTGACAGCCCGCAGGCGCGCAGCGTGTCGAAGTCGGCCGCGAGCAGCGCCTCGGCCGGCATGTCCTCGCCGAGCGCGGCCTCGAGCTTGCGCCACATGCTCGCCGCCGCGGCAACGCTGACCTGCTGGCCGACGATCGTGCGCAGCAACGTGCGGTAGCCGCGCTCGCGCAGCCGCGGGCCGGGATAGCCGACCCGTGCCAGCGCCGTCGCGATCCGCGCGTCCGCGGCCGACACGGCATCGAGCCCCGCAACGATGTCCTCTTCCCGCACGCATCCTCCGCCAGCTTGCCAAATCGGGCCGCAGTTCGTAGCAGCCCGGCGCTCGAAAGGAACCCGCATGCCCAAGCTGATCGTCACCACTCGCGAAGGCGAGACCCGCGAAGTCGAGGCCCAGGCCGGGCTCACGGTGATGGAAGCGATCCGCGACAACGGGTTCGACGAGCTGCTCGCGCTGTGCGGCGGGTGCTGCTCGTGCGCGACCTGCCACGTCCACGTCGATCCCGAGTTCGCCGACCGCCTGCCGGCGATGACCGCCGACGAGGACGATCTGCTCGATTCGAGCGACGATCGCGACGCGACCTCGCGCCTGTCGTGCCAGATCCCGTTCACCGACGCGCTCGACGGGCTGCGCGTGCGGATCGCCGAAGAGGACTGAGCACAGGCCGCGCTTTCCCGCTGAAAGGGAGGATTTTGTTGCCCCGCCGCCCGCCGCACCTTAACTCCGCGGCATGACCGCTCCGGCCGCACTTCCCA
>CBHWED010000242.1:0-4699 GCA_966112795.1 uncultured bacterium
TGGCGGACGACGGCGGCATGCCGGCCGAAGCCGTCGCGGTCGGCTGGGAAGTGGCTGAGGATGAGGCGTTCGGCAAAGTCGTGCGCAAGGGCGCGGTCTGGGCATTGCCCCAGGCCGCGCATTCGGTCCACGTCGAGATCGACGGCCTGCTGCCCGACCGCCCCTATTTCTACCGTTTCCATGTCGGCAGCGAGCTCAGCGCGACCGGCCGCACGCGCACCACGCCGGTGTTCGGCGCCGACGTGCAGGCGCTGCGCTACGCCTTCACCGCCTGCCAGCATTACGAGACCGGCTACTACGGCGCCTATCGCCAGCTCGTCGCCGACGATCCGGCATTCGTGCTGTTTCTCGGTGACTACATCTACGAGAAGGCCGGGATCGAGGGTCGCGTGCGCCGCCATCCGGACGAGCCTGCCGCCGATCTCGCCAGCTATCGCCGCCGTCACGCGGTCTACAAGCAGGACCGCGATCTCCAGGCCGCCCATGCGGCCGCGCCGTGGCTGACGATCTGGGACGATCACGAGGTCCAGAACAACTACAACGGCGAAGTCTCGCAGGCCGGCGGCGACAGCGCGAAGTTCCTCCTGCGCCGCGCCGCGGCTTACCAGGCCTACTATGAGCACATGCCATTGCGGCGCCGCTCGATCCCGATCGGGCCGGACATGCAGATCTACCGCCGCTTCGACTGGGGCCGGCTGGCGCGCTTCCAATTGCTCGACTGCCGGCAGTATCGCAACGACCTGGCATGCGCCGCGCAATCGCCCGACCGCAATCGCATCCCCGATTGCGCCGAGCGGCGCGATCCCGCGCGCACGATGCTCGGCGCAGAGCAGGAGCGCTGGCTGTTCAACGAGCTCGCGAGCAGCCCGGCGCGATGGAACGTGCTGACCCAGCAGTTCATGATGGCCGAGGCGCGCCGGCCCGACGACAGCGGCGTGATCGGCTTCGCGGGCGATGGCTGGGACGGCTTCCCGGCAGCGCGCGAGCGGATCCTCGCCTTCTGGCGCGATGCGCGAATCTCAAATCCGATCGCGATCGGCGGCGACAGCCACGCGTTCATCGCCTCGGAGATGTCGATCGCGCCCGACGGTCCGGTGATCGCGCCGGTCTTCGTCGGCGGTTCGCTGAGCTCGACCGCGGGCGACGATTTCGACACGATGGTCCGCAACAGCCCGCAAGTGCGCTTCGGCGAAAGCCGCCGGCGCGGTTACTCGCTCGTCGAGGTCACCCCCGCGGCGAGCACGCTGGCCATGCGCGCGGCCGCCGACGCGACGGACCCCAACACCACGACCTCGACGCTGCGAACGTTCACCGTGGAGAACGGTGTGCCCGGCTTCGCCTGACCGCCGATGGCGGCAGCGCGAAAACGCTTTCCTACTTTGGGTGTTTATGATTTGTTCTAGTTATCCGTGATTCGACGAGGATCGAGATCGACGAAAACCAGCCAATCCAAAGGTCACGGATTTACGCGGCGTGGATGAACTAATGCATTGAATTAGCTTTGTAATATTGGGAAACGGCAGATTTCAATTTCCGCGGTTTCGATGACGCTTGAGGTCACACCCGGCCGTAAGCAGGCGCGAGCGCATCAGGCCAGTTTCGCCGCGTCGACGACGGCCTGGGCGAAGGCCGCCGGCGCTTCCTGCGGAAGGTTGTGGCCGATCCCGCCGCTGACGGTGCGATGGGCATAGGGCCCGGTGAACTTGGCCCGATAATTGGCCGGCTCGGGATGCGGTGCGCCGTTGGCATCGCCTTCGAGCGTGATCGTCGGGACCGCGATCGTTGGGCCGGTGGCGAGCTTCGCCTCGACGGCATCGTATTGCGGCTCGCCCTCGGCCAGGCCGAGCCGCCAGCGGTAGTTGTGGATCACGATGGCGACGTGGTCCGGGTTGACGAACGAGGCGGCGGACCGCGCGTAAGTCGCGTCGTCGAACGTCCATTGCGGCGAGGCCAGCTCCCAGATCAGCCGGTTGAACGCCTCGGTGTTCGCCGCATAGCCCTCGCGGCCGCGCTCGGTCGCGAAGTAGAACTGATACCACCACTGCAGCTCGGCCTTGGGCGGCAGGGGCCGCGCGTTGCCGGCCTGGCTGCCGATCAGGTAGCCGCTGACCGAGACCAGCGCCGTGCACCGCTCGGGCCACAGCGCGGCCATGATGTTCGCGGTCCGCGCGCCCCAGTCGAAGCCCGCGACCACTGCCCGGTCGATGCCGAGCGCGTCCATCAGCGCGATCCCGTCGGCCGCCAGCGCCGCCTGCTGGCCGTTGCGTGGCGTCGAGTCCGCGAGAAACCGCGTGGTGCCATAGCCGCGCAAGTAGGGGACGATGACGCGATGACCCTTGGCTGCGAGCGCCGGCGCGACTTCGGCAAAGGCGTGGATGTCGTAAGGCCAGCCGTGGAACAGCAGCACCGGCGGGCCCGAGGCCGGCCCCATCTCGAGGTAACCGACGTTGAGCACGCCGGCGTCGATCTGGCGGATCGGGCCGAGCGGCGGACCGGCTGCCGCGGCCGGCCGCGCGTTGCCCTGCGCCCTCGCGCCTCCGCCGAGCAGCAAGGTCGCTGCTGCCGTCGCCGCGCACACGAATTCGCGGCGGCTGGGGTCGGTGATGTCCATGGCGATAGTCCTTTCGAGCGGCGTGAGAGTGATGCGCTAGTCGGCGATTGCGGCGGTTGTGCGCAGGCCGAGCGGCACCCGCCGGGCGACGCCGATATTGCGCAGGAAGCTCTCGTCGTGACTGACGACGAGCAGCGCGCCATCGAAGGCGTCAAGCGCGGCTTCGATCGCGTGGATCGACTCGAGATCGAGATGATTGGTCGGCTCGTCGAGCACGAGCAGCTCGGGCGGCCGCGTCCCGCCGAGCCGGCAAGCGAGCCCGGCACGCAGCATCTGCCCGCCGCTGAGCGTGCCGACCGTCTGCAGCGCGGCGTCGGCACGGAACAGGAACCCGGCGAGGATCGAGCGGCACATGTTCTCGTTGGCACCCGGATTGAGCCGGCGGAAGTTCTCGAGGATGGTTTCGTCGGGGTCGAGGAAGCCCACCTGCTGGTCGATCGTGGCGACCGTCGCGGAGAGCCTCACGCGGCCCGACAGGGGCGCGAGCTCGCCCGACACGACCTTGAGCAGCGTGCTCTTGCCGACGCCGTTGGGGCCGGTGACGGCGATCCGTTCGGGCCCCGTGATGGTGAGGTCGAGATCTTCGAACAACGGCTTGGCGGCGTCGTAACCCGCGGAGACACCGCGCATTTCAAGAACGGTCCGGCCGGCCGGGAGGTGGGTCGAGGGCAGCACGATCGACAGCCGCTGCAGCACTTCGACTTTGGCGCGGGCGGCGGCAACGGCCTCGTCGGCCTGGGTCGAAAGCCGCTCGGCGAGCCGCCTGCCGCTACCTCCGCTGGCTTCGGCGGCATTCTTGCGCGCACCGGCGAGGATCCGCGGCATGTCGCCGCGCGCGCCCTTGCGAGCCCCGGCAGAGTCGCGCCGCGCCTTGCGCTCGGCGGCCTGCTGGGCCTTGCGCGCGGCTTCGGCCTTTTGCTTTTGCGCGTGGGCGAGATCGTTCTCGGCCGCGTCGAGCTCGATCGCCTTGCGCTCGCGGTAAAGGCTCCAGTTGCCGCCATAGCGGGCCGCGCCGAGCGTGGTCATCTCGACGATCGCGTCCATGCGTTCGAGCAGCTCGCGATCATGGCTGACGAGGACCAGGCCGGCGCTCCAGCTTTCCACCACTCGTCCAACCGCTTCGCGGCCTCCGCGGTCGAGATTGTTGGTCGGTTCGTCGAGCAGCAGGAAATCGGGCTCGTCGAAGATCGCGGCGGCAAGGCGCGCACGAGTGCGCTGGCCGCCCGACAGCGTCACGAGCGGGGTCGCAGCATCGGCAGCCAGCTCGACCCGGGCGAGGGCTGTGCGGATGCGCTCCTCGATCGTCCAGTCGGCAACCGCGAGGTCGTCGACGCTGGCCTCGCCGGCTTCGGCGCGGTGGAGGACGGCGAGCGCCTCGCGGGCGCCGAACAAGTCGGCGATGGTGGCACCGGGCGCTGGCTGGACCTCCTGGCGCATCAGCCGGATCGTTCCTTCGGCCACGATCCTGCCTGCCGACGGCTCTCGCTCGCCGGCGAGGATATGCAGCAGCGTGGTCTTGCCGACGCCGTTGCGGCCGACGAGGCCGACACGCTCGGTGGAGAGCTGGAGGTCGAGTCCGCTGAACACCGGCCGCCCCTCCGGAGTCGTCCAGCCGAGCCCGGAAACACTAAGGGAGGACATGCGAGAAGAGTTCTGTCATATGAAACAGCACGGAAGCGTGTCGTTATCAGCTATGCAGCATGTCTGCAATGCGGAAGGACGGAAAAGCATGACCATGGGTGTACGGCCTGCCGGTGGGCGTCCGACGCGCGAGGAGGCCGCCGCGCGGACCGGGGTGCTGCTCGACACGGCGCGCGAGCTGTTCTCGCAAAAGGGCTATGCGGCCACGACGATCGACGAGATCGCCGCGGTGCTGCGGTGGTCGAAGCATACGATCTATCGCCGGTACGAGGGTAAGCTCGCCTTGCTCGAGGCGGTGGTCGAGCGCGATGTCGAGCGGTTCCGGCTGGCGTTGGTCGACGCCGCGGCCGGCGGGGCGCGGGACCCGATGGCGTCCCTGCGCCTGATGGCGCGCAGCTACTTCGGCTTCTCCGCGTCGCGCGGCTATTCGGCGCTGTATGCGGCCAT
>CBHWED010000243.1:0-4683 GCA_966112795.1 uncultured bacterium
ATCCGCGAGGGCCGCCTCAAGGCGACCAGGATCGGGAAGGCCTATCGCATCCTCGAGAGCGACCTCGCTGAGTTCGCCGGCGCGCCGGCCGCGAATGAGCCGGCCGCGCGGGTCACCGCGGTGGTCGACATCGACGATGTCGATGCCGAGACCGCGCAGCGCCTCGCGCGGTTCTTCCCCGGCGCGCTCTATTCGCGCGAGCCGCGGCCCGACCCGATCTCGCTGCAGGTGCTCTACGATCCCGAGCGGCAGCAGCTGAAGGTCCTGCTCGCCGGCTCGCCGTCGCGCGTGGCGCCCTACCTCGGGCACATCGAGCTGACGCTGGCGGCGCGGCCGTGAGCGTGGCCTGGCAATCCTGGCTGCCGGAACCGGTCCACGACCCCGTCGCTGCGGCGCTTGCCGCCGTCTACGGTGGGCAGGCCGTCGAATGCCTCGGGCCTGTCGGCAAGGGGGCCTCCGGCGCTGCCAGCTTGCGCCTGCGCTCGGGCGAGCGCGAGCACGTGCTGCGCGTCGAGGTGCACAAGCTGCCGCTGCGCAATCCGCACCACTACCGCTGCATGGCGATCGCCGCCGAGGCGGGGCTCGCCCCGGCGCTGCATTACGTCGACGCGGACAGCGGCGTGGTGGTTATGGATTTCATCGACGCAGTGCCGCTGGCGCAGTTCCCCGGCGACCGGCCCGCGCTCGTCCGCGCGCTCGGCGTGCTGGCGCGGGATCTGCAGCAGACGCCCCTGTTTCCCGAGCTGTGGGATTTCCGCGTCGCCACCGGGCGCCTGCTCGGGCTCGCCGAGCAGCGTTTCGCGCCGGGCCTGCTGGCGCCGCACCGCGCCGCGTTCGAGGAGCTGTGCGCGGCGATCGAATGGGATCCGGCGAGCCACGTCTCGAGCCACAGCGACCCCAACCCGCACAACCTGCTGTTCGACGGCGCGCGGCTGTGGCTGATCGACTGGGAGGCGGCGTGCCGCAACGACCCGATGGTCGACGTGGCGATCCTCGGCGATACGCTGCCCGCGACGCCGGAGGAGGCCGGTGCGCTGCTCGACGCGTGGCTCGGGCGGCCGGCGAATACCGGCGAGGCGCTGCGCCTCGCGCAAGTAACCATGCTGACGCGGCTGTACTACGCAGGCTTGCTGTTCGCGGTGTCGGGCCCACCCTCGGGTACGATGGACAGCCTCGATGCGCCATCGCCCGACGCGTTCGCGGCGCAGCTGGCGGGCCTCACGGTCCCGACGCCGGAGATCCTGTCGACGATGGCGAAGATGCGCCTGCGCGATTTCCTCGCGGGATGCGCCGCGCTGGCCTGAGCCCGGGTGGTGGAACCGGCGGGGCTCTGGTAGACTTTGGACTCAGCAGGAGCCCCCCGCCATGCGCACTCGCCTCTACTCGCTCGACGAGCTCGAAGACATCCCCGGCACGACGGTATTCAACGCCCAGCGCAGCCGGCAGGCCTATCACCTGCACAAGTTCTGCATGTCGCTGATGCAGGAGGCGAACCGCGAGGCGTTCCGCGCCGACGAGCGCGCCTATCTCGACCGGTTCCGGATGAGCGAGGAGCAGAAGCAGGCGGTGCTCGACCGCGACTTCACCAAGCTGATCGACCTCGGCGGCAACATCTACTTCCTCGTCAAGCTGTCGAACACCGACGGCTGGTCGACACAGAAGGCGGTCAGCTCGATGACCGGCATGACCCCCGACGAATACGCCGCGATGATGCGCGCCGGCGGCCGCTCGCCCGACGGCCAGCGCTCGATCCGCGAGGGCAACTGATGGCGCGGATCACGGCGGGCATCGCCACCAGCCACGTTCCCGCGATCGGCGCCGCGTTCGACCAGGGGCGCGACCGCGACGAATACTGGAAGCCGGTGTTCGACGCCTACGACTGGGTCAAGGCGTTCGAGGAGCGCGAGGAGCCCGACGTCGTCATCCTCTGCTACAACGACCACGCCTCGGCGATGATGCTCGACGTCGTGCCGACCTTCGCGCTCGGCATGGCCGAGGAGTTCGAGGTCGCCGACGAGGGCTGGGGCCGCCGCCCGGTCCCCATCGTCGAAGGCGACCCGGTGCTCGCCGCGCATCTCGCCGAGCAGCTGGTGATCGACAACTTCGACCTGACGCTGATGAACACGCTCGACGTCGACCACGGGCTGACGGTCCCGCTGTCGCTGATGTTCGGCAAGCAGGAGCAGTGGCCGGTCCGCGTGATCCCGCTCGCGGTCAACGTGACCCAGTTCCCGACCCCCTCGGCCGAGCGCTGCTGGCAATTGGGCGAGGCGATCCGCGACGCGGTGCTCAGCTACCCGGCCGATCTCAACGTGCAGGTCTGGGGCACAGGCGGCATGAGCCACCAGCTCCAGGGCGAGCGCGCCGGGCTGATCAACCCCGAGTTCGACAACGCCTTCCTCGACAAGCTCGCCGACGGCACCGACGAGCTGCGCGCGATCACCCGGCTCGAGTTCCTGCGCGAGGCCGGCTCCGAAGGCATCGAGCTGATCATGTGGCTGATCATGCGCGCCGCGCTCGGGCCGAAGGTCGAGGAGCTCTACCGCTTCTACCACGTCCCGGCCTCGAACACCGCGGTCGGCCACATCGTGCTGCGGCCGGTGGGCTGATCGCTCCACTTTCGATGAGACTCGCATAGCCGCCGCGCGCCCTCGCTGGCACGCATTCCCTGTGAGTCTTCATCTGAGAGCTATCCGGAATGCAGCCGCGCTCGGCTTGGCGTGCCTGACGGCGGGCGCCGGCTCACTGCCTGGTTCGAGCGACACCCACATGACCTTCGTATACTACGACGTCTCGGGTCGCACGGCAGCGGAGATACGCGCCGCGGGCGCGCGTTCCGGGCCAATCGATCCGAAGACCGGCGGGCACGTCGTCGGCTACACGGCGTGGCACCTCGAGTGGGACGCGCCGGGCGGCCCGGCAGGTGCTTGCCGGCTCGACCAGGCCTGGGTCACACTCGACGTCACCATTACCCTGCCGCGGCTGGTCGAGACGGAAAACACGCCCCCGGCGCTGCTCGACCGCTGGCGCCGATTCGCCGCGGGTGTGCGGGCGCACGAGATGACGCACGCGCGGCTTGCCTTCGAAGGCCGCGAGGCGATGCTGCGAGCGATTCAACGTGCCGAATGCGCGACGGCGCCGCGCGCGGCGAGCGACGCCGCAGCCGCGCTTCAACGGCGAAGCGACGACTTCGACCGGGCCAGCGAAGACGTGTACTTCCACTGAGGTGGACAGAACCGGCCGCAGCGCCTAAGGGCCGCGCCGAAATTCCCCTCTCCAAGAGACCCAGAACCATGAGCCTCCGCAACGTGGCGATCATCGCCCACGTCGATCACGGCAAGACCACGCTTGTCGACCAGCTGTTCCGCCAGTCCGGCACCTTCCGCGAGAACCAGCGCGTGGAGGAAAGGGCGATGGATTCCAACGACTTGGAGAAGGAGCGCGGGATCACGATTCTCGCCAAGCCGACCTCGGTCGAGTGGGCGCCGCCGGGATCGGGCGAGACCTTCCGCATCAACATCGTCGACACCCCCGGCCACGCCGACTTCGGCGCCGAGGTCGAGCGCATCCTCAGCATGGTCGACGGCGTGATCCTGCTGGTCGACGCCGCCGAGGGCCCGATGCCGCAGACCAAGTTCGTCACCGGCAAGGCGCTCGGCCTCGGCCTCAGGCCGATCGTCGTGGTCAACAAGATCGACCGCCCCGACGCGCGCGCCGACGAAGTGCTCAACGAAGTGTTCGACCTGTTCGTCGCGCTCGACGCCAGCGACGAGCAGCTCGACTTCCCGTGCCTCTACGCCTCGGGCCGCGCCGGCTACGCGAGCGCCGACCCCGACAAGCGCGAGGGCGACCTGCTCGAGCTGTTCGAGGTCATCGTCGGCCACGTGCCCGAGCCCGGCCTGCCCAAGGACGGCGAGTTCACCATGCTCGCCACACTGCTCGACCGCGACCCGTTCCTCGGCCGCATCCTCACCGGCCGCATCGAGAGCGGCCGGCTCGACGTCAACATGCCGATCCGCGCGATCGACGTCGACGGCAACCCGGTCGAAGACGGCCGCGCGACCAAGGTCTTCGCCTACCGCGGCCTCGACCGCGTGCCGGTCGACAGCGCCGAGGCGGGCGACATCGTCGCCATCGCCGGGCTGACCAAGGCGACCGTCTCGAACACCATCGCCACCCCGACCGTGACCCAGCCGATCAAGGCCCGCCCGATCGACCCGCCGACGCTGGCGATGAGCTTCGCGGTCAACGACAGCCCCTATGCCGGGCGCGAGGGCGACAAGGTGCAGAGCCGCGTGATCCGCGACCGGCTCGAGCGCGAGGCCGAAGGCAACGTCGCCATCAAGGTCACGATGAGCGCCGACAACGACGCGTTCGAGGTCGCCGGCCGCGGCGAGCTCCAGCTCGGCGTGCTGATCGAGACCATGCGCCGCGAGGGCTTCGAGCTGTCGATCAGCCGCCCGCGCGTCCTCTTCCGCGACGGCCCCGGCGGCCGCGAGGAGCCCTACGAGACAGTCGTCGTCGACGTCGACGACGAGTTCGCCGGCACCGTGGTCGAGAAGATCGCCCAGCGGAAGGGCGAGATGACCGACATGCGCCCCTCGGGCGGCGGCAAGACCCGCGTCATGTTCACCGCGCCGAGCCGCGGGCTGATCGGCTACCACGGCGAGTTCCTCTCCGACA
>CBHWED010000244.1:0-4664 GCA_966112795.1 uncultured bacterium
GGCGGCGCGACGCCGAGCAGGCGGCAGGCCTCCTCGATCACCGCGTTCTGGCTGGCCGGCAGGTCGTCGGCGAAGTTGTAGGCGCCAGCCGGCGCGGCGAATCCCGCGATCAGCCCCGAGGCGATGTCGTCGACATGGATTCGGCTGAAGACCTGTCCCGGAAGGTCGATCCGATGCGCCCGCCCGTCCGCAACGCGGTCGAGCGCGCTGCGGCCGGGGCCATAGATCCCGGGTAGCCGGAACACCCGCGCGCCGCGCCCGAGCCAGGCTTCGTCTGCCTCGCTGCGCGCCGAGCGTCTCCCGCCTCCGGTCGGCGCGCTTTCGTCGACCCATGCGCCGCGAGTGTCGCCGTAGACGCCGGTCGAAGACAGGTAGCCGAGCCAGGGGTGCCGCAGCGCGTCGCCGTAACGCGCGAGCACCGGGTCGCCGTGCTCGCCCGGCGGGACCGAGGACAGCACGTGGCTTGCGGTGCCGAGCGCGGCTAGCACCCCGTCCTCGTCCTCGAAGCACAGTTCAGCGTCGCTGCCGGTCCCGCTGACGGCCCACCCGCGCGCTTCCGCCGCCGCCCGGATGCGCTTCGCCGAGTAGCCGAGGCCGAAGATGAACAGATGCGCCATACGCGCGTTCTACCCGCTGGACGGCGCAGCGAAAGCGCCTAGGAGGTTCCGCTCATGGACATCGCCCGCACCCCTTCGACCCCCGACGGCAATCCCGAGATGGCCGATGCCGCGCCCGAGCCCAAGGAACCCCTGCTGATCCGGCGCGAGGACTACGCGCCGTTCGCCTGGCTGGTCCCCGAGATCGCGCTCGACTTCGACCTTGGGCTCGAGCGGACCCGGATCCGCTCGGCGCTGACCGTGCAGCGCAACGCGAAGGCACCTGCGGCCAGCACGATTCGCCTCAACGGCGACGGCCTAACGCCGCTCGAAGTGCTCGTCGACGGCCAGGCGATCAACGCGTGGAGCCTCGACGGCGACGACCTGCTCGTGCCGCTGACCGCGGACACGCACGAGATCGAGATCGTCACCGAGATCGACCCATCGGCCAACAGCCAGCTGATGGGCCTTTACGCCTCGAACGGCATGCTCTGCACCCAGTGCGAGGCCGAGGGCTTCCGCCGGATCACCTTTTTCCCGGATCGGCCCGACGTGCTCTCGACCTACCGCGTGCGCATGCGCGGACCGAAAGCGCAGTTCCCGGTGTTGCTGTGCAACGGCAACCTCGAGGCGCGGGGCGAGGGCCCGAACGGCCAACACTGGGCCGAGTGGCGCGATCCCTGGCCCAAGCCGTGCTACCTGTTCGCGCTCGTCGCCGGCGACCTCGTCGCCAACCGCGACTCCTTCACCACGATGAACGGCCGCGAGGTCGATCTCGCGATCTGGGTCCGCGACGGCGACCTCGAGCGCACCCAGCACGCGATGGATTCGCTCAAGCGCTCGATGAAGTGGGACGAGGACACCTTCGGCCGCGAGTACGATCTCGACGCGTTCAACGTCGTCGCCGTGAGCGACTTCAACATGGGCGCGATGGAGAACAAGGGCCTCAACATCTTCAACACCAAGTACATCCTCGCCGACCCCGAGACCGCCACCGACGGCGATTTCGACGCGATCGAGGGCGTGGTCGCGCACGAGTACTTCCACAACTGGTCGGGCAACCGCGTGACCTGCCGCGACTGGTTCCAGCTCAGCCTCAAGGAAGGCTTCACCGTGCTGCGCGACCAGCTGTTCAGCCAGGACATGGGCTCGGCGCCGGTCAAGCGGATCGAGGACGTGCGGGTTTTGCGCGCGGTGCAGTTCCCCGAGGATTCGGGCCCGCTCGCGCACCCGATCCGGCCCGACAGCTACCGCGAGATCTCCAACTTCTACACCGCGACCGTCTACAACAAGGGCGCCGAGGTCATCCGCATGATGCGCACGATGGCCGGCCCCGAGCGGTTCCGCGCCGGCTGCGAGCTCTACTTCGACCGCCACGACGGCGAGGCCGCGACTTGCGAGGACTTCGTCCGCGCGATCGAGGACGGCGCCGGGCTCGACCTCGGCCAGTTCCGCCTGTGGTACGAGCAGGCGGGCACGCCCAGGGTTTCGGTCCGGCTCGAGCACGAGGGCGAGACCGCCACGCTGCAGTTCCGCCAGGAGGTCCCGGCCACCCCGGGCCAGCCCGACAAGAAGCCGGTGCCGATCCCGCTGCGGCTCGCACTGTTCGACAGGGAATCCGGGAAACACGAGGGTGAACAGCTGTTTACACTCGAGCAGGCTCAAGCAAGCTTGAGCTTTTCGGACTTCGCCACGCCGCCCGTGCTGTCGATCAATCGGGGCTTCTCGGCCCCGGTCGCGATCGAGCGCGAGGTGCCGCTCGATGACCTCGTGTTCCTGGCCGCTCACGATGACGATCCGTTCGCGCGCTACGAGGCGATGCAGGACCTCGTCGTCGGCCACTTGCGCGACGCTGCCGGCGGCGCGCTCGGCGAAGCCGACCGCGCGACCGGGCGCGAAGCGATTCGCGCGGCGTTCGCGGCAGTGCTGGCCGACGCCAAGCTCGACGACCTGATGCGCGGCGAGCTGATGATCCTCCCCGGCCAGTCCTATCTCGCCGAGCAGATGCTCGTCGCCGACCCGGGCGCGATCCACGCCGAGCGCGAGGCGCTCAAGGGCTGGCTCGGCTCGGCGCTCGAGACCGAGCTCGCGGCGCTCCACGACCGTGCCAGCGCGGTGCCTTACGATCTCGGCGCGGCCGCGCGCGGCGCGCGCAAGCTCAAGACCCAGGCGCTGGTCTTCCTCGCCGCCGGTTCGCCCGAACGCGCGGCCGAGATGGCCGCCGCGCAGTACGAGCAGGCCGACAACATGACCGACCGCCAGGGCGCGCTCATGGTCCTCACCGGCCTGCGCACCCCCGAGCGCACGCACAAGCTGCTCGACTTCTACAACCGCTACCGCAGCAACCCGCTGGTGATCGACAAGTGGTTCGCGATCCAGGCGCAGTCGCTTCACCCGAGCGTGCTCGAGCACGTCAAGGCGCTCGCCAACCACCCGGACTTCACCTTGCGCAACCCGAACCGCGTGCGCTCGCTGTACATGGCCTTCACCGGCGCGCCGCAGGGCTTCCATGCGACAAGCGGCGAGGGCTATCGCCTGGTCGCCGACCTGATCCTCGCGCTCGACCCGATCAACCCGCAGACCGCGGCGCGCTTCGTCCCGCCGCTCGGCCGCTGGCGGCGCACCGAGCCGATCCGCGCGGCGCTGATGCGCGCCGAGCTCGAGCGGATCGCCGCGGCGCCCAAGCTCAGCCGCGACACGTACGAGCAGGTCAGTCGCAGCCTTGGCTGAGCCGGTCGAAGTCATCCGCTCGGCCGCGCTCGAGGGCCTCGCGCACGGCTTCCTCGGCCGGCGCGGCGGCGTTTCGCAAGGCACCCTTGCCGGGCTCAACGTCGGACACGGTGCCGAGGACGACGCCGAAGCCGTGGCCGAGAATCGCCGCCGAGCCGTGGCGGCGGTGCTCCCGGGGGCGCAGCTGGCGACGGTCTACCAGGTCCACTCGCCCGACGCCGTCGAGGTCCACCGGCCCTGGCCTTTCGCCGAGCGCCCGCGCGCAGACGCGATGGTCACCGATCGCCCGGGCCTGCTCCTTGGCGTGGTCACCGCCGATTGCGCGCCGGTACTCCTGGCCGACCGCGAGGCCGGCGTGGTCGGCGCGGCGCACGCCGGCTGGCGCGGCGCCCACGGCGGGGTGATCGAGAACACCGTCCGCGAGATGGAACGGCTCGGGGCCCGCGCCGGGCGTATCGCCGCGGCGATCGGTCCGGCGATCGCCCAGCCGAGCTACGAGGTCGATGCCGGCTTCCGCGACGCCTTCACCGCGGCCGACGAGCGCTTCTTCGTGCCCGGGCGCGCGGATCGCTGGCAGTTCGATCTCGAAGGTTATGTTGCCGCTCGGCTCGACGCTGCGGGGGTCGCGGAGGTCGATCGCCTCGGGCTCGATACCTACGCCGACGAGACGCGCTTCTTCTCTTATCGCCGCGCCACGCACCGCGGCGAACCGACCTACGGCCGCCAATTCTCGCTGATCGGACTGCCCGGCTGAGCGTCGAAAAAGGGGCCAAAATGCCTGTTGGCATGCGCGATCCGCTCGTCTATCAGCCCCGCCAAGTCGCGCCCCCGGGGGCCTCGGATGGGTCGCGACGGGTCCAGAATTACTTCGGTTCCGCGTCCGGGCTGCCGCCCACGGGGCCGGCAGGCAAGGCAAGGCAATGGCAACCACCACAGGCACCGCGGAACCCGAAGCGCTGGCCGCCGGGGAAGGCGTGCGACGCCGCGATTTCATCAACATCGCGGCAGTAAGCGCAGCTGGCGTCGGCGGTATCGCCGTGCTCATCCCGTTGATCAGCCAGATGGCGCCGTCGAAGGACGTGCTCGCCGAATCCACCACCGAGATCGACCTTGCGGGGATCGAGCCGGGGATGGCGATCAAGGCGGTGTTCCGCAAGCAGCCGCTGTTCGTGCGCAACCTGACCCAGGCGGAGATCCAGAAGGCCGACGCCGTTCCGGTCGACAGCCTGCGCGATCCGCAGACGCTCGCCGAGCGGACCAAGGAAGGCCACACCAACTGGCTGATCACCATGGGCGTGTGCACCCACCTCGGCTGCGTGCCGCTGGGTGCCGGCGAAG
>CBHWED010000245.1:0-4635 GCA_966112795.1 uncultured bacterium
GGTCGCGGTCTTGCGCTTGACCTCGCGCTCGGCCTTGCGGCGCAGGCGCTCGTCCATCCGCTCCATGACCGCGCCGAGCAGCGCACGGCCGCGCTCCATGTTGTCGGCGAGGAAGTGGTCGAAGTGGTCGCGCACCGCGTTCTCGACCAGCCGCGCGGCTTCAGGCGAGGTCAGGCGGTCCTTGGTCTGGCTCTGGAACTGCGGGTCGCGGATGAACACCGAGAGCATGACCTCGCTGCCGGTGACGATGTCGTCGGCCGAGATGTCCTTGGCCTTCTTCTGCCCGACGAGCTCGCCGAACGCGCGGATGCCCTTGGCGAGCGCCGCGCGAATGCCCTGCTCGTGGGTGCCGCCGTCGGGCGTGGGCACGGTGTTGCAGTAGTAGCTGTAGGCGCCGTCGGACCACAGCGGCCAGGCGACCGCCCATTCGACGCGGCCCTGCGATTCCCCGTCCTGGGACGGGAAATCCTGGCGCCCGGTGAAGAAGTCCGCGGTCACGCATTCGCGACTGCCGACCTGCTCGCGCAAGTGGTCGGTCAGGCCGCCCGGGAACTGGAACACCGCTTCGGCCGGGACCTCCTCGCTCGCCAGCGAGGGCGCGCATTTCCAGCGGATCTCGACGCCGGCGAACAGGTAGGCTTTCGAACGGGCGAGCCGGAACAGGCGCTGCGGCTTGAACTCCTTGCTTTCGAAGATCTCCGGATCGGGCACGAAAGTCACCGTGGTCCCGCGCCGGTTCGGCGCCGCGCCAGCTGGCTTGAGCGGCGCGAGCGGCAGGCCCTTGGAGAATTCCTGCACGTAGAGCTGGCGATCGCGCGCGACCTCGACACGGGTGAACTCGCTCAGCGCGTTGACCACGCTGACGCCGACGCCGTGCAAGCCGCCGCTGGTGGCGTAGGCTTTGCCCGAGAACTTGCCGCCCGAGTGGAGCGTGGTCAGGATCACCTCGAGCGCGGACTTGCCGGGGAACTTCGGATGCTCGTCGACCGGCATGCCGCGCCCGTTGTCGGCGATCATCAGGCGATTGCCTTCCTCGAGCGTGACCTCGATCCGCGTCGCGTGCCCGGCGACCGCCTCGTCCATCGCGTTGTCGAGCACTTCGGCGGCGAGGTGGTGCAGCGCGCGCTCGTCGGTCCCGCCGACGTACATGCCCGGGCGCCGGCGGACCGGTTCGAGCCCTTCGAGCACTTCGATCGCCGAGGAGTCGTAGTCGCCGCCGCCTGCGGGCAGCTTGTCGAAGAGGTCGTCTGACATGGGCAAGCTATAGGGGGCGGATTCGCGCGGGTTCAAGCACTCGCGGCGGGGTTATCCGCCGCGCGCGCCCGGTCAGAACCGGCTCGGCGCCGCGTCGACCACACTGACCGCGCCGTTGCCGACCTCGCGCACTTCCATCGCCCGCTCGCCGACGCCGTTGTCGCGGAAGCGGAACGGGCCGTCGAGGCCGAGAAAGCCATCGCTGGCGAGCATGCGGCCGGTCGGGAAGGCGCGGCCCGGCTGCCAGTCGCGGGCGATGCGCAGGGTCAGCAGGACCGAGTCGTAGCCGAGTGTGGCAAGGCGGAACGGCTGCTCGCCGAAGCGCGATTCGTAGCTCGTGGCGAACTGGCGGAAGCGGTTGTCGGACACGGCCGAGAACAGAGCGCCGCGCAGCGCCGGCGTGGTCGCGACGCTGGCCTCGCCGCTCCACAGCTCGGTACCGAGCAGGTAGACTTGCGCGCCGCCCGAACGAAGCGTGCTCGCGGCCATCGCGGCGAGCCGCGGACCCTCGGCGATCAGCACCGCGTCGTAGCCGCCGGTCGCCTTGAGGCGCTCGGCGGCGCTGACGATCGAGGTGTTGCCGCGGTCGTAGCGCTCGACCGCCGCGAGCGTGCCGCCGACCCCGGCGACCGCCTGCGATAGCGCGTCGCCCGTCCGGCGGCCGTAGTCGCCGTTGGGCACCAGCGCGGCGAAGCGCCGCGCGCCGCGCTGCGAGGCGAAGGCGACCGTGCGGGTGACCGACTGCTCGGGCACGTGGCCCATCACGAACACGTCGGGCGAGGCGATCGAGGTGTCGTTCGAGAAGGTGATCAGGGGCACCTTGGCCGGGCGCGCCTGGGCGAGCACCGCGGTGACGTCCTCGCGCACGAGCGGGCCGAGGATCAGCTTGTTGCCGTCGCGGATCGCGCTCGCCGCGGCGGTGCCGGCGCCGGTCGCGGTATCGTAGGTCGTGATGCGCAGGTTGTCGGCATTGGTGTCGAGCAGCGCCATCGTCGTCGCATTGGCGATCGAGCGGCCGACCGCGGCATTCTCGCCCGACAGCGGCACGAGCAGTGCGACGCGGTGGCGCGCGGTGTCGGTCGGGAGGACGTTCGCGTCCGGACCTTGCGTCGGCGCCGGCGCGGGGGCCGGGCCGGGGCGGGTTTCGGGGACGACCTTACAGGCGGCGAGGAAAATGGTGAGCAACCCCACGGCGAGGGTCCGTCTCGACAACGCCAACATGCTTGCGGCTCCAACTGCAACTGGGCCACAAGCGCCGCGTGAACGACCCTCGACCCGAACCTCTTCCACCCGGCCTCTATATAGTCGCGACTCCGATTGGCAATCTTGGCGACGTGACCTTGCGGGCAAAGGAGACGCTGGCGCGCTGCGATGCGATCGCCTGCGAGGACACGCGCGTGACCGCCAAGCTGTTGCGACACCTCGGGATTTCGCGGCCGCTGTGGCGCTACGACGACCACGCGGGCGAGCGCGACCGGGCGCGGCTGCTCGACGCGATGCGCGACCAGGCGGTGGTGCTGGTCAGCGATGCCGGAACGCCGCTGGTCAGCGATCCCGGCTATCGCCTGGTTCGCGAGGCGCGCGCGTCGGGGATCGCGGTGACCAGCCTGCCGGGGCCGAGCGCCCCCGTGATGGCGTTGACGCTGTCGGGGCTGCCGAGCGACAGGTTCCTGTTTGCGGGCTTCCTGCCTCCTAAGGACAAGGCGCGGGCCGAAGTGCTCGCCGAGCTCGCGCCGGTACGCACGACGCTGGTGTTCTTCGAGACCGCGCCGCGGCTGACCAAGTCGCTCGCGGCGATCGCCGAGGTGCTGCCCGGCCGCGAGGTGGCGGTCGCGCGCGAGCTGACCAAGCTTTACGAGGAATGCCGCAGCGGCAGCGCCGGCGAGCTGATCGCGCACTATGAAGCGCATCCGCCCAAGGGAGAGATCGTGCTGCTCGTCGGACCGCCGGCCGAACGGCCTGCGGGTCACGTCGACGTCGATGCCTTGCTGAGTGCCGCGCTCGAGACGGCGAAAGCCTCGCAGGCCGCGGCGCAAGTCGCCAAGGCCACCGGTCTCGATCGCAAGGCGCTCTACGCCAGGGCGCTTGAGCTCAAGTGAAGCGCGCACTCGCCGAGCGCCGCGGCCGGCGGGGCGAGGGCTGGGCAGGGTGGTGGCTGCGGCTGCAGGGCTGGCGGATCGTCGCGCGCCGGGTGAAGACCCCGCGCGGCGAGATCGACCTCATCGCCCGGCGCGGGAGCACCGTCGCGTTCGTCGAGGTCAAGTGGCGCGCGACCGAAGCCGAGCTGGCCCTGGCAATCGACGAATACCGCCTGCGCCGCGTCGCTGCGGCCGCCGAAGCCGTCGCGCATCGCTACGCGCGGCCCGGGGATACGGTCCGCATCGATGTTCTGCTGCTTGCGCCGGGCCGCTGGCCGCGCCACATCGTCAACGCCTGGCAGCCCTAGGGGAGCGGAATGTCGTTACGCGTCGCGGTCCAGATGGATCCGCTGGAAAGCATCAATATCGCAGGGGATTCGAGCTTCGCGCTGATGCTCGCCGCGCAGGCGCGCGGGCACAGGCTGTGGCACTACGACGTGCGCACGCTCGCCTGGGAGAACGGGCGGATCACCGCCTGGGCCGCGCCGGTGCGGGTGCAGCGGGTGGTCGGCGATCACCATGCGTTCGAAGACGAGCAGCGGAAGATCGACCTCGGTGCCGACATCGACGTCGTGCTCATGCGTCAAGATCCGCCGTTCGACCTCGGCTACATCAGCGCCGCGCTGCTGCTCGACCGGCTCAAGGGCACAACGCTCGTGGTCAACGACCCGCGCAGCGTGATCAATGCGCCCGAGAAAATGTTCGTGCTCGATTACGCGCGCTTCATGCCGCCGACGCTGGTCGCGCGGAAGATCGACGACGTGCGCGCTTTCCAGCGCACGCACGGCGCGGTGGTGATGAAGCCGCTCCACGGCAACGGCGGCAAGGCGATCTTCAAGGTCGAGGCCGACGGGACCAACCTCTCGGCGATCACCGAGCTGTTCGGCCAGGTCTGGCCCGAGCCGTTCATGGTCCAGCCGTTCCTCCCCGAGGTCGCCGAGGGCGACAAGCGCATCGTGCTGGTCGACGGCGAGTTCGCCGGGGCGATCAACCGCAAGCCCGGCGCGGGCGAGTTCCGCTCGAACCTCGCGCAGGGCGGCTACGCCGAGGCGACCACGCTCACGCCACGCGAGGAAGAGATCTGCGCGGCGATGGGCGCCGAGCTCAAGGCGCGGGGGCTGGTGTTCGTCGGCATCGACGTGATCGGCGGCAAGTGGCTGACCGAGATCAACGTCACTTCGCCGACCGGGATCGTCGCGATCGACCAGTTCAACGGGACCGACACCGCGGCGCGCATCTGGGA
>CBHWED010000246.1:0-4634 GCA_966112795.1 uncultured bacterium
GCGGCGGCGCGGCGGGCGGGCGCGACGAAGTCGCATCGCGCGTCGCAAGCGCATCTGCCGAACTGGCTGTTGCGGACGGCGGCGGCGGGACGAACTGCGGCAGCCGGTTGAGGTTCGATTCGAGCGTGGTGGGCGGCGCCGGCGGGGCGGGTTCGGGTGAGGGTGAGGTCGGGGCGGCAGGGGCGGCGGCCGGCGGAGCCGCCGTCGTCGTCGCGACTTGCGGCAGGGCTGCGGGGGCAGGCGTGCCGGCTGCGGCCGTCGGAGCCGTTGTCGCGGACCGGGGACGCGGCTCGGCGAACCGGTCGCGCTCCGCCCACCACACCGGCACGCTGACCAGCACGACCAGCGCCACGCTGGCCAAGGCGGCGATCTGCGGACGTCCCCAGCCCGCGCGTACCGCAGCCGGGCGCTCGCGGGCCGGGGCTGTCGGCGCCGGCTCGCCGTCGAACCGGAGCAAGGCCTGCTCGATCGCCGCCTCGCGTCGCGCCGGGCGCGGCGGCGGCGGGTCGGGCATGAGAGCCGAGAGGTCGTCGTCGATCGCCATTGCGCGTGCCGGACTGCTTGCTCCCCGCCCCGCGCCAGCCGGACATCGGCAGGCGCGAGGCGGCAAGCTAGGGGATTGTCCGGTCGGCTTCCAGCCCAGCCGCGGCAGGCCGCAAGCCGGCCGGCACGGTCATCCGCCGAGCCGGGCCATGGCCGAGGCGGTCTTGGCGGCGCGGACCAGCTGGACGAACTCCGAACGATAGCCGAACTCGTCGTCGCCGCGCGCGGCGCTGACCATCTGCAGCACGTCGTCGTAGGTCATCGACCCGCTGTAGCGCCCGCCGCGCAGCAGCTCGGCGAACGAGGCGACGCCGGTGGCGAAGCGCGCGTCACGCGGGGCATCGGCGAAGCTGCCCACCTCGGAGCTGCGGTCGATCGGGGTCGAGAGCAGCTGGCTATGGTCGGCGTGCGGCTGCTTGTAGCGGATCTTGACGAAGCCGTACTCGCTGCTGTTGCCCGTGTCCGTCCGGGCGAGCGGCCGCGCATAGCGCAAGTCGCCGATCGCGCGCGGCCCGCCGACGGGGACGATCTCGTAGAGCGCGGTGACCGTCTGGCCCGAGCCGACGTCGCCGGCATCGATCCTGTCGTTGTCGAAGTCCTCGCGCGCGAGCATGCGCGTCTCGTAGCCGACCAGCCGGTATTCGGCGACCGTCGCCGGGTTGAACTCGATCTGGATCTTCACGTCCTTGGCGATCGGGAACAGCGTCGAGGTGGCCTCGTCGACCAGCGTCTTGCGCGCTTCGGACAGCGTGTCGATGTAGGCCGCGGTGCCGTTGCCGTTCTGGGCGAGCGTCTGCATCAGCGCGTCGTTGTAGTTGCCCATGCCGAAGCCGAGCACCGAAAGGAACACGCCCTTGGTGCGCTCGCGCTCGATATAGCCCTTGAGCTCTTCCTGGCTGGTGATGCCGACGTTGAAGTCGCCGTCGGTGGCGAGGATCACGCGGTTGACGCCTTCGGCATCGAAGTTGCGTTCGGCGAGCGCATAGGCCTGGCGGATGCCTTCGGCGCCCGCGGTGCTGCCATCGGCGCCGAGGGTCTGGATGACCGAGAGGATGCGCCCCTTGTCGCGCACCAGCGTCGGCTCGAGCGCGGTGCCCGCATTGCCGGCATAAGTGACGATCGAGACGCGGTCGTCCGGCCCGAGCTGCTCCAGCAGCATCGCCAGCGACTGCTTGACGAGGTCGAGGCGTCCGGGACCCTGCATCGAGCCCGAGGTGTCGATCAGGAACACGAGGTTGGCACGCGGGCGGGTCTCGCCGGCTACGTCGTAGCCGCGGATGCCGATGCGCACGAGCTTGCGCCCGTCGGTCCACGGGCTCGGGAACACGTCGACACTGGTGCTGAACGGCCGCTCGGCCGAGCGCGGCGCTGCGTAGTCGTAGGGGAAGTAGTTGACCATCTCCTCGGTCCGCACCGCGTCGGGCTGCGGCAGCGTGTTGCTGTTGAGCGAGGCGCGCACCCAGCTGTACGACGCGGTGTCGACGTCGATCGAAAAGGTCGAGACCGGCTCTTCGGAGACCACCTTGAACGGGTTCTGCTCGACCGAGGTGAACCGGTCGCGGCCCTGGTAGCCGTAGGGCGGCGGAACGATCCGGTCGGACGGGGGCACCGGAGCATAGGCCGTCCTGGCGGCGGCCGGCGGCGGGGCTTGCGTCTGCGCGGGGGTGTACGCGGGCAGCCGGTTGAGATTCCCTTCCGTGACGGTGGTCACCGGCGTGCGTGTTTCGAAGTCCTGCCGCTGCACGCGCTGACCGGTGACGACGATGCGGTCCGTTTCGTCGGCGCGAGCGTTCGGCGCGCGCGCGTCGGACAACAGGGTCTCGTCCGCCGTTTGCGTCGGTGTCGGCGGCGAGATCTGCGCCGCCTGGGGCGGCGTCTCCGCGGGGCGGCTGGCCTGCTGCTGGTCGACCCCCGCGCAGGAGGCGAGAAGGGCTGCGACCAGTGCGATGGCCGCCTTCGATCGAACGTGGGTCATGGGAACTCTCCCTGGTGTCTGCGCCGGATCATCCCGCGCATGTCACCTGAGACGGGTGCCCGCCGGATTTCCTTGGGAGGCCTCCGAAAATTTTTCGTGGGGGGACGCGCAGCCCCTAGGCGTCGCCCGCTTCGTCGGGAGCGAGCATGCGCCGCACCTCGTGCATGCGCCACGAGACCGTCGCTTCGCTGACCCCGAGGATCGCGGCGGCCTCGGCGTGGGTCAGCTGCTGGCCCGCGACGAGCACGGCGGTGTCGCGGTAGGCGGGCTTGAGCCGGGCGATCGCGCTGTCGATCCACACCCGGTCGTGCAGGTCGCGGCCGTCGGGCTGGCGCGCGAGGCCCGCGAGCACGGCGAGCCGCTGGGTCAGCCCGTGCAGCGAACGGTTGCGTCGGCGATGGTCGCGGCAGGCGTTGAACACGATCCCGCACAGCCAGGTCGAGAACTTCGCCTCGCCGCGAAACCCGGCGAGCTTCTCGACCAGCGCGCAGCACACGTCCTGCGCGATATCCTCGGCATCGGCGCGCGAGCCGGTCATGCGCCAGGCGAGCGCGTGGATCCGGTCGTAGTGCCGCCGCAGCAGCTCGGCGAACGCGGCGCGGTCGCCGGCCGTGGCCGCGGCCACCAGCGGCCGGTCCGGATCGTGCTCACCCCCCGTGGTCATCGGCGCGATGATGCCATTGGCGAGCGGCCTCGGCCAGTTGTCGCCGCATCGGGAGCGCAATCAAAAAGGGCGACGCCTTGCAGCATCGCCCTGTTGCGTGATCCGGAAGGGACCGGGAGGCTTGCCTGACCTCGACGATCAGGCCGGTGCGCCGGCGAGCGGCCTGGCGCCTGGCTCATCCCGGCTGTCGGGCTGCGGGCCTGCTTCGCGGCTGGCGCTGCGCACGGGCTTCGCGGCGAAAGTCCGCACGCCGAAAAGCCAGTCCGCGCGTCCGGCCATCAGCACGGCATGCAGCGCCAGCGAGCACGCGACCACGAGTGCCGTGGCGATCGGCGGGAAGGCGACCGCCAAAGGTGCGGCGTCCCGGGTCGGCAGCATGAGGGGAACCACGGCCGCCAGCGCGGTGACCACGGGGAAGTGGAGGAGGTAGATCGGCAGGGTCCGCTGCGCGAGCCAGAGTCCGACCGCGGCGGTGCGGGGAGACGCCCGGCAGGCCAGCGCGCAGCCGAGCACGACGGTGGCGACGCCGGCGATCTCGAGCAGGGGCCGTGCCCAAGCCTTCGCTAGCGGATCGAGCGGCGACAGCCCGGCGAACACGATCAGGCACGCCACGAAGAGGCGCGCGTCGGCGCGGGACGCGACCAGCGCTGCCAATCCCGGCATCCTCAGCCCGACGATGAAATAGACGAGGCAGCGCAGCAGGTTGGCCGAGTAGTGGTGCTCGATCGGCAGCACGGCGAGGGCGGCTGCGATGGCGACGGGCACCCAGGCCGGCAGTCCGCGGGTCATCCAGCCGGCGAGGAAGGCCAAGGGAAGCGCCCAGAAATACCACACCGGGGTCGTTCCCAAGACCACCGACAGCGCCCGGTCGGCCAGCGGAACGTCCACGTCGCGCAAGTTGGGCCAGCCCGGCATCAGGACGGCGAACAGCGCGGCCCAGATCGCGTAAAGATAGACGTGCTGGTAGATCCGCTTGCGGAAGGCTTCCGGCCGGCTCCGGCGCAGCGACGAGGAGGCGAGGAGCCCGGAAGCCAGGAAGAACAGCGGCATGCGGACCGGGACGAAGAGCTCGTTGACGGCGGTCCATGCGCCGACCGCGGTCGCGCTGCCGAAGCCCCCGCTCGCGGCGTAGTAGATCAGCTCGTGGTGCAGCACGACCAGCAGGATCGAGAACGCTTTCGCGAGGTCGATCCATTCGTACCGGTTCGCCGATCCGCCCTGCTGCATCGAAGACCCCCTACCGCCAACGCGGCGTCAAACTCGGTCGTACCACTCCTGGCAGGAAAAAGGGCGGCACCTCGCGGCACCGCCCTCTTCCTGTCTGATCCGAAAAGGATCGGAAAGCTTACTTGACCTCGACGGTCCCGCCGGCTTCCTCGATCTTCTTCTTGATGTCCTCGGCCTCGGCCTTGTTGACGCCTTCCTTGATCGGCTTCGGGGCCGACTCGACGA
>CBHWED010000247.1:0-4597 GCA_966112795.1 uncultured bacterium
CCAGCCAGAACGCGGTGATCGAGGAGGCCTGCCGCCTGCTCGGCGTCGCGCCGCCACCGATGCTGGCGCTCGACGAAGCCGGGCTGTCTCCCCAGGCGAGGGCGTTCTACGCGGAGAACCGGCGCGTGGCGAACGGCAAGGCCAGGCGCATGCTCGGCTGGCGGCCGGCCTACCCGACCTACCGCGAGGGCCTGCGCGCGATCGTCAGACCGACTTCGCCCTGAGCGCGATGACCAGCCCGACGAGCGCGAGCACGCTGCCGGCCACCGCCAGCGCCGACCAGCGATAGCCTTCGAGCAGGGTCGACAGCAGCATCGCCACGATCACCACGAGCACGTTGTGATAGGCCGCGCGACCCGCGCCGATCTCGCGGATCAGGCGATAGTAGAGCGGGAAGGTGACCACCGAGCCGGCGATCGCGAGATAGGCGGTGCCGAGCCAGTAGCGGGCGTCGGCCGGCAGCACCGGCGGACCGGCGAAGGTCCACGCGAGCGCGAGATCGATCACCGTGCCGTAGAGCATCGCCCAGGCGATCAGCGTGAACAGCGGCACCTGCCGCCCGGTTTCGCCGGCCTGGATCACGTTGGAGATCGAGGCCGCGAGCATGGCCCCGAGCGCGAGCACGATGCCCCAGCCGACATTGCCGCCGACCGGCGCATCGCGCGCCTCGTTGAGCAGCAGCAGCGCGATCCCGCCGATCGCGATGACGCTGCCGAGCAGGAACCGCGCGGTGATCGGCTGGTCGAGGAGCATGCGGCCGAGCACCGCATTGGGCACGATCATCAGCCCGATCAGCACCGCGACGATGCCCGAAGTCAGGTGCAGCTCGGCGTGGTAGACGAAGTTGTAGTTGCCGCTGAACTGGCACAGCCCGACCGCGAGCGCGAGCAGGTGCGCCCGGCGCGGCATCGCCCATTGCCCGCCGGTGGCGAGGACGACCGCGAACATGCCGACGGTCGCCAGCGCGAAGCGCCAGGTCACCGACCACATCGCCGGCACGCCATCGATCTGCCCGGTGATGACGTACCAGGTCGAACCCCAGATCAGCGAGATCGCCAGGAACGGCAGCGCGACGCGCGGCCGCAGCAGCGCGTGCGGCGGCGCGTGGTCGGTCACAGCCCGGCGATGGCGCCGGCGAGCGCGCGCGCGTGCTCCTCGCGCGTGTCCCATGCGGCGACGAGGCGCGCCGCGTCGGGGCCCCAGTCGTAGAACCCGAAGCCCTGCGCGCGCAGCGCGGCACGCTCCGCGGCGGTGCAGCGCAGGAACACCTCGTTGGCTTCGACCGGATGCAGCAGCCGGCCGGCCGCGGCCTCGCCGATCTCCGCCGCGGCCGCGTTGGCGGCCCGCGCGTTGGCGAGCCACAGGTCGCCCTCGAGCATCGCCAGCACTTGCGCGGCAAGGTAGCGGCCTTTCGACTGCAGGTGCCCGGCCCGCTTGCGGCGGTAACGCGCGACATCGGCCAGCGCCGGATCGAAGAACACGATCGCCTCGGAGCTCATCGCCCCGTTCTTGACGCAGCCGAAGCTCAGCGCATCGATGTCGCCGCACGTTTCGGCCGGGGAGCCGCCGAGGAAGGCCACGGCGTTGCCGAAACGCGCGCCGTCCATGTGGACCTTGATGCCGCGCTCGCGCGCCAGCGAGGTCAACGCGGCGAGCTCGTCGGGGTGGTAGCAGCGGCCGTATTCGGTGGCCTGGGTCAGCGACAGCGCATGGACCTGGACCTGGTGCACGTCGTCGCGGATCGCCGCGAGCGCCTCGCGCGCGGTCTCGGGGCTCAGCTTGGCGCCTTCGCCCTCGGCGAGGATCAGCTTGGCGCCATGGAGGTAGAAGCCCGGCGCACCGCCCTCGTCCATCTCGATGTGCGCCTCGCGATGACACAGCACGCCGCCGTGCGGCGCGACCATGGTCGACAGCGCGAGGCAGTTGGCGGCGGTGCCGGTGGCTACCCACAGCGCCGCGACCTCGCGCCCGAACAGCGCCGAGAACGCCTCGTCGAGCCGGCGGCTGACCGCGTCGGTGTCGTACGGCGTGTCGGCCGCGTCGGCCCGGTGCAGCGCGTCCCACACTTGCGGGTGGACCGCTGCGGCGTTGTCGGAGAGGAACTGCATGGCTACGCCATGGCTTGCCGTGAAAGGCGAAGCAAGAAGGAGACGCCGTCATGAGCATCGCGATCACCCGCAACGACGAGGCGACCCAGGGGACCTATCGCGCCGACTTGCCCGGCGTCGCGCAGGCGGCGGTGCTCGAATGGCGCGCGCGCGGCGAGGCCCGCGTCATCACGCACACCTTCGTCCCGCCCGAGATGCGCGGGCAAGGCGTGGCGCAGCAGCTGGTCGAAGCGATCGTCGCCGACGCGAGGGCCGAGGGTTTCCGCATCGTGCCGCAATGCAGCTACGCCGAGGTGCTGTTCAGGCGGCGCCCCGAGTGGGCCGACCTCGTGGCCTGAAGCCGATCGGTCAGCCGGGCAGGCGCGAGAAGTCGATCCGCGCGATCGAGTGCAGCACCCCGTCGCGGATCAGCCTGGCGTCCTTGAGCGGGACCCCGGCCATGGCGAGCGTGCCCCCGGCGACCCCGAACCTGAGAGCGGCATAGCCGCGCCGCCGCGCGATCGGGCCCTGGGCGATCTCGACCGATTGCAGCTTGACCCGCGAGGCGATGTCGAGCCGCGGGGCGAGCCAGCCGTGGCGGACGTAGATCCGCTCGCCGTCGATCGCGTGGCGGTCGTGGCGCGAGAGGAAGTGCGCGCGCAAGGCGAACAGCCCGGCGAGCACGGCGAAGGCGCCCGCGGCGAGCAGGTTCCAGCCGCGCACCTCGTCGGGCAACAGCAGGCCGAGGACGAACTGGAGGAGCGCAAGCAGGGCCAAGGGGAGCGAGCTGAGCAGCGCCCGGTCGAAGCGATAGTGCGCGCTCGGCCGGTGCCAGTGGGTCAGGCCGTCGGGCAGGTCGAACCCCGCGACGCGAATCACCGGCGCGATCTCGCTCATCTGCGCGAACGGGACCACGACCTGGTGGCCCGACTTGTCGTCCTGCGCGAGGCTGACGACCTCGAGCGCGTGCCAGCCGAACCGGCGGCGAAGGATGCGCGTGGTCACCTTGAGCGCCTGGACCCGATGCACCGGCATGACCGTGTCGGTGCGGTTGAGCAGGCCGCGGCGGCGGCGCAGGCCCTTGGCGGTGTCCTCGAGCAGGAAGCCGTAGTCGCGCAGCACCGTGCGGCCGAGACCGGTGACGAGGCCGACGAGCGCGAGCACCGCGAACGCCAGCGCCGCACCGATCACTTGCGCGGCCACGCCGAGCTCCTGCAGCCAGTGGCCTGGCCCGGCGAGCAGCTCGATCCAGCCGTTGAAGTTCCAGATGTCGAACGGCAGCAGGAAATCGAATTGCTGCAGCGCGCCGCCGATCACCGCGAACGCGACGAGCGAGAACTCGAACAGACCGAACGTCGCGAGCCGGCGCAAGTCCATCGCGAACAGCGGGCGCGACGGCTCCTCCGCCGGCCGCACGGTCTCACCGGGCGCGACGGTAGCGACCTCGCCACTCTTGCGTGCCCGCACGGTCTCGCGCAGCGCGTCGGCCTCCTGCGCGGTGACGTAGCGGATCGTCACTTCGTCCTTGCCGCCGGCGCCGGTCTCGAACTTGACCTGGACCATGCCGAACAGCCGCGGGACCAGCGCCTGCTCGAGGCTCACGTCCTGGATCCGCTCGTACGGCACCGAGCGCGCGGTCCTGCTGAACAGCCCGCGCTCGACCCGGATGTCGCTGTCGCCGATGCGGTAGCGGAAGTGGCGCCAGGCGATCCAGCTGAACAACGCGGTAAGTCCGAGCAGGCCGACGAGCGCGGGGACCATCGCCACCCAGCCGGTCTTCCACGCCCCGGTGCCGATCAGCGCCGCGAGCGTCGGAAAGGCAGCGTTGCGCAGCGACATGACCGCGCCGACGAGGAAGCTGCGCGGGCTGGTCCGGCGCCACTCCCCCGACGTGGCGAGCGCCTCGCCGGTCACATCGTCTCGCGCTTGACGTGCGCGCGGATCTCCTCGCGCATCGCCATCGCGTCGGCATGGGCGAGCCCCGGCAGCGAGACCGAGGAATTGTGCGTGCCCGCAGTGTGCAGCACCAACGTGGCGAGCCCGTAGCCGCGCTCGACCGGGCCCTGGTGGACGTCGATATGCTGGACCCGGCCGAACGGCACCACGGTGTCGGAGCGGAACAGCAGCCCGCGCACCACGCGCAGCCGGTCGGCGCCGAGCTGGTAGCCGCGCGCCTGGTAGCGCCGCAGCGGGACGCGGATCACCAGCCACAGCGCGACGAGCAGCATCGGCACGATGAAGGCACCGCGCGGCAGCAGGTTGGCGGCTTCGAGCACGAGCGCGACGATCGTGAACGGCAGCGCGAAGAACAGCCAGCCGATCCGCACGACCTTGACGTAGTTCGGGTGCAGTGGGGTCAGTTCGTCCCCGTCCTGATCGCTCGCCTCCATGGGTGCCATGGATGAACAACACACCTGCCCATGGCAAGCGATTATGGAAGAGGGGGGCTTGGGGAATGGTGCTGCTGGGGAGGATTGAACTCCCGACCTCACCCTTACCAAGGGTGCGCT
>CBHWED010000248.1:0-4596 GCA_966112795.1 uncultured bacterium
ACGCCGCGCGCGCGCATGCGCACCGCGAGCGCGCGCGCTGCGACGCGATCCTCGTGGGCGGCGGCACGCTGCGCGCCGACGCGCCGCGGCTCGACGTGCGCCTGCCGGGACTCGAGGAGCGCAGCCCGCGGCGGCTCGTGTTGACGCGCGGCGCGGCACCGCCCGGCTGGGAGGCGCTGACCGAGCCGGGCGACATCCGCGGTCTGGCCGGCGTCCAGTACTTGTTCGTCGAAGGCGGAGCGGCAACCGCCGAGGCCTTCCTCGCCGCCGGGCTGGTCGACCGGATGCTGCTCTATCGTGCCCCCGTCGAGTTCGGCGAAGGCATCCCGGGCTTCCGCGATCCGGGCCCCGATGGCGCGCCGGTGGGCTGGGAGCTCGCCGATCGCCGCCGGCTTGGCAGCGATACGCTCGAAGTCTACCACCCCGCCTGAGAGCGAAGGGGCCCTGCATGTTCACCGGAATCGTCACCGCCATCGGCACGATCGAAAGCGTCGAGCAACGCGGCGACTTGCGCGTGCGCATCGCCTGCCCGTTCGATCCGGCGACGATCGCCATCGGCGCTTCGATCGCCTGCTCGGGCGTCTGCCTGACCGTGGTCGAGCGAGGCGGTGAGCCCGGCGCGGCATGGTTCGCGGTCGACGTCTCGGCCGAGACCGTCAGCCGCACCGCGCACGGGATGTGGCACGAAGGGCAGCGCGTGAATCTCGAACCCTCGCTCAGGGTCGGCGACGAGCTCGGCGGGCACATCGTCTCGGGCCACGTCGATGCGGTTGGGCGCGTGGCCGACTGGCAGCCCGAGGGCGATTCGACCCGCCTCACGGTGCGCGCGCCGGCCGAGCTCGCGCCGTTCATCGCCCCCAAGGGCTCGATCGCGATCGACGGCGTCTCGCTGACCGTCAACGAAGTCGCCGACCGGGCAGACGGCTCGGTCGACTTCGGCATCAACCTGATCCCGCACACGTCCGAAGTGACCACGCTCGGCGAGCTCGCGCAGGGGGCCGAGATCAACCTCGAGATCGATACCGTGGCGCGGTACCTGAAGCGGCTCGAGAGCCTGCGCCGCTAGCGATCTGCAGCCCGGCGACGGGAGCGCTCATTTACCGCCGGCCCGTGCCTGACCCGCCACGAGATGCCACGCGCGTGCCGCATTGTTGCCATCCGGGCCTCATAGCTCTCCCGCTAAAGCGCAGCGGAAACGGGAGAATCTCATGAAATGGACGTGGAGCCGCGAGCACATCGAGCGACGCATCGATCGCTATCACCGCCTCGCGGCAGCGGCCACGTTCCCCGAGCTGCGGCAGCACTACATCGCCATGGCGCGGCGTTATTGGGCGATGTGGTCGGCGGCGACCGCCTGACCGATCAGCCGGCCAGCGGCCCCTCGGCAAAGCTCTCCCGGGTGATCTCGTAGACCACATGCTCGACGGGACGCCCTGCGCGGTCCTCGAAATAGGAATCACCGGTCAGGCGGCCGCCGATGTTGGCCATCGCCTTGCGCGAGATCACGTTGTCGGCGCCGACGCGGAACACCACCCGGTCGACGCTCTTGAAGGCGTGATCGAGCATCAGCCGCTTGAACTCGCCGTTGTACCCCTTGCCCCAGTAGTCGCGCGCGAGGAAGCTCCAGCCGATCTCGAGCGTGCCTTCCTCCTCGGGCCGGTGGCTGAACTGGAAGCGCGACGAGCCGATCACTGCGCCGGTGCTCTTGTCGATGATCGCCAGCGCGCCGCCCTTGGCCATCGCGTCGTCGAAGAACGCGCGGAACACCGGCTCCTGCCAGCGGTCGTGCGACGGGTGCACCGCCCACAGCTCGCGATCCGAGGCGACGCCGTAGAGCGCCGTCCAGTCGGCTTCGGTAAGCGGCCGCAGGACCAGCCGCTCCCCTTCGAGGACCGGCTGCCGGTCCATCTCAGGCAGCGACCCCGGATGTCACTTGGGTGAGCGCGGCGACGAACTTGGGCAGGTTGCCCACGGTCAGCCCGGCGACGTTGATGCGGCCCGAGCCGGCCATGTAGATGCCGTGGTCCTCGCGCAGCGCCTGGATCTGCTCCTTCGACAGCGGCAGCATGGCGAACATGCCGTGCTGGCGCGAGTAGGGCGTCAGGTCGAGCGTACCGGCAGTGCCGGCCTCGCCGAACGCGGCACGGACCTGGCGGATACGCGTGCGCATCTGGTCGAGCTCGTCGAGCCACTGCGCGGTCAGCTTGGCGTCGCTGAGCACCAGCCGGACAGCAGCGGCGCCGTGATCGGGCGGCATCGACCAGGCCGAACGCGCGAGCGTGTGGCCGTTCGACAGCGCGC
This sequence comes from uncultured bacterium, assembly GCA_966112795.1. Lineage (GTDB taxonomy): Bacteria > Pseudomonadota > Alphaproteobacteria > Sphingomonadales > Sphingomonadaceae > Croceibacterium_A. The sequence goes on from CBHWED010000248.1 coordinate 2,302, forward strand.
GGGCGAGCTGCTCGCCGTCCTGCGCGTAGATGTAGAGGGCGCCGACGCGGTCGCGGTAGAGGCCGAAGTTCTTGTCGCACGAGTAGGCGACGAGCGCCTCGGGCACCGCGGCCAGCACCTTGCGCGCGCCGTAGGCGTCTTCCTCGAGCCCGAGCCCGAGGCCCTGGTAGGCGAGGTCGACGATCGGCAGCACCGGGCTCGTGCCGAGCAGCGCGGCGATCTCGTCCCACTGCGCGTTCGAATAATCGATGCCCGTGGGGTTGTGGCAGCAGCCGTGGAGCAACACCGCGTCGCCCTCGCGGGCGCCGGCGAGCGCCGCCTTGAGCGCGTCGAGGTCCGCCGAGCCGTCGGCCGCGGCGTGCTGGAACGTGACGAGCTCGAGCTCGAGGTCGGCGACGATCTGCGCGTGGTTCGGCCAGCTCGGCACGCCCATCAGCACGCGAGTGACGCCGGCCTTCTTGGCCAGCGCGAGCGCGAGGCGCACCGCGCCGGTACCGCCGGGGGTCTGCATGCCTTCGATGCGGCCACCGCGGGTTGGGTCCTCCCCGCCGAACACGTAGGGCATCAGCGCATGGACGAAGCCCATGTCGCCCTCGGGGCCGAGGTAGGCTTTCGAGTCCTGCTCGTTGACCAGCTTCTGCTCGGCCGCCTTGATCGCGCCGAACACCGGGGTCTCGCCCTGGCCGGTGCGGTAGACGCCGACGCCGAGGTCGATCTTGTCGGCGCGCGGATCGGCGTCGTGGAGCTTGATCAGCGCGAGGAGCGCGTCGGGCGGCTGCTGGTCTAGTCTTTCGAGCATGGCGGCGCTCCCATGCCGGGCAGGCGCGCCGCTCGCAAGTGCAATATCGGCGTGCGGCGCGGGCTGCGCCGAATCCGCTATCCGCGGAGCAGCTTCAACCGCCCGATCACCAGCAGCACGGTCGGCCAGAACAGCGTGTTCCAGACATCGTGCCAGCTCGCGCGCCAGCGCCAGTGGCCGATCGTGCGCAAGTCGTCGTAGAGGTCCCAGGCCTCACCCACGACCGCGACGGCAAGCACCAGCAGCCACGGGATCGGGGAGCCGAGGCGCTTGCGCGACACGAGCGTGGCGAGCAGGAAGACCGTCAGCCCGACATAGATGTGGAGCGCGTCCTTCGACAGGCCGAGGAGCGTGACGAGGTCCAGCTTCGCCTGCTGGAACGCGGACGTGTCCACTCCGGTGATGCGGTCAGAACGGCAGCCAGCGCTGCTGCTTCGAGAACTTCATGTAGCCGGCATTGACGCCGAGGCGCAGGCCGGCGCCGACCCGGATCGGGATCAGCACGACGTCGCCCTTGCGCAAGTACGAGGCGTTGAAGCCGCCGACGAAGTAGGCCGCGCCCTCGCCCGCCGGAAAGCGCTCGTAGAGCTCGTCGGTGTCGTAGAGGTTGTAGACCAGCACGAAGGTGTTGCCCGCGTTGGCGCCGGCGTCGAAGCCGATCGACGGGCCGGTCCAGTAGACCGGGCGCTGGCCTTCGACCTTGTGGAACAGCGTGCCCGAGCCGTAGCGCGCGCCGAGCACGAACGCGGCGCTGGCTTCGCGGCCGACGATGTAGCCGTTGGGCTCGCCCTGCTTCTTGAGCACGTCCTCGATCAGGTGCGCGAGGCCCTCGGCGCCTTTGCCGAACACGCCCTCGGCGGCGCCGATCAGGTCGTCCTGCTTGAAGGTGTCGCCCTGGGCGTTCGCGGGCGCGGACTCCGCGGCCGATGGCGCAGCGACGGGGTCGGCGGGTGCCGCGCTGTCGGTGGCGAAATCGCCGCCGGTGTCGCTGCCGTAGTCGATCGCCGGCTCGACCGCCGGGGCCGGCTCGGGCTGGTACGGCGGCGCCTGCGGCTGCGAGAGATCGCCGTCGATCGCGCTGTCGGGATCGATCGTCTGCAGCCCCTGCGCGGCGAGCGGCGCGGCGCCGCAGGCCGCGGCGAGCGACAGGGCGACGCCGAGCGCATGGCGGCGGCAATAGGCGGCGAACTGGATCATCATGGCCGGTTTCCCCTCGGCCCCAAAACGTGGGACTGTCCTGCCCCCGAGAAGAATCCTCCGGCGCTGAAGCGGCAATGAACGCGCGGCAGGGCGAATCGATTTTGCGGCGAGTCGAGTCGAAATTCGTTCGAAACAGCGTGCTGCTGGCCCCTTGCCGCCCCGAATGCCCGTCGCTATAGCGCCGGCTCGCCGCTGCGATCCGGAGACGTGGGTGAGTGGCTGAAACCAACGGTTTGCTAAACCGTCATACCGGGATTACTGGTATCGAGGGTTCGAATCCCTCCGTCTCCGCCAGC
>CBHWED010000249.1:0-4579 GCA_966112795.1 uncultured bacterium
GCCTGTCCTGAGCGGCTGGCTTGGCCAGTCGGTCGAAGGGGACGCCACCACCCATGCTCGCCCTGGCTGTCGGCCACGCGAGTCAGTTCCGGGCCGTCGAGCACGATCGCGAGGCCGCCGCTTTCGACGAGCATCCTGCCGTCGGCCTTGAGCCACCGCGGGCGGCAGCTGAACGGCAGCCAGCGGTCGGCGACGACCACATCGGCCCGTTCGCAGGCAGCCGCCAGCGCCCGCTCCTCGATCCGTTGGCGGCTGCGGCTCATCAAGACCTGCCACTCGCGCCCGCCGCGCTGAAGCGCGATCGCACAGAAGTCCGCGCTGCACCGCGCCCCGGGCCAATCGGCCAGCGCAACCGGCTCGCCGGTCACGCCGGCGAGCTCGAGCAGGTTGTCGCGCGTGAACTCGCTCTTGGTCTCGCGCAACACCAGCAGTTGCCTGCCCTCGCCGGTGATCCCGACATGCCGTCCGTCGCCCGAGATCAGCAGGTCGGGCACCGGCGTCGCCAGCAACAGCACGGTCGCCACCGCCACCGGCACCAGCCCGACCATCCGCGCCCGCCCGCGCCACAGCGCGAGCCACAGCCCACCGGCGACGAACAGCGCGAACGTCGCCCCGCCCATCTGCGGCATTAGCCGTACCGCGCCGGGCTGCTCCGCGGTGAACCGGGCGATCGCCAGCAGCAGCTCGAGCGACTTGCCCGCCAGCCACCACGCCGGCGCCCCGGCGCCGACCAGGTCGAGCGCCAGGGCAAGCGCGATCAGCGGCATCGACACGAACGTCGTCAGCGGAATCGCGATGACGTTGGCCATCGCTCCGTAGGTGCCTGCGCGGTGGAAGTGGAACAGCACGATCGGCATCAACGCGATCTCGATCACGATCCCCGTGACCAGCAACATCGCCGCTCGCCGCGCGCCCCACGCCAGCCAGCCCTCCTCGCGCGGCGCGAGGAAGTCACGCACCGGCTGCGCACCGTGCAGCGCGACGATCGCGATCACCGCGGCGAAGCTCATCTGGAAGCTCGGCCCGACGAGCGCTTCGGGCCACAGCAGCAGCACGACGATCGCGCCGACCGCGACCATCCGCGTCGACAAGGGTTCGCGCCCGAGGGCTAGCGCGAGCAGCACGAGGATCGCGCCGATGCAGCTGCGCACGGTCGGCACCTCGGCGCCGGTCAGCAGCGTGTAGCCGAGCCCGGCGAGTGCTCCGATCGCCGCCGCGGCGAGGGGCAGCCGCACGCGCAGCGCGAGCCACGGCCACAGCGCGAGCAGCTTGATCGCCAGGAGATAGGCCAGTGCGACCAGGGCGCTCACATGCAGCCCGCTGATCGACAGCAGGTGCGACAGTCCGGAATCGCGCATCGCCTGCTCGTCCTCGGGCGCGATCGATCCGCGGTCGCCGCTGGCGAAAGCCGCGGCAATCGCCCCCGGCGAGCCGTCGAGTCGCGCACGCACGTGATCCGCCAGCCGCCGTTGCAGCGGCGCGAGCCCGCCCGCGCCGCGCCCCGGCTCGAGCACCTCGATGCCGCCTTGCGCGCTGCCCGTCGCCGCGAGGCCTTCGAACCAGGCCGCGCGGGCGAAGTCGTATCCGCCGGGCAGCATCGGTGGCGCCGGCGGCATCAGCCGGGCCTGCAGCCGCACCAGGGCGCCTTCGGCAAGGTTGGGCCGATCGTCCTCGAGCGGCACGTTGACCCGCACCTTGATCGCCTCGCCCCTATCGGGGTCGCGCGCGGCGAGCACGAGCCGTACGCGCGCTTCGGCCGGCTGCTCGATTCGCTCGAGCACGCGGCCATCGAACCTCGCGGCGATCGGTCGCTCGATCGCCGGTGCGCCGATCATCGCCGAACGGGCCCAGACCACGCCGATCCCCGCCGCGACGAGCAGGCCCATACCCACGCAGGCGGTCATCACATGCTGCCGCTGCGGATTGCCGCGCCACAGTGCGACCGCACCGAGCGCGACGAGCAGCACAGCACTTGCCGCAAGCACCCATTCGACCGGCCGGGCGAGCACGAACCACGTCGCGATCCCGCCGGCAAAGGCCGCCGCGAGCCACGGTCCGCGGTCGAATCCGGCACGCGCGAGCAGCGTCTCGGCCGCGTCGCCCACGCTGGACAAGCGCGCGCTCTTTCGCCAAGGCGGCTGCTGCAATGCAACATCGCCCGGTTCTTCCCCCAGCGGAACCGTCGGCTGCCGCGTGGCCATGGATGAATTGGATAGGAAGCGTTCGAATATGGCAAGTGGAAGCGAATCCGCGACGGACACGGCACGGCCGGTAGTCACGCGTTTCGCGCCCTCGCCGACCGGGTTCCTGCACATCGGCGGCGCGCGCACCGCGCTGTTCAACTGGCTCTATGCGCGCCGCTTCGGCGGCCGTTTCCTGCTGCGCATCGAGGACACCGACAAGGTCCGCTCGACCCAGGATGCGATCGAGGCGATCCTCGACGGGATGCGCTGGCTCGGCCTCGATTGGGACGGGCACGAATACTACCAGTCGCAATTCTGGGCGCGCCACGCCGAAGTCGCGCACGAGCTGCTCGCGCGCGGCCACGCCTACAAGTGCTGGATGAGCCAGGAGGAGCTCGCCGCGCAGCGCGAGCTCGCCCAGAAGGAACGCCGCCCGTTCCGCATCGACAGCCCGTGGCGCGATGCCGGGAGCGAAGGTGCCGAAGAAGACCGGGGTCCGTTCGTCGTGCGTCTCAAGGCGCCGCGCGAGGGTGAGACGGTCATCGAGGACAAGGTCCAGGGCCGCGTCGCGGTGCAGAACGCCGAGATCGACGACTTCATCCTGCTGCGCTCGGACGGCTCGCCGACCTACATGCTCGCGGTGGTGGTCGACGATCACGACATGGGCGTGACCCACGTGATCCGCGGCGACGACCACCTCAACAACGCGTTCCGCCAGCTTGCGATCATCAAGGGCATGGGCTGGCCCGAGCCGACTTACGCCCACGTCCCGCTGATCCACGGCCAGGACGGCGCGAAGATGTCGAAGCGCCACGGCGCGACCGGGGTCGAGGCCTATCGCGACGAGCTCGGCATCCTGCCCGAGGCGCTGTTCAACTACCTGCTGCGGCTCGGCTGGGGCCACGGCGACCAGGAAGAATTCACCGCCGCCGAAGCGACCGCGGTGTTCGATCTCGACGGCGTCGGCAAAAGCCCGTCGCGGTTCGACATCAAGAAGCTGCAGAACCTCAACGGCCACTACATCCGCCAGGCCGACAATGCGCGGCTGGCGCAGCTCGCGGCCGACCGGATCGGACCCGAGGCCGACGTCGCGCTGCTGACCGCGGCGATGCCGGTGCTCAAGACGCGCGCCCGCGATCTGCTCGAACTGGCCGACGGTGCGGCGTTCCTGTTCAAGCAGCGTCCGCTCGCCCTGACCGAACAGGCGCAGGCGCTGCTGGGCGCCGACGCGAAGGCGCTGCTGGCGCAGATTTCCGAGCGTTTGCAGGGTGAACAGGACTGGACAACCGCGGCGCTCGAAGCCAATCTCAAGGCCTACGCGGAAGAACAGGGGCTCGGGCTCGGCAAGCTCGCTCAGCCGCTGCGCGCCGCGCTTACGGGGCAGACGACCTCGCCCGGAATTTTCGATGTGCTGGCCCTTCTCGGCAAGGCGGAAAGCCTGGCGCGGATCGACGCGCAGGCCGCTGGCTGAGGACCCCCGGGGCTCAGATTTTTAGGAGACACGATTTGGCGGACAAGCAGGCGCAGCTGACGGTCGGAGGCAAGGACGTGGTCCTTCCGGTTCTGGAAGGCACCACCGGCCCCGACGTGGTCGACATCCGCAAGCTCTACAGCGACACCGGGATGTTCACCTACGATCCCGGCTATACCTCGACCGCGAGCTGCGAGAGCGCGCTCACCTATATCGACGGCGAGGAGGGCATTCTCCTCCACCGCGGCTACCCGATCGGCCAGCTGGCCGAGCATTCGAGCTTCATGGAAGTCTCGTATCTGCTGCTCAACGGCGAGCTGCCGAACCAGGGCGAACTCGACGACTTCACCCGCACGATCACCCGCCACACGATGCTCCACGAGCAGCTTGCGACCTTCTACCGCGGCTTCCGCCGCGACGCGCACCCGATGGCGATCATGTGCGGCGTGGTCGGCGCGCTGTCGGCGTTCTACCATGACAGCACCGACATCTCCGATCCGGTCCACCGCAAGATCTCGAGCCACCGGCTGATCGCCAAGATGCCGACGATCGCGGCCATGGCCTACAAGTACTCGGTCGGGCAGCCGTTCCTCTATCCCGACAACTCGCTGTCCTACACCGCCAACTTCCTGCGCATGACCTTCGGCGTGCCGTCGGAGCCCTATGCGATCCACCCGGCGGTGGAGAAGGCGATGGACCGGATCTTCATCCTCCACGCCGACCACGAGCAGAACGCCTCGACCTCGACCGTGCGCCTCGCCGGCTCGTCGGGCGCCAACCCGTTCGCGTGCATCGCCGCGGGCATCGCCTGCCTGTGGGGCCCGGCGCACGGCGGCGCCAACGAGGCCGCGCTCAACATGCTCCGCGAGATCGGCACGCCCGACAAGATCCCGCACTACATCGAGCGCGCCAAGGACAAGAACGA
>CBHWED010000250.1:0-4568 GCA_966112795.1 uncultured bacterium
CGGCACCGGCCACTGGATCGAATACCTCGCCGGTGCGCGGCGGACCTCGATGGTGGTATCGCCGGCCGACGGCAAGCTGCCGGCGATGACTCCGCAGGCCGAGGCGCTGCACCGCGCCGGCCGCTCGAGCTGGACGCCGAACACCCAGTTCGACTGGGTCACCGACTTCGATTCGTGGGACCGTTGCGTCAGCCGCGGCTTCCCCGCCTCGATGCTGCCGTTCCGCTACAACAACGGCATCCGCGTCTACCAGTCGCCGGGCTACGTCACGATCGCGCTCGAGATGCTCGGCACCCGCGTGATCCCGATCCGCAGCGGCGATCCGGCACACTGGCCGCAGCCGGTCGAAGCCTGGCTCGGCAACAGCGTCGGCCACTGGGAAGGCAACACGCTGGTCATCGAGACGACCAACATCAAGACCGGCGACAGCGCGACGCACGACCACTTCGCGCGCAACGGGTCGCCCCTCAACATGGCCACCCGCGGGGTGCCGCCGTGGAACACGATCCCGACCAGCGTCGAGGCCAAGGTCGTCGAGCGCCTGACGATGACCGGCGAGAACACGATCACGTACGAGATGACCTACTCGGACCCGCAAGTCTTCACCGCGCCGTGGACGCTGCGCTTCGACTGGACGCGCGACGACGACTACGCGTTCTACGAATACGCCTGCCACGAGGGCGACGTGCAGATCCGCAACTATATCACCGCCTCGCGCGCGGGACGGCTCGACGCAGCCACGGCGGAAGAGCTTCGCGCCGAGAGCGGAGGCGGCGGCGGGCGTTAACGCCGCGTACAACGGGGGCCGATAAGCTGCCGGCATCTTCTCGTAGTGGAGGAGCGTCCGGTGGCTCGAACCTTGTTGCTGGCCCTTGCCTGCGCGAGCCTCGCGGTCACTGCCGGCGCCGCGACGCGCGCGATACGCGACGAGAGCAAGCAAGCCTTGGCTTACGGTGCCGACCCGCTGCAGGCGATCGATTACTGGCCCGGCCCGTCGCGCGACGCGCCGCTCGTGGTGTTCGTCCACGGCGGCGGATGGTCGCGCGGCGACAAGCGGATGATGACGGGGTCGGACAAGCTCGCCCACTGGCACGCGCAAGGCTACGCGGTGGCTTCGGTCAACTACCGGCTCGTGCCCTCAGCGACGGTCGAGCAGGAGGCGGGCGACGTCGCCGCGGCGGTGGCCTACCTCAAGGCCCATGCGACCACGCTCGGATTCGATGCTCGACGCATCGCGCTCGTCGGACATAGCGCAGGTGCCCATCTCGTCGCGCTGATCGGGACCGATCCCGCCTATCTGCGCAGCGCGGGGCTGTCGTTTGCCGACATCGACGGTGTGGTCCCGCTCGACGGCGCGGCCTACGACGTCCCGCTCCAGCTCGGCGAAGGTCCGCGGATCATGGGGCGGACTTACCGCCAGGCTTTCGGCGACGATGCCGCGCGGCAGGAGAGGCTCTCCCCGACCGCGCAGGCGGCAGCGCCCAATGCGCCCGAATTCCTGATCCTCCACGTGCAGCGGCCCGACGGCGTCAAGCAGAGCGAGGCGCTCGGCGCCGCCTTGCGCCGCGCTGGGACCGCCGCCGAGGTGCGCGGCTTCGCCGGTACCGGCCTCGCCGGTCATGCCGAGATCAACCGCCGGATGGGCGATCCCGCCTACCCGGCGACGCCGGTGCTCGACGGCTTCCTGGCACGCGTTTTCAGCTAGGCGCCGGCCCGCCGAGCGGCCACACAGCCCCCCGTGCCGAGCCTGACCACCCTGCTTGCCTTCGCGCTCGGCTACCCACCCGGCGGCCGCGAAGTGCGCAGTGGTGTGCGCTGGCAGCGGCCCGACGCGACCCTCGCTTACGGCGACCACCCGCTGCAGCAACTCGATTTCTACTCGGCAGGCGCAGGCCCACGGCCGCTGCTCGCGTTTCTCCACGGCGGCGCCTGGCAGTTCGGCGACAAGGCGCGCCGGCTGACTGACGCCAAGGCCCCGTTCGCGCGCGCCGAGGGCTGGCACTTCGCGTCGCTCAACTTCCGGCTGGTGCCCGAAGTCGGCGTGGTCGAGATGGCGCGCGACGTCGCCGCGGGGCTCGCCAGGCTGCTCGCCGAAGCCGGGCCGCTCGGGATCGATCCGCGGCGCGTGGTGCTGACCGGGCACAGCTCGGGCGCCCAGCTCGCGGCGCTGGTAGGGACCGATCCGCGCTACCTCGCCGCGGCCGGGCTCGGGCTCGACACGCTCGCCGGGGTGATCGCCAACGACGGCGCCGGATATGATCCGCGCGAGCCGAGCGTGCGCGCCGAATGGCTGCACCGCCGGCTGATCGCGCCAGCCTTCCCCGAGACCGCGCCGGCCGAGTTGTCCGCCGCGCTCCATGCGGCGAGCGCGCCCAATGCCGCGGCGTTCCTGATCCTCCACGCCGGGCGCGAACTCGGCTCGCGCCATGCCGAGCTTCTCGAGGCCGCGCTGCGCCAGGCCGGCACACCGGTCGAGCGCCACGGCTTTGCCGGGAGTGGCGCCCGTGCCCATGTCATGTTGAGCCGCAAGTTCGGGGTCGCCGGATTCCCGGCCACCGAAGTCGCGCGGCACTGGCTGCGCGAGCGCTTCGCGCGCTAGAGCGGTTCCGCGCCGCTCTGGGTGAGCCGGTGCGAGCAGCCGAGTGCCGCGGCATCGTCCGCATCCGACAGCGCAGCGACCGTCCGCCAGCCTTCGGCGCGCAACGCGGCCGCCGCGGCCGCATCGTGGCCGAGCGGCAGGAACACCGCCTCGCGGCGCGGCTCGTTGGCCTTGACCGCCTCGACCAGATCTTCGGGGTAGAGCGAGAAGCCGATCGCAGCTTCCTCGGTGCCGTGGATGCGATAGGTGCCGCCGCGCCCGAGCGTGCCGCGCACGCCGTCGGCGTAGAGCGTGAAGCCGAGCCAGGTCTGGTACTCGAACCCGTGCCGCTCCGACGGATCGAGCGTCAGCCGCGCCCGCCCGGCGACGCGCGCGGCGATCTGCTTGAGCCCCTCGATCCGGCTGGCGAGCGCGCCGCCGGCATCGATCTGCGCGAGCCGTTCGATGGCCTGGTCGAACGGACCGCTCGCGTAGAGCAGCGGAACATAGGCCTCGCCGCCGGCTTCGCGCAGCCCGCCGGCATCCTTGGCGTCGAGCTTGTCGCGCACAGCCTGGACCTGTTCGCCCGCGAGCGGGAATTCGTTCGCCGCGAGCGTCTCGACCAGGTCGGGCAAGGTGAAATCGACCGAGATGCCGGTCGCACCCGCCGCCTCGAGCGAGGCGATCGCGAGCTCGACCACTTCGGCCGCGGCGGCGACGGATTCGCTGCCGATCAGCTCGGCGCCGAGCTGCAGCGCCTCGCGCCGCGGGTCGAGCTGGTCGCCGGCGATGCGCGTGACCTGCCCGGCGTAGCACAACCGCAGCGGGCGCGGCTTGCCCGCAAGACCGGTCGCGGCGATGCGCCCGACTTGCGGGGTCATGTCCGAGCGCAGCACGAGCGTGCGCAGGCTCTTGGGATCGACGAAGCGGAACAGCTTGCGGGTCTTCACCCCGTCCATCCGCCGCGCGATCGACTGCATGAACTCGATCAGCGGCGGGCGGACGCGGTCGTAGCCGTGCGCATCGAGTACGCCGAGCACCGCACGCTCGATTCGCGCCGCCGCCGCCGTGCTTTGCGGCAGGCGGTCCTCGAGCCCCTCGGGCAGGAGATCGGCGGCGGGATCAGTCATGAGTGCCCCCTAACCGTTCACCCTCCGCTTGCGAAGGGTGAACGGCGCAAGGTTGTTCAGAACGCCAGCGCCATCGCGCGCTTGACGCCCGGCAGCGCGCGCGCGGCCTCGAGCACCGCGTGCGGCACTTCGCTGTCGACCGAGAGCAGCAGCACCGCCTCGCCGCCGGCTTCGCGCCGGCCGAGGTTGAAGGTGCCGATGTTGATGCCGTTCTCGCCGAGCAGCGTGCCGATGCGGCCGATGAAGCCCGGCGCGTCCTCGTTGACGATGTACATCATGTGGCCGGCGAGCTCGGCCTCGACCTTGATCCCGAACAGCTCGACCAGGCGCGGCTCGGCGTTGCTGAACAGCGTGCCGGCGACCGAACGCTCGCCCGCCTCGGTCTTGACCGAGACGCGCAGCAGCGTGTGGTAATCGCCTTCCTTCTCGGTGCGCACCTCGCGCACCTCGATCCCGCGTTCCTTGGCGAGGAACGGCGCGTTGACCATGTTCACGCTGTCCGACTGGACCCGCAGGAAGCCCGACAGCACTGCGGCGACCATCGGCTTGATGTTGAGCTCGCTCGCGGCGCCTTCGGTGTGGATCGAGATGCGCGGGATCGAGCCGGTGGTCAGCTGGCCGACCAGCGAGCCGAGCTTCTCGGCCAGCGCCATGTACGGCTTGAGCTTCGGCGCTTCCTCGGCGGAGAGCGACGGCACGTTGAGCGCGTTGGTGATCCCGCCGGTGACGAGGTAGTCGGCGAGCTGCTCCGCCACCTGCAGCGCGACGTTGACCTGCGCCTCGTTGGTCGAGGCGCCGAGGTGCGGCGTGGCGACGAAGTTCGGCGTGCCGAACAGCGCGTGCTCCTTGGCCGGCTCGGT
>CBHWED010000251.1:0-4545 GCA_966112795.1 uncultured bacterium
GCCAACACCGAGTGCGACGCGCGCAACCTCGTCCAGTTCGCGATCATGGGCGCGGCTTACGCGCGCATCGTCACCGGCACCGACAAGCCCCGCGTGCGGCTGCTCAACATCGGCACCGAGGAAACCAAGGGCACCGAGGAGCTGCAGGAGGCTGCGCAGCGGCTACGCGCGGCGACCGGGCTCGCACTGAGCTTCGAGGGTTACGTCGAGGCCGACAAGATCAACAGGGGCAACGTCGACGTCGTGGTTTCGGACGGGTTTTCAGGAAATATCGCCCTGAAGGCGATCGAGGGCTCGGCGCGGTTCGTGACCGACCTGCTCAAGGATGCGTTCCGCAGCTCGCTGCGCTCGAAGATCGGCTTCCTCGTGTCGCGCCCGGCAACCGAGCTGCTGCGCCATCATCTCGACCCGAACAACCACAACGGCGCGGTCTTCCTCGGCCTCAACGGGGTGATCGTGAAGTCGCACGGCAGCGCCAATGCGACCGGCGTCGCCAACGCGGTCGCGGTCGCCGCGCGGCTGCTCGAGGAATCGCTGACCGAGCGCATCACCGCCGACCTCGCCGAGCTCGGCGAACAGACCCTGCGCAAGAACGGCGTGGTCGGAGCAGCCACTTGATCCGCTCGGTCTTCAAGGGTTCGGGTTCCGCGCTTCCGGCCAAACGCATGACCAACGACGAGCTCGCGCGGCTCGTCGACACCAGCGACGAGTGGATTCGCGAGCGCACGGGCATCGCCACGCGGCATATCGCCGGCGACGGCGAGACCACCGGCACGCTGGCGACCGCGGCGGCTCGCGCGGCCTTGGCCGATGCGGGCGTGGCCGCGAGCGAGGTCGACCTGATCATTCTCGCGACCGCGACGCCCGACAGCACCTTCCCGGCCACCGCGACGACCGTCCAGGCCGAGCTCGGCTGCAACGGCGGCATCGCCTTCGACGTCGCGGCGGTGTGCTCGGGCTTCCTCTATGCGCTGGCGACCGCCGATTCGCTGATCCGCACCGGCATGGCCAAGTGCGCGCTGGTGATCGGCGCGGAGACCTTCAGCCGGATCCTCGACTGGGACGACCGCACGACCTGCGTGCTGTTCGGCGACGGCGCCGGGGCGATGGTGCTGCGCGCCGAAGAGGTCGCCGAGGACGGTCCCGGCGTGCTCGCCAGCCGGCTCCACGCCGACGGCGCGCACCGCGACCTGCTGCACACCGACGGCGGGCCCTCGACCACCGGCACCGTCGGCAAGGTCCGCATGAAGGGCCGCGAGGTGTTCCGCCACGCGGTGGTCAACCTCGCGCAAGTGCTCAACGAGGTGCTCGAGGCGACCGGCTACGCGCCGACCGACATCGACTGGGTCGTGCCGCACCAGGCCAACCTGCGGATTCTCGACGCGACCGCGCGCAAGCTCGCGCTGCCGTTCGACAAGGTCGTCGTCACCGTCGACCGCCACGCCAACACCTCGGCGGCCTCGGTGCCGCTGGCGTTCGACGAGGCGCGCCGCGACGGGCGGATCAAGGCCGGCGACCTCGTCATGCTCGAGGCGATGGGCGGCGGGTTCACCTGGGGCGCCAGCCTGCTCCGGGTTTAATCCCCGCAAAGCTTGGGAAAATCCCGAGCGCCAACTTGCCAATCACACGCTAATCAGTCATTTACGGTGCAAGGTCGCCGTTTTGCTTGCAATGGGGAGGAGCGCACGATCATGATGCGATCCGTTGGCACGCTCACTCGCGCCGATCTGGCCGAGACGATCAACCGGAAGATGGGCTTTTCGCGCGCCGAAAGCCTCGATCTGGTCGAGGATATCCTCGCCAAGATGTGCCAGGCGATGGCCGAGGGCGAGAACGTCAAGATCTCCGGTTTCGGCAGCTTCATCCTGCGCGACAAGCGCGAGCGGGTGGGGCGCAATCCCAAGACCGGCATCGAGGTGCCGATCACCCCGCGCCGGGTGATGACCTTCCGCGCGAGCCAGAAGCTCAAGGACAGGATCGCCCAAGGCTAGTGAGCGAGCCCTTCGCCTTCGACGACGGCAAGGACGCCGGCGCGCTGCGCACGATCGGCGAGGTCGCCGCGGGCTTCGACATTCGCCAGCACGTCTTGCGCTACTGGGAGCAGCAGTTCCCGATGCTGCGGCCGCTCAAGCGCAGCGGCGGGCGGCGCTACTACCGGCCCGAGGACGTCGCGCTGGTGGCGACCATCGACCGGCTGATCAACCGCGAGGGCTACACGCTCAAGGGCGCGCGGCAGGCGATCGAAAGCGGCTCGGCGGCTGGCGCTGCAGCGCCGGTGCAGGCGGCTCCGGCCGCTATCTCCGCATCGCCCGCGCTCGACATCCGGCCGCAGCTGCGCGCGATTCGCGAGCGGCTGGCTGCTGCGCTCGCCGCCTGAAGGCAGCCCTCATCCAACTCCGACTAAGGCCCGCTTCGCGGACCTAAGTCTCCGTATCCTTCTCCCACCAGTGGGAGAAGGAGTGGTACGTGCGCCTTCTTCTCCCGTTCACGGGAGAAGGATACGGAGACTTGGCAGCTTGCTGCCTAGTCGGAGTTGGATGAGGGCCCCTTTTCTCATGTAAGACTTCCCGCGCCCCCTCGACTAACACGTCGAAGGGATCGGACGAGGCATGAACGGGAAATCGGCACAGGACGCCCGCTACCTCGCCGCCGCGCGCACGCACGGGGCGATGATCGAGCGGCTCGCGCGCGGCTACGAGGCCGATGTCGAGCTGCGTCGCGACCTCGTGCAGGAGATCCACGCGGCGCTGTGGCGCAGCTTCGCGATCTTCGAAGGGCAGTGCGCCGAGAAGAGCTGGGTCCACCGCATCGCGCACAACGTCGGCGTCACGCACATGATTTCGCGCCAGCGGGTCCGCAAGGCGCAGCTCGTCGGGCTCGAGGCGATCGAGCAATTGCCGGGCGCCGACGACCCCGAGCACTGGGCCATCGAGCGCACGCTCGCCGACCGGCTGCTCGCCGCGATCCACCGGCTGCAGGCGGCCGACCGCCAGGTCATGCTGCTCTATCTCGAAGACCTGACCGCCGCCGAGATCGGCGAGGTCACCGGGCTGTCGGCCTCGGCCGTCGCGGTCCGCATCCACCGCATCAAGGCGCTGCTCGCCGAACCCTATCGCGCCGAGGAGAAACGCGCATGACCGACGATCCAGTCAAGCAGGCCTGGCAGGCCTCGGTCGAGATCGCCGGCGCGCTGCCGCTGGAGGACGTGCGCAAGCGCGCCGACAAGCTCTACCGCGTGGTCAAATGGCGAAACCGGGCGGAATACGCCGGCTGTGCGATCGTGGTCGTCCTATGCATCTATCGACTCTTCACGGCCCCTACCGTGCTCCACGCGGTAAGCTGGATCCTCCTCGTCGCGGCGTTCCTCTACATGCCCTGGCAGCTTCATCGCCGCGCCTCGGCGGTATCTCCCGATGCGGCGGGAACGATGCCGATCTATGCCTTCCTGCGCGACCAACTCGTTCGTCAGCGCGAAGCGTTCAGGAGCTTCGTCGGCTGGTATGTCCTGCCCTGGTTGCCGGGGGTCGTTCTTCTCTGGGCAGCAAATGGCCTGGACCCCGAGACCGAGGCGGCGGGGCCGCCGATCTGGGTGCGATGGCTGGCGATCTTCGGGACGGTCGGATTCATCTGGTTCCAGTGGTGGATCCACCACTACGCAGCCCGCAAGATCCAGCACCGCATTGACGAAATCGAGGCATTGATAGGAGAGCAAGCATGAGCCGGTTCGCAGCGATGATGGGGGTTTGCGCCGTGGCGATTTCCAGTCCGGCCACCGCACAGACCGCCGTCGGCGACTGGCACGGCACGCTCGACGCGGGCGGCACCAAGTTGCCGCTCGCCGTGCACATCCAGCAAGGCCCCGACGGCGCGCTGAGCGGCACGATGGACAGTCCCAACCAGGGCGCCACCGGCCTGCCGATCGCCGAAGTGTCGAAAGAGCCCGGTGTCCTTGCCTTTACCGTGCCGGTGGTGAGCGGAAGCTACTCCGGACGGTGGGATTCGGGCGCCGGACGTTGGAAGGGTGCGTGGCGGCAGGGCGGGGCGACGCTGCCGCTCGAATTCGAGGCGGGGCCGCTCCCGGCCGAGGCGGTCTCGCCACCAGCGCCGCTGCCGCAGAACTGGACGATTCCCGCAGACGACGAGATCGCGCGGCTGATCGCCGAGCGCGATGCGCCGCGGCCGGGGCAGGGGATGGTCGTCGGCGTGCTCGAATCCGGCAAGCAGCGGATCGTCGCCGAGGGGCCGGCGGGCGCGCCGCCGTTCGACGGGAGCTCGCTGTTCGAGATCGGTTCGATCAGCAAGGTGTTCACCGCGCTGCTGCTCGCCGACATGGCCAACAAGGGCGAGGTTGCGCTCGACGATCCGGCGGCGAAGTATCTCCCGGCCGGCCATCGCATGCCCGAGCGCGGCGGGAAGCAGATCACCCTCAAGGACCTCTCGCAGCATGTCTCGGGCCTGCCGCGGCTGCCCGACAACATGCCGTACGGCAATCCCGACGACCCCTACGCCGACTACACCGAGGCGCAGCTGCTGGCGTTCCTCGAC
>CBHWED010000252.1:0-4513 GCA_966112795.1 uncultured bacterium
TCGGCGCGCTCGGTGCGGATCGACCTGCCGCCGTTCACGCTGATCGGCGCGACCACCCGCCAGGGGTTGCTGACCACCCCGCTGCGCGACCGCTTCGGCATCCCGGTGCGGCTCAACTTCTACACCGTGGCCGAGCTCGAGCGCGTGGTGACGCGCGGCGCGCGGCTGCTCGGCATTGCCATCGATCCCGCGGGTGCGCGCGAGATCGCCCGCCGCTCGCGCGGCACGCCGCGCGTCGCCGGGCGCCTGCTGCGCCGCGTGCGCGATTTCGCCCACGTGCTCGGCGCCGCGACGATCACCGCCGAGATCGCCGACCAGTCGCTGACCCGGCTCGAAGTCGATTCGCTCGGCCTCGACGCGATGGACCGGCGCTACCTGACGATGATCGCGGACATCTACAAGGGCGGCCCGGTCGGCGTCGAGACGCTCGCCGCGGGCCTCGCCGAGCCGCGCGACACGATCGAGGACGTGGTCGAGCCGTTCCTGATCCAGCTCGGCCTCGTCGCGCGCACCGCGCGCGGGCGGTGCCTCAACGAATCGGGCTGGACGCACCTCGGACTCGCGCCGCCGGGCGGGGCGCAAGGGGGCCTGTTCGGCCTCGAGAAGTAGCCGCGCGGCTTAACAATCGTTGGAAAATGCCGGCGCTTCGGTTCCACATCGGGACAAACCCTGAATCCGCGGGTCGGGCAAAGGCAAAAAACGCCCTCGCGGCGCCGGATTCTTGGTTAACGCGATTGTGGCGGGCCGGCCGGCGGGTCTTGTTGCCAGCAGCAGGAAGTCCAGGGCGTCCGTTTTCGGTCACCCGGCATCCCAGGTTGCTGAGAGACACAACATGTCGGTTCGGAGTGCCCTCGCGAAATTGGCCGCCGCTGCGGCCGGCGGTGCGCTGATCGGCGGCGCCGCCCACGTGGCCGAGCCGCAGGCGGCGGTCACCAGCTACAAGTCGGACAAGGTCCGCTCGACCAAGGCCCGTCCGCGGGCGCCGGAGCGGGCCACCCGGGCGATGCCGCGGCCGCGCTCGCGGCAGGCCGCGCGCGAGATCCCGGCGGTCCCCGAGGAAGTCGCGATGGTCCCGATCGCGATGCCGCTGCCCGCGCCCGCGCCGGCGATGGCCTGCTGCGGCAGCAGCGGCGGCACGCCGATCGTGATCGGCGGTTCGAGCGGCTTCGGCGGCTCGAGCGGGTTCTTCGGCGGGTTCTTCGGCGGCAGCGGTTCGAGCGGCAGCATCAACCTGTCGACGACCACCACGACCTCGGGCAGCAGCAGCGGGATCGACATCGACATCGACAACTCGAGCACCGGCAGCTCGACTTCGACCTCCACCGGGGGCAGCTCGACGTCGACCTCGACCGGCGGCAGCTCGACCTCGACCAGCTCGGGGACGATCACCAGCACCACGTCGAGCTCGGGCAACGTGTCGACCAGCACCTCGACCTCGGGCAACATCACCTCGAGCACCTCGACCAGCTCGTCGACCTCGACCAGCTCCTCGACCTCGACGTCGAGCTCGACCTCGACCAGCTCGTCGACCTCGAGCTCGACCAGCGGCAGCACCTCGGGCTGCTACGGCCACAAGTGCGGCACCACGACGACCACCGGCTCGACCTCGGGCACCGAGGTCCCCGAGCCGTCGATGGTCGTGCTGTTCGGCGCCGGCGCGATCGCCGCGTTCTCGCGCCGCCGCAAGAAGGCGGCAGCACCGGCGGCCTGACGAGGCCGGCGAGGCAGGGGGCGAAGGGCGGTTCCGGGGGGAGCCGCCCTTCTTCGTTGCGCGCCCCGCGGCGGCAATTGCCAAGCAATCGGCGCGATCGGCGAAGCGCCGCGCCGCAACATGGTTAATGATCACCGAAAGCCCGCCTGCGCCGGTCCCGGCGCCACGGTCGCATAGGAAACAACGAAACTTGGTTCAGTCGTTCCCCCAGGGGCCGGACCGACGCGACGCGTTCTCGTCCGACTTCCACCGGCTGCAGCACGATCTCCGCACGCCGCTCAACCATATCAACGGGTTCGCCGAGCTGCTGCTGCTCGGCGGCGATCTCGACAGCACCCAGGAAGGCTATGTCGAGGCGATCCTGCGCGCGAGCAAGACGCTGCAGGACACGGTGCTCGCCCACCTCGCGCGGACCGAGCGGGCGAGCCAGGGCTGACGAAGTCCGCGCGCTGTCACAGGCCGTGCAGCGCGCAGGAGTGAAGGGCGGTCACGGGACTGCGGCCGCCCTTCATGCTCCAGGCTGCGGCACCGCTTCGGCGACCCAGGCGACTCCGGGTCCGTCGGTGCGGATCACGTCGGCCAGCTCCCAGACGTTGGCGTAGCCGTAGCCGACGAGGTTGATGAACGTCGGGATGTTGAGCGCGAGCTCGACCTTCTTGGTCACCACCGGCACGCGGTCGTCGGCGAAGTTGTTGTTGCAGTAGATGTACACCGGCCGGTCCTTGTCGGGCCCGAGCACCTCGGCGAGCCGCTCGGCGGTGAAGTCGGGCAGCGGCAGGTTAATCGCGCCTGCGATATGCCCTTGTGCGAACGCCGTCTCCGACCGCGCGTCGAGCAGCACCGCGCCGTCGGTCCGCGCCCGCGCGGCGAACTCCTCCCACCCGAGCCGCCGCTGCGCGCGGTAGCCTTCGACCTTGGCCGCCAGCGCGACGAACCCCGGATAGTCGATCTGCGGATTGGCGGCGGCGTCCTCGGCCTGCGCCGGAACCGCGAGCAGCGCGGCGGCGAGGGCGAGGATCGGCGTGCGGGCACGGCTCATGGCGTTCTCCCTTCGCCGGACAGGCTGCGCCCCGGCATTGCAACCGCGGATGAACGGCTATTCGGCGAGGAAGAACAGCTCCTCGACCCGGCACCCGAGCGCACCCGCGAGCTTGAGCGCGACCACGGTCGAAGGCACGAACACCCCGTTCTCGACCGTGTTCACGGTCTTGCGGCTGACCCCGATCCGCTCGGCCAGCTCGGCCTGGGTCCAGCCTTGCGCCTCGCGCGCCTCGCGCAGCCGGTTGCCGAGCCTGTCAGCCAAGATTGTGCACGCGGCGCTCGAGCTGGCCGAAGCGGAAGATGCCGACGACGATGCCGGTGCTGACGATCAGGTGGATCGCCTCGCGCGCGGTCACCGCGAACCGCGGCGCGACCACGAACAGCACGATCGCCACCCCCATCGACGCGATGAAGGCGAGCCGCACCGCGCTCGCGCGATGCGCGAGGGTGACCTCGTCGTCCATCAGCGCGCGGATCGCGCGCGACTTGAGCCAGAAGCCGCCGGTCAGCAGCGCCGCGAGCAGGGCGCTGACGAGCAGCACCCACGCGCCCATCCGCACGTAGTCGACCGCCCGCTCGGCCCCCGTCTGCGCAAAGAACGCGCCCTGCTGCAGCGCCAGCAGCCCCGTCATCCCGACGAACAACGACACGCGGCGGCGGCTGAGCCGTTCGGCTTCCTCAACGTCGGACATCGGACATGACCCTTTCGTGTAACCTGTAGGTGACAAGTAACCTATGGGTTACAGGCGCGTCAAGCGCGATCGAGCCAGCGCCATGGCTCGAGCCGGTACCACTGGGTCACGACATACTTGTCGCCGCGCTCCACCGGAGCGCCCGCGTGGAGCAGCGCGCGGTTGGGGCGGCCTCGGCGATCCATGTTGTCCCACGCGACGAGCA
Organism: uncultured bacterium; assembly: GCA_966112795.1. GTDB lineage: Bacteria > Pseudomonadota > Alphaproteobacteria > Sphingomonadales > Sphingomonadaceae > Croceibacterium_A. Next base: position 3,650 of record CBHWED010000252.1, read on the forward strand.
GTCCCGCCTCGGGCCGGATCGCCAGGCTGAGCCGCGGGAAATCGGTCGCCCCGCCGGCCTCGACCGCGTTGCAATAGAGCATCGCGGTCCAGGTCCGCTGCCCGCCGCGCAGCCGCTCGCGCTGCCAGTGGTCGCGCTCGGGCCGGAACACGTCGGTGTGGTGGCGGTACTGCTCGCCCGCGCGGTAGCGCTGGCCCTGCAGCGGCTCGGCATGGGCGCGGTCGAGGCCGAGCAGCGCGTCGATTCGCCGGCCCAGCTCGAGAGCGAGCGGCTCGCTGCCGAAGTAGTGGGTCGAGCTGGTGCGGATATCGGTCCGCCCACTGCCGCCGTCGTTGAACAGCGGCGAGGGCTTTGCCCCGCGCTCGATCAGGGCGAGCAGCGCCGCGCACTCGGCGGGCGAGGCGAAGCCGGGCACGGTGAACAGGTCCGCCTCGCGCCCGCCGCGGGCCTCGGCACGCGGGTCCGCCGCCAGCCGCGCCCGCACCGCCGCGCCGACCGCGGCCAAGCGCCGCGGATCGGCCCTATCATCCGCCGCACCATCCGCCGCCTTGCGCAAGCCAAGGCGGGCGAGCCAGCTCAGGCCGCGAGCTTCCGCAGCACGTACTGCAGGATGCCGCCGTTGCGGTAGTATTCCATCTCGTTGGCGGTATCGATCCGGCACTTGGCGGTGAACGCGAACTGCGAGCCGTCGGCGCGGGTCACCTGGACCTGCACGTCCTGCCCCGGCACGAGATCGGCCAGCCCGGTGATCGAGAACCGGTCCTCGCCGGTCAGCCCGAGCGAGGCGCGCGTGTCGGTCCCGGTGAACTGCAGCGGCAGCACGCCCATGCCGACGAGGTTCGAGCGGTGGATGCGCTCGAAGCT
>CBHWED010000253.1:0-4490 GCA_966112795.1 uncultured bacterium
TCGCGCCCCACGCGCTTGATCGGCGAGCCGGAGAACAATTGCCGAAACCCCGCGTCGTCGAGCGCGAGCAGCTCCTCGAGCCGCGGCGCGACCAGCTCCGCCCGCGGCACGAACGCGCGATGCCGGGCAGCGCTCGCGGCGAACTTGTTCCACGGGCACACCGCGAGGCAATCGTCGCAGCCGTAGATGCGGTTGCCGATCGCCGCGCGGAACTCGTGCGGGATCGGCCCTTTGTGCTCGATCGTCAGGTACGAGATGCAGCGCCGCGCATCGAGCCGGTAGGGCGCCGGGAACGCGTCGGTCGGGCACGCATCCTGGCATGCGCGGCACGAGCCGCAGCGGTCGTCGTGCGGCGCGTCGGGCGCGAACGGCAGCGTGGTGTAGATCGCGCCGAGGAACAGCCACGAGCCGTGCTCGCGGCTGACCAGGTTGGTGTGCTTGCCCTGCCAGCCGATCCCGGCCGCTTCGCCGAGCGGCTTCTCCATCACCGGCGCGGTGTCGACGAAAACCTTGAGCTCAGTCCCCGGCGCCTGTTCGACCAGCCAGCGCGCGAGCGCCTTCAAAGCCTTCTTGACCGTGTCGTGATAATCCTGCCCCTGGGCATAGACCGAGATCCGCGCCCGTTCGGGATCGCCGTCGAGCGCCAGCGGATCAAGGTCGGGCGCGTAGCTCATGCCGAGCGCGATCACGCTCCGCGCCTCAGGCCACATCGCATTCGGCCCCTGGCGCACGTCGGCGCGCGCTTCCATCCACTCCATCTGGCCGTGGTTGCCCCCGGCGAGCCATTCGTGCAGCCGCCGCGCGCGCAGCGGGTCGTCGGCCGCCGGCGCGAATCCGACCGCCGAAAAGCCGAGCGCGCGCGCCTGCTCGATGAGCCGCGCTTTCAGCTCGTGGAGGTCCGCCGCCTCGGCCACGAATGAAGTTGCTCCTGTTAACCTGTGCCGGGTAAGCCCGGCGCCAACAGGGTTCGGGCTAGGCGAAGCAGTGGTCGGCGACAATCTCGGAAGCGGGCTCGCGCCCAAACTCGCCATCGAAGCACGCGGGCTGGTCAAGCGGTTCGACGGCACCCTCGCGGTCGACGGGGTCGACCTCGCGGTGCCCGAAGGGGCGATCTACGGCATCCTCGGCCCCAACGGCGCCGGCAAGACCACCACGCTGCGCATGCTGCTCGGGATCATCGATCCCGACTCGGGCGAGCGCCGCGTGCTCGGCCACGCCAACCCGCAGCACGTCGCCAAGGTGATCGGCTACCTGCCCGAGGAACGCGGGCTCTACCCGTCGATGAAGGCTTACGAGGCGGTCGCCTTCATGGGCGCGCTGCGCGGGCTGCCGCTTGCCGAAGGCCGCCGCCGCGGCCGCGAGCTGCTCGAGGCCAACGGCCTCCCGGCCGACCGGCAGATCCGTCAGCTGTCGAAAGGCATGGCGCAGCAGGTCCAGCTGCTCGGCACGCTGGTGCACGAGCCGCGCCTGGTGATCTTCGACGAGCCGTTCTCGGGTCTCGACGCGATCAACCAGGGCAAGCTCGAGCGGCTGATCCGCGGCCTCGCCGAGAAAGGCACCACGGTGATCTTCTCGACCCACGTGATCGCTCATGCCGAGCGTCTGTGCGACAGCGTGGCGATCATCGCCGGCGGCAAGGTGCCTTATGCCGGCTCGGTCGACGAGGCGCGCGACCGCATCCCGGCGCAAGTCCGGCTCGAGACGCGCAACCACGACGGGTCGTGGCGCGCGGCGCTGCCGCCCGAAGCGCGTCGCGAAGGCAACTTCTGGTATTTCCCGCTGCCCGAAACCGGGGTCGAGCCGCTGCTGCGCGCGCTGATCGCCGGCGACGCCGGCATCCTCTCGCTGTCGATCGAGCGCGCGGGCCTGCACGACGCCTTCGTCGCCATCGCCGGCGAGGCCGCAGCCAAGGCGCTCGAGGCCGAGGAGCCCGTCCGATGACCCCGCGACAAGCTCAGGACGAACGCCTGTCGCTCTTCAGCGCCGCCTGGGTCGTCGCCCGGCGCGACTTCATGACCATTCTGTTCAGCCGGGCGTTCATCTTCTTCCTGCTCGGCCCGCTGTTTCCGCTCGTCGTCGGCGCGCTCGCCGGCGGGATCGGCCAGCGCGTCGAAAGCGCCGCGGCGGTGCCGCAGATCGGCATCGCGATGCAGGGCGCCGACGTCGACCGGATGCTCGCCGCGCGCGCCACGCTTGCCGGCGAGCTCGGCCCTGCCATGCCCGAGATCGTCGTCCTGCGTCGGCTTGCCGCCGGCGAGGCGTTCGATGCCAAGGCGGTCCTCGAAAGGCGCGAAGGCAATCTCGCGGCCGTGCTGACCGGCACGCCCGCCGCGCCGGTCCTGACCGCCACCGCCGAGCGGCTGCAATGGTGGCGCGGCCCGGTCGGGATGATCGCCGCGACCGCCGAGCGCTCCGCACCGTCGACGTTCCCCACGGTCGAGACCCGCGAAGTCGCCGCGAGCGGCGCGAGCGACACTCGCGGGCGCATGCGCACCGCACAGGCCGGCCAGGTGATCCTGTTCCTGCTGACGATGCTCCTCGCGGGCATGGTCCTGTCGAATCTCGTCGAGGAGAAGGCCAACAAGATCATCGAGATCCTCGCTGCAGCGATCCCGATGGACGCGGTCTTCCTCGGCAAGCTGTTCGCGATGCTCGCGGTCTCGTTCGTCGGCATCGCCGTCTGGGGCACGGTGATCGGCGGGTTCATGGGCCTGCCCGGGCTCGAGCACGTGTTCGGTGGGGCCATCAACTTCGGCAACCTGCCCGAGCCGGGCGTCGGCTGGCCGCTATTCCTGTTGCTCGGCGTCGCCTACTTCGCGATGGCCTACCTGCTGCTCGGCGCGGTGTTCCTCGCCATCGGCTCGCTCGCCACCACCGTGCGCGAAGTGCAGACGCTGTCGATGCCGGTGACCATGCTGCAGGTGTTCCTGTTCCTGTTCGCCACGCTCGCTGTCAGCGACCGCGGCGGATGGATGGAATGGACCGCGATCGCCTTCCCGTTCAGCTCGCCGTTCGCGATGCTCGCCCGCGCGGCGCAGGAGGACGCGGTCTGGCCGCACGCGCTCGCGCTGCTGTGGCAGGCGGTGTGGGTCGGGCTGTCGATCCGCATCGGCGCGGCGATGTTCCGCAAGCGGGTGATGAAGTCGGGTCCGCAAGGTGTGCGCAAGAGCAAGCTGCGGCGCGGTGTCGAAGGCACCGCAGAGGTGGTTGCCCGCGGCGGTTCGGGCGCCTAAATTGTTCAGCATCGGTTCGAGACCAAGCAGTTAAGGGTCCCCGCCATGCTCGATCGCCCGCAATCCCGCCGTTCCGCGCTGGCCTGGCTTGCCGCCGGCATCGCCACGCCGGTGCTCGCCGCCTGCGGCAGCCCCGCCTCGGCCGCCAAGACCTACAAGGTCAGCTACACCGACGCCGAATGGCGCCGCCGGCTGACCCCGGCGGTCTATGGCGTGCTGCGCGAGGAGAACACCGAGCGCCCGTTCAGCTCGCCGCTCAACAACGAGCACCGCGCGGGCACGTTCGTCTGCGCCGGCTGCGCCAACGACCTCTATTCGAGCACCACCAAGTTCGACAGCGGCACCGGCTGGCCGAGCTTCTACCGCCCGCTAGCCGGCGCGGTCGGCACCTCGACCGACCTCAAGCTCGGCTACCCGCGAACCGAAGTGCATTGCGCCGATTGCGGCGGCCACTTGGGCCACGTGTTCAACGACGGGCCGCGGCCGACCGGGCTGCGCTACTGCATGAACGGTCTGGCGATGCGCTTCCGGCCGACCCCGGCCTGATCTGCGCCGCCGCGCGCTGCAGCTCGAACGCGAGCGCGGCGAGCTCGGCGAACTGGAAGGTGTCCTCGAAGCTCAGCCCGTAGCCGTCGCCGCGGCGCCAGCGCACGCGCGCGGCGATCGGCGGCAACCCGTCGAGCTCGATCCGCACCCGCTGGACCAGCGAGAGATGTTCGGCGGTGCTGATCAGCGCGCCCTGCTGCGACAGGTTGCGGACCGTCGCGCGCACGCGGCGTTCGCCGAGCACCAGCCAGCACGGGACGTCGAGCCGCAGGCGTACGGGCCGCTTGGCATAGAGGCTGCGGCTCTCGACGATGCTTTCGAGCTCGACCGGCTCGCGGAAGCGGAAGCCGGCCTTGCCCGGCTCTTCCCAGATCCGCTCGAGCGGATGGCGGTCGCCGTTGGGCATCTCGAGCGCGAGCTCGAGCGCAGATGGCAGCGGATGGAACAGCCGCACGCTGACCCCGCTCTCCGACGCATCGCGCACCACGCAGAGGAACTCGGCGTCGTCGCTCGTCAGCTTGGCCGCGCGGATCAGCAGCGCGAAGCGCGGGGCGCTGCGCTGCTCGGTGAGATCGATCGGCGGCAGCTCATCGGGCCCGGTCGTATCGTCGGGCACGGCTGCGGCCAGGTGCCGCGGAGTCAGGTGATCGTCCATCAAGTCATCCCCCCGGGCGCTCATGAGCCCGGCATCACGGCAGCGGCCGCGGATCG
>CBHWED010000254.1:0-4463 GCA_966112795.1 uncultured bacterium
CTGCGAGTTCTCGCTCTCGAGGAACAGCAGCTGGGCGACGATCAGCGAGGCCATCTGGTCCTCGACCTCGCCGGTCACGAACACGATGCGCTCGCGCAGCAGGCGGCTGAAGATGTCGAAGCTGCGCTCGCCGCGGCTGGTGCTTTCGACCACCACGGGCACAAGCGCGCCGGTCACCGGATCGGTGTGGAATTTGCCCTGGGCGCCGTAGCCCCCGCCGATGCCGCCGAACACGTCGATCATGGAAGTCCTCTCGTTTGAAGCCGGCCGCCTATGTCGCGTCTGCGCGGCGCTTGTTCAAGGCCGATGATTTGCGGAGGCCGAAAGGCGCCCCGGGACGCGGTCAGGCGCCCGACCCCACGCGGCGGTGATGCCGCCCGTAGGCGGCCCGAGGGACGGGGTTGCCGCTTCGTCGAGCGGGGATTGCGGTTGGTCGATGGGGGGCGCACCAAGCGTACTATTCGCGTAGAGCACCAATCAACTACAACTGTAATCGATTGGGATGGGATGAGGGGACTGCACACCACGGGTGTTGCGTTGGCGGCGCTGATGCTGCCCGGCGTGGCGCTGGCGCAGGAAAACGCCGAACCGGCGACGGCCGGGGAAGCTGCGCCGCCCGACGTCGTCACCGGCGACATGCCGCCGCCGATGCCGACCGACATGCCGATCACCGACGAGCAGCTCGACGCCCAGGCGCCTCCGGACGAACGGGCAGCCGCTCCTTCGGGCGCGCAAGTCTACACGCCCGAGGACTTCGCCCGCTTTGCGCCGCGCAGCGCGCTCGACATGCTCGGACAGGTGCCGGGGTTCACGATCATCAGCAACGACCAGGGGCGCGGCCTTGGGCAGGCGAACGACAACGTGATCATCAACGGCTCGCGCGTGGCGACGAAGTCCGAAAGCCTGTTCGACGTGCTCCAGCGGATTCCGGCCGCGCGGGTCGTGCGGATCGAGATCGTCGACGGCGCGACGCTCGGTATTCCGGGGCTCTCGGGCCAGGTGGCCAACGTGGTCACCGCCGGCGGCAAGATCAGCGGCCGCTTCGAATGGCGCGGCAGCGCGCGGCCGCACTATGCCAAGCCGAGCTTCATCGGCGGCGAAGTCTCGGTCAGCGGCTCGACCTCGACGCTCGAATGGAACCTCGCCGCGACTCACAACGTCGGTCGCGGCGGCGCCGGCGGCAACCGCGGCACGACGATCTACGACGGCAACGGCAACGTGACCGCGACCTACCCCGACGTGCTGATCCAGTTCGTCGGCGAGTTTCCGCGCCTCGCGGGCGGCTTCAAGTGGGACGGGCCGGGCAGCATGGTCGCCCATTTCAACGCGAGCTATGACCGCACCTATACCGACTCGCTGTTCCAGGAGGATCGCGATCTCGTCAGCGGGGTCGACCTGGTGCGTTCGGTGGACAACCGCAACCGGGCCTACGGCTACGAGATCGGCGGCGACCTCGATTTCGCGCTCGGCCCGGGGCGGCTCAAGCTGATCGGGCTCGATCGCTTCGACAGCAGCGATTTCCGCTCCGACGATACCTACGTCTACGACGACAACTCGCCCGATACGGGCAGCCGCTTCGCGCAGCAGTCGGACAGCGGCGAGATCATCGGCCGCGCCGAATACAGCTGGAGCATGCTGGGCGGCACCTGGCAGTTCGACGCCGAGGCCGCGTTCAACCGTCTCGACCAGACGGCCCAGCTCTACACTTTGAACACGCTGCGCAACTTCGACGAGATCCCGTTCCCGGCCGGATCGGGCGGGGTGACCGAGGATCGCTACGAGACGATCCTCAACCACAACCGCACGCTGGGCAAAGGCCTGACGCTGCAGGTCAGCGCCGGCGGCGAGTACTCGAAGCTGTCGCAGTCGGGCGCCAATGGCCTGACGCGCGAATTCTGGCGCCCGAAGGGTTCGGTGACGCTGGCGTGGACGCCCGAGCAGGGGCTCGACCTGTCGATCAAGCTCGCGCGCGTGGTCGGCCAGCTGTCGTTCGCCGATTTCCTCGCCAGCGTGAACCTCACGGGCGGCAACGCCAACGCCGGCAACAACCAGCTCGTGCCGCCGCAGAGCTGGGAGCTCGATCTCGACATCAAGAAGAACCTCAGGGCCTGGGGCTCGGCCAACCTCAAGCTCTACGGCCGCCAGATCGAGGACTACATCGACATCATCCCGGTCGACGGCGGGCTCGAGACGCGCGGCAACATCGACAACGCGCGCCTCTACGGCGTCTCGCTGACGGCGACGATCAACCTCGATCCGATCGGCTGGACCGGTGCCAAGATCGACGCCAACGCGACCTACGAGGATTCCAAGCTCGAGGACCCGCTGACTCTCGAGAACCGCTCGTTCAGCGGCCACAACTACTTCAACGGCGAGATCAGCCTGCGCTACGACGTGCCGAAGAGCAACTGGGCCTTCGGCGGCGGCTTCAACTGGACCCAGGTCCATCCTTACGTCCGCACCACCGAGGTCGGGAAGGACTACGAAGGGCCGATCTACACGTTCGCGTTCATCGAGAACAAGGACGTGTTCGGGCTGACCGTCGGGCTCAACGTGTTCAACCTGACCGGCGGACGCGGCATCTTCGATCGCACCGTGTGGACCGGCTACCGCGACCGGAGCCCGATCTCGTACATCGAAAGCCGCCGGCTGGACATCTCGACGATCTACCGCCTGTCGATCAAGGGCAGCTTCTAGCGGCTTGCATCGCGGCCGCGCGGTGGCAAGCTGCGCGGCCATGAGGAGACTTCCCGCGCTCGCCGCGCTGCTCGTGCTGTCGTCGCCCGCGTGGGCCGATCCGGGTGACGACGCGGCCGCCTATCTCGCGCGCATCGCCGAGCTCGACGATGCCGGGCCCGCGCTGCACGCGGTGATCGTCGCCAATCCCGATGCGCCGGCCGCGGCGCGCGCGGCGGCGGCCCTGCCGCTCGGCGGACGGACCGTGCTGGTCAAGGACAACGTCGAGACGCGCGAGTGGCCGACCACCGCGGGCAGCCTCGCGCTCGCCGGCAACGCGACCGGCCGCGACGCGCCGCTGATCGCGCGGATGCGCGCGGCGGGCGGGGTGGTGCTCGGCAAGACCAATCTCAGCGAGTGGGCCAACATCCGCTCGTCGCGCAGCTCGAGCGGGTGGAGCGCGGTCGGCGGGCTGACGCGCAATCCCCATGGCGAGGGGCGCAATGCCTGCGGCTCGTCGTCGGGCAGCGGGGCGGCGATCGCGGCGGGGCTCGCGTGGGCGGCGATCGGGACCGAGACCGACGGCTCGATCACCTGCCCGGCGAGCGTCAACGGGATCGTCGGCTTCAAGCCGACGGTCGGCCTCGTCAGCCGAACTTACGTCGTGCCGATCAGCCACAGCCAGGACACCGCGGGGCCGATGGCGCGCTCGGTCGCCGACGCCGCGCTGCTGCTCAACGCGATCGCCGGCAGCGACCCGGCCGATCCGGCGACCGTGGAGGCCGATGCGCGCAAGGTCGACTACACGGCAGGCCTTGCCGGCGCCTCGCTCGCCGGGGTGCGGATCGGGGTGCTCAGCAAGCAGGTCGGCAAGGATCCGAACGTCGAGCGCGTGTTCGACCAGGCGCTGGCCGACCTCGTGCGGGCCGGCGCAGTGCTCGTGCCGATCGATCACGAGCCGCCCGAGGCGATGGGCGAGGCCGAGTTCGCGGTGTTGCTCTACGAGCTGCGCGAGGATCTCGGCACTTATCTCGCCGGGTCGCCGGCGCAGATCCCGGTGCGCACGCTCGACGAGGTGATCGCGTTCAACCAGGCGCATGCGGCGGAGGAGCTGCGCTGGTTCGGGCAGGACATCTTCGAGCAGGCGGCGAAGGCGACCGATCGCGCGGCGTACGAGAAGGCGCGCGCGGATTCGTTGCGGCTCGCCGGACCCGAGGGGATCGACAAGCTGCTGGCGGACAACGGCGTGGCGTTCCTCGTCGCGCCGACGGTCGGGCCGGCGTGGCTCAGCGACCTCGTGCTCGGCGATCACTACGACGGCTCGATCGGCGCGGGCAGCCTCGCGGCGATCGCCGGCTATCCGCACCTCTCGGTGCCGATGGGGGCGGTCGAGGGGCTGCCGGTCGGGCTGTCGATCATCGGCGCGAAGTGGGACGACGCCGCGGTGTTGCACGCTGGCGCGGCGTACGAGCGGGCGCGGACGGCCGAAGTGCCGGTGGTGGATTTTGGGGGGTGAAGCCCTCCCCCTTGATGGGGGAGGGTTACGGAGGCTTGGCAGCTTGCTGCCTAGCCGTAGTTGGGTGGGGGTGATGGGGCGACGGTTGCGTCTGGACGCTCCACCCCCATCCAACTGCGACTAAGCCCCTGCGGGGCTAAGTCTTCGTATCGTAGGCCTCCGGCCAGCTTCGCTTCCCCCCATCAAGGGGGAAGGGTTTGGGGTCAGGCCTTCTTCGCCGCCGGCTTCTTGGCGGGAGCCTTCTTGGCCGGGGCCTTTTCGGCTTCGGCCG
>CBHWED010000255.1:0-4418 GCA_966112795.1 uncultured bacterium
GCCCGGTCGAGCGCCCGGTCGGCGAAGGCGCTGAGCTCGGCCATGACCTGCGTCAGCGGGAAGACGCCGGCGAGGTCGCCGATCGCCAGCGCGGCCGCGAGCGCGATCCGCTCGCGGCGCAGGGCCGAGGCGACGTCGGGCGCGCCGTCGCCGGCCGCATGCGCGAAGGCCAGCGCAGCTTCGCCGCCGCCGTGCTCGAGCAGCGCGGTGAGCTCCGGTTGGCGCTCGAGCGCGAGCGCGAGGAACGGTGCATGCGCCCGTGCCCGCTCGATTGCCGCCTGCCAGTCACCCTGCATCGCGCCTGACTGCATGGCTGAGCGGATCGGGGCAAGGCCAAGGTTGCAGCGGCGGGGGGCCTTTGGCAGGGAGGCGCATCGCGAAGGCCAGAAGGATGCAGCTGCCGATGTTCCGATCCTGCTTCGCCGCGGCCGCGCTGCTTGCCCTCGGCGCCTGCGCCACGACCCCGGAACGCGTGAGCTGGATCGGGTACCCGCAGATTTCCGAGACCACGTTGAAGGAGGTCACGCGCACGCTGTCGCTCGACACGTTCGAAGGCCGCGCGCCGGGCACGCGGGGCGAGGAACGGACCCTCGCCTATCTGGTCGAGCAATTCCAGCGCGCGGGCCTGCAGCCGGGCAACAACGGCGGCTGGTTCCAGGACGTGCCGCTGGCCGAAATCACCGCGAGCAATTACGAACCGCTGACGATTGCCGGCAAGTCCTACGCGATCGGCAAGGACTGGGTCGGGGTCAGCTATCGCGAGGTCCCGCGGATCGATCTCGACGCGAGCGAGATCGTGTTCGTCGGCTACGGCGTCAACGCGCCCGAGAAGGGCTGGAAGGACTACGCCGGGATCGACATGCACGGGAAGACCGCGCTGATCCTGGTCAACGATCCCGACTGGCAACAGGAAGGCCTGACGGGCACCTTCAACGGGCGGGCGATGACCTATTACGGCCGCTGGACCTACAAGTTCGAGGAGGCCGCGCGCCAGGGGGCCGCGGCGGCGCTGATCGTGCATGATACCGCCCCGGCCTCGTACGGCTGGAACACCGTCGAGAGCTCGTGGACGGGCCCGCAGGCCTATGCCCGGCGCGCCGACGGCGGGGCCAGCCAGACGCTGGTCAACGGCTGGGTGCAGAAGCCGGTCGCCGAAGCCATCGTCGGGGCGGCGGGCAAGGATCTGGCGCAACTCGTCGCCGCCGCCTCGCAGCCGGGCTTTCGTGCGATGCCGCTCGGGGTGACCGCTTCGACCGGGTTCGACAACGCGATCCGCCGGTTCGATTCGAAGAACGTCATCGGCGTGCTGCCCGGCGACAGCCGGCCCGACGAGTACGTGCTGCACACTGCGCACTGGGACCATCTCGGACGCTGCACCCCGAACGCCGCCGGCGACGACATCTGCAACGGGGCGATCGACAACGCCACCGGCGTGGCGGCGCTGGTCGCGCTCGCCGAGGCCCATACCAGGTCCGGGCGGGCGCCGCGGACGCTGGTGTTCCTGGCCGTGACCGCCGAGGAGTCGGGGCTGCTCGGCTCCGAATACTACGGCGCCAACCCGGTATTCCCGCTGGCGCAGACCGTCGGTGGGCTCAACATCGACGCGCTCTCGCTGGCCGGGCCGGCACGCGACGTGACCGTGGTCGGCGGGGGCAAGAGCGAGCTCGACAAGTTCCTCGTGGATGCCCTCGACGAAGTCGGCCGCAGCCAGACGCCGGACAGTTCGCCCGAGGCGGGCTACTACTACCGTTCGGACCACTTCAGCCTGGCCAAGCGCGGCGTCCCGATGTTCTACATCGACAGCGGGAAGGACCTCGTCAACGGCGGCCGCGCGGCCGGGGCGGCGTGGGAGCAGGCCTATCGCGACAAGGCCTACCATCAGCCCGACGACGAATACGATCCGAACTGGGACTGGTCCGGGGTGGTCGACGACCTGTGGGTGTTCTACCGGCTCGGGCGCTGGCTCGGGATCAGCGAGGCCTGGCCGAACTGGTATCCGCAGGACGAGTTCCGGCGCATCCGCGACGAGAGTTGCGCGCCGGCTGGAGGGTGTTGAGAATGACCGTGCATATGCCTGCCGAATGGACCGAGCAGGAGTGGATCTGGATCGGCTTCCCGCACGACGCCTCGCTGTGGCTCGATGACCTCGTGCCCGCGCAGGAGCAGATCGCGGCGTTCGCCAATGCCGTGGCCGAGACCGGGCAGCAGGTGCGGCTGGTGGTCCACGATGCGGCGAACGAGATGCGCGCGCGCGAGCTGGTGACCGCGGGCGTGGTCTGCGAACGGCATGCCTATGGCGACATCTGGCTGCGCGATTCGGGGCCGATCGTGGTGTTCGACGCGGCCGGCCAGCGGCTGGCGCGGCGCTTCGGCTTCAACGGCTGGGGCGGCAAGTACGAGATGGAAGGCGACCAGGAGATCGGCGGGACGATGGCCGATGCGGCCGGGCTGCCGAGCGACATGATGGACTGGATCCTCGAGGGCGGGGCGATCGACACCGACGGGACCGGCCTGGTGGTGACCACCGAGCAGTGCCTGCTCAACCCGAACCGCAATCCGCAGCTGAGCAAAGCGGAGATCGAGGCGCGGCTGCGCGACCATCTCGGGTTCGATCGCGTGCTGTGGCTCGGCGACGGGCTGCTCGGCGACCATACCGACGGGCACGTCGACAACCTCGCGCGGTTCGTCGCGCCGGGCGTGCTGGCGATCCCGGTGCCGAGCGGGCCCGACGATCCCAACGCCGCGGTCTATGCCGATGCGCGGGCGCGCGCGCTCGCCTTCGGGCTCGAGGTGCGCGACGTGCCTTCGCCGGGGCGTCTCGACAAGGCCGGCATCGTCGAGCCGGCGAGTTACATGAACTTCGCCATCTGCAACGGCGTGGTCGTTGTGCCGACATACGGATCGTACCGCGACGACGAGGCGGTCGCGGCGATCGGGACGCTGTTCCCGGGCCGCGCGGCGGTCGGGATCCGCGCCGAAGCCGTGCTCACCGGCGGCGGCAGCTTCCACTGCTCGAGCCAGCACGCGCCGGCGGGTTAAGCCTTTCTTTACCGTTGCGGCAGAGACTTCGAGCCATGAGCAAAGCGATCGCCCTCACCCGCACCGCCGTCCGCCACAGCGCAGACCATGCACGGTGGGCGATCGTGCTCGGTTGCGCCGCCTCGCTGATCATGGCCGGGCGGGTGCTGCCGTTCTGACGCGCTTTCGCTAGCGCGCCACGTACTTCAGGTGAATCAGCGGGTAGGGCCGGCCCTGGGGGTCGGTTTCCGAGCGGCCGGTGCGGACGAAGCCGCGCGATTCGTAGAACGGCAGGGCGTTGGCAGCCTGCTCGCTGGCGTCGACCTCGGCCTCCGGGGCGAGGGCAAGGGCGTGGTCGAGCAAGGCGGTGCCGAAGCCGCGGCCATGGACCGCGGGGTCGACGAACAGCGCGTCGATCAGATTGCCGTCCATGACGAGGAAGCCCACCGGTTTCGCCGCGTCGTCGATCATCCACAACTCGACCGTGGGCAGCCAGCCGGCCACCATCGCGTCGATCTCGCGGCGGTCGGCGGGCGTCAGGAACCCGTGGGTCGCATCGACCGCGTCGCGCCAGATCGCGAGCGCGCGGGGGACGTCCGCCGAAGTGCCCCGGCGGACGCTCACCGCAAGTCCGGCGGGGTCGCTTCGGCCTTGAGCAGCGCGATCACCTCGTCGAGCGGCTGGACCTTCTGGTGCTCGGCGCCGAGCGTGCGCAGCGCGACGGTGCCTTCGTCGGCCTCGCGCTTGCCGACCACCAGGAGGTGCGGGACCTTGGCCACCGAGTGCTCGCGCACCTTGTAGTTGATCTTCTCGTTGCGCGTGTCGGTCTCGACGCGGATGCCCGCGGCGCGCAGCTTGTCGGCCACCTCGGCCGCGTAGCCGTCGGCGTCGGAGACGATCGTCGCCACGACCGCCTGCACCGGGGCGAGCCACACCGGCAGCCTGCCGGCGTAGTGCTCGATGAGGATGCCGATGAAGCGCTCGTACGAGCCGAAGATCGCGCGGTGGAGCATGATCGGGCGGTGGCGCTCGCCGTCCTCGGCTATGTAGCTCGCGTCGAGCCGCTCGGGCAGCACGCGGTCGGACTGGATCGTGCCGACCTGCCAGGTGCGGCCGATCGCGTCGGTCAGGTGCCATTCGAGCTTGGGCGCGTAGAACGCGCCCTCGCCGGGCAGCTCGCCCCAGCCGTACTCCTCGGTCGCGAGCCCGGCGGCGTGGACCGCGTCGCGCAGCTCGGCCTCGGCTTGGTCCCACATCTCTTCGGTGCCGAAGCGGTTGTCGGGGCGCAGCGCGAGCTTGATCGCGTAGGTGAACCCGAAGTCGCGGTAGATCCGGTCGGCCAGCGCGCAGAACGCGCGGACCTCGTCGACGATCTGGTCCTCGCGGCAGAAGATGTGCGC
>CBHWED010000256.1:0-4385 GCA_966112795.1 uncultured bacterium
TGACCGGGATCACCCGGCCGCGGATGGCGGTGTTCCGGCCGAGCGTGCCCAACGGCGCCGCGGTGCTCGTGACCCCGGGCGGCGGCTATGTCCGGGTGGTGGTCGACAAGGAAGGCTACGAGCTCGGCCAATGGCTTTCGGCGCGCGGGTTCACCGTGTTCGTGCTGTTCTATCGCCTGCCCGGCGACGGCTGGGCGGCCGGCCCCGATGTCGCGCTGTCGGACGCGCAGCGCGCGATGCGGGTGATCCGCCATCGGGCGCGCGACTACGCGCTCGATCCGGCGCGCGTGGCGGCGGTCGGGTTTTCCGCCGGCGGGCACGTCGCGGCCGACCTCGGCACGCGCTTCGCAGCGAGCACTTACGCCCCGGTGGACGCGGCGGACACGCTCCCCGCCCGGCCCTTCGTCGTCGGCACGATCTATCCGGTGATCTCGATGAGCGCGCCGGTCGCGCACGCGGGGTCGCGCGAGCAGCTGATCGGCAAGCACGCGCCGGCCGCGCTCGAGCGAGCGCATTCGCCGTACCGCAACGTGCCCGATGATGCGCCGCCGTGGTTCATCGTCCACGCCGAGGACGACGACACCGTGCCGGTCGAGAATGCGCTGCTGCTGCGCGCCGCGTTGCGCGAGCGGGCGATCCCGGTCGAGACGCACTTGTTCACCCATGGCGGCCACGGTTTCGGCCTTCGCAAGGTCATCGGCAAACCGGCGGGCGCCTGGCCGGACCTGTTCCTCGCCTGGGCGCGCGCGGCCGGGCTCGCCTAGCTGCCCGGCTGGATGTACGGCACGCGGGCGAACAGCTCGCGCTCCCAGCGGCGCGGGTCGCTTTCCGCCCGGGAGTTGTGATCGAAGATCATCGTCGACCGTTCCGGCACGCGATAGGCGGGCCACGCGGCCAGCCCCGGATGGTTCGGATCGGCGTTGTGCGCGAGTGCGACGAACGCGTCCATCATCTGCCGGCTCACGCGCTGCGCGGCTTCGCCGGTGCCGGTGAACGAGCCCGGCGCATCGAGCGTGCCGAACACCAGCGGGATGTCGTGCATGTGCGCCGCGCCGCGCTCGGGGCGTACGGGCGAGGCGAAATCGAGCTGGTAGACCCAGGTCGCGCCCGCACCCGCGCGGGCGCGCTCGTCGGCCTCGATCACTTGCCCGCGCCAGCTGCGGCCGGCCGTGGTGGCGGCGTAGAACACGTCTGTCGGCGACATCTGCGGATAGCGGCCGCGGAACTGCGCCACGACCCATTCGGGCAGGACGTCCACGCGAAGCTCGGGCGCGAGACGGGCGGCGAGGTTGTCCCAGTTGAGACCGACGATCTTCGGATGGTCCGGGCCGAAGAACGCGCGCGTCTCGTCGCGGGTGTTGCCGAGCACCATCGGGATGGCCAGCGAACGCGGATCGGCGTCGGGGTAGAACGGATGGCGGCTGAGCCAGGTCATGTCGAGCACCGGGCCGAAGTAGAGTCCGCCGCCGAGAATCGGGTCAACGGCGTCGAGCGCTTCGACGAGGCGTTCGGCCGGCAGCTCGAGCAAGGCGTCGAGCCGGTCCGGAGCGAGGCCGAGACGCGCCAGATAGGCCGCGGTGCGGGCGCTCGCGTTGAGCGGACCCGAGACGGTCACCTGTTGCCCGCTCATCGTCGCCGCGGCGTGGAACAGGCCGTCAGCGGCAGGCATCGCCATCATCGTGGCGATCTTGGCGCCGCCGCCCGACTGGCCGAACACCATGACCCGCGCCGGATCGCCGCCGAACGCGGCGATGTTGTCGCGCACCCACTGCAACGCCAGAATCAGATCGAGCTGGCCCACGTTGCCGCTGTCGGCGAAGCGCGGATCGAGACGCGCAAGATAGAGGTAGCCGAAGGCGTTGAGGCGGTGGTTGACGGTGACCACGACGACATCGCCGTGCGCCGCAAGGTGGCGGCCGTCGACCAGCGGATCGACCGCGCTGCCCGAGGAGTAGGCGCCGCCGTGGATGTAGAGCATGACCGGGCGCTTGGCGCGCGGGTCCGGTGCCGGAGTCCACACGTTGAGGAACAGGCAGTCCTCGCCTTGCGGCAGGTCGCTCTCGCCGCGCTGTGGACATGAGGGCGCGAAGCCGGTGGCCTCGACCACGCCGCTCCATGATTGCACCGGCCGCGGCGCGCGGAAGCGGACGGGGCGGGTGTCCTCGCCGTAGCGCAGACCGCGGAACACGTGCAGTCCGCCCTCGCGCGTGCCCCTCACCCGCCCCGCGCGCGTCGCGATTACCGGAGACGAGCCCGCGAGCACGGGTGCGGCGGAGAGCGTGATCGCGGCGGCCGAAGCCGCGAGCAGCTCGCGCCGGGCGATCACCGGCGAACGTCCATCCCGCCTTCGAGGAAGGCGTCGATATCGGCCCGCCGGAACAAGCTCGCGTCACCCGGCAGGCTGTGCTTGAGACAGGCCAGCGCCAGGCCGCGATGCGCGGTCGGTTCGAGGTTCTCTCCGGCGATCAACCCGTCGAGCACGCCCGCCGCAAAGGCATCGCCGCTGCCGATCCGGTCGACGATGCCGGAGAGCGCCACTTCGGCGGTCTGGCAAGCAGCGTCCGGAGTATCGATGCGCGCGGCGATGCGATGGCGGTCGGCATCCTCGACGTGGCGCGAGGTCGAGGCGATCGTTCGCAGGTTCGGGAAGGCGTCGAACGCCGCCAGCGCCGCCTCGCGCCGCCGCTCGGGCGCTTCACCTCCGAACTGGCGGCCGAGCAGCAAGCCCACGTCGCGGTGGTTGCCGAACAGGACATCTGCCGCCTCGACCAGCTTGGTCAGGACGGCGCGCGGATTGCTGTCCCAGCCCTGCCACAGCCGGGCGCGATAGTTGCAGTCGAACGAAACCGCGAGACCGGCGGCCTTGGCCGCCTGCACCGCGGCGAACGCGGCTTCGGCGCTGCGCGGCCCCAAAGCGGGCGTGATCCCCGAGAGGTGCAGCCACGAGGCCCCGGCGAATAGCACCGGCCAGTCGAAATCCTCGAGCCCGGCCTCGGCGAAGCTCGAGCCCGCGCGGTCGTAGATCACCTCCGAAGCGCGCAGCCCGGCGCCCGGCGTCAGGAAGTAAAGGCCTATGCGACCGCCGCGCTGCGCAATCCCGCCACAGTCGACGCCTTGGCCGCGCAAGAAGGCAACCGCAGCCTCGCCAAGGGGATTGTCGGGCACCACGCTCGCCATCCGCACCGAATGACCGAGTCTCGCCAGAGCGACCGCGACGTTGGCCTCGGCGCCGCCGACATGGACGTCGAGCCGTCCCGACTGGAGCATGAGCTCGCGCCCGGGCGCGGAGAGACGCAGCAGGATTTCGCCGAAGACGACCGTCTCAGCGGGCAAGCCAGCCGCCGTCGACCGCGAGAATGTGACCGTTGACATAGTCGGACGCCGACGAGGCGAGGAACACGGCGGCGCCGCCGAGATCGTCGGGCCGGCCCCATCTGCCGGCAGGGATGCGCTCGAGGATCTGGCGGTTGCGGCTTTCGTCGGCCTGCAGCGCCGCGGTGTTGTTGGTGGCGATGTAACCGGGCGCGATCGCGTTGACGTTGATTCCGCGCCCCGCCCATTCGTTGGCGAGGATCTTGGTCAGCCCGCCGATGCCGCTCTTCGCGGCGGTGTAGCTCGGCACGCGGATGCCGCCCTGGAAGGTCAGCATCGAGGCGATGTTGACAATCTTGCCACCGTCGGCGCCGACCATGTGCCGTGCGGCGGCCTGGCACAGGAAGAACACCGATTTGAGGTTGGTATCGATCACCGCGTCCCAGTCGTCCTCGGTGAAGTCGAGGCTGTCAGCGCGGCGGATGATGCCGGCGTTGTTGACGAGGATGTCGAGCCGGCCGAGCCGCTCGAGCGTCTCTTCGACAACCCGGCCGACCGGTTCGATCGTCGACAGATCGGCCGAGACCAGCTCGGCGCGGCGCCCGAGCGCGCGGATTTGCGTTGCGGTGTCCTCCGCGGGTGTGCGCCCCACAGCGGCGACGTCAGCGCCCGCTGCCGCCAGTGCGAGCGCGATGCCCTGGCCGATGCCGGTATTGGCGCCGGTGACCACCGCCACCTTGCCCGAAAGGTCGAACGGATAGGCCATCTGCGTCACTGCAGCTGGCAGATGTCGAGGACGTTCATGTCGGTGTAGTCCTGGTTCTCGCCCGCCATGGCCCAGATGAAGGCATAGGCCTTGGTGCCTGCGCCCATGTGCACCGACCAGACCGGGCTGATCACGGCTTCCTCGTTGGCCAGGGTCAGCTGGCGCAGCTGGTCGCCCTGGCCCATGAAGTGGAACACCCTGTCGTTTTCACCATCGAGGTCGAAGTAGAAGTAGATCTCGCTGCGCCGCTCGTGGATGTGCGGCGGCATCGTGTTCCACACGCTGCCCGGCTTGAGCACGGTCAGGC
>CBHWED010000257.1:0-4343 GCA_966112795.1 uncultured bacterium
TCGCGCGCGCCGACCTCGAGACAGGGCACCGAAGGATCGGGCACATGCGCCGGCATGTCGTTCCACAGCGCGTGAAGCCAGAAGCGCGCCTGTTCGAGCCCTTCTGCCGGAATGTCGCGATAGCTGCGCAGGCCGGTGCCGACTTCGAACGCCTGCGGCAGCATTCCCTCGAGGTCTGCCCAGGCGCGCAGCCCCGCGGGCACTTCGAGGCCGTCGGTGTCGACCGTGAGGGCCAGCCAGGTCGTCGGGCTGAGGCCTTCGTCGAGCTGGTAATCGACCAGCTGCGCAAACGCGGCGAGCGAGCGGCGCTGGGTCAATGTCTCGAGATAGCCTTCGCGCGAATAGCGATCCTGGATGTAGCTGAACTCGTCGCCGAGCGCCGCCATCAGCTCGGCGACCATGCTGCCGACGTCGGCCTCGATGCGTTCCTGCCAGTCGGGATAGCGCTGCGCGGCGAAGTCGAGCAGCACCGCGCGGAAGCTGGCGAAATCGCGCGCGAGATAGTCGATCGGCCAGTCGACCGGCGCCTCGGGCGGGCAATCGTGCCGCGGCGCGCAGTCGAACGGGCTCGGGCAACCCTGCTTGAACGAGAACGGCGTCGCGTTGAAGAACCGGTCGATGCGCGAGGGGTTGGCGGTATCGGTGAGCGTCAGCCGGTAGATCTCGAACCCGCCGGGCCGCGCGAGGTCGATCACCAGCACCGTGCGCAAGGCGCCTTGCGCGTCGGGCAGCCGATCCCAGGCAAGCGCGCTGATGGCGACGCCGCCGTCGTCCTCGACCGCGTCGATGCGGGCGAAGCCCGCCGGCGGATCGACGGTGATGTCGAACGGGTCAACGTCGAGCGCATCCGGATCGACGATGAAGAACACATGCAGCCGCCGCTGGTCGGCCGGATCGGCGACGCGCACGAAGTCGATGCCGGTGACCGTCGCGGTCGCCTGGTCGCAGATCAGCGTCTTGCGGTCGCGGTCGGGCATCAGACCGTGACCTCGACATTGAGGAACCTGCGCTCGCCGCGCGCGCGCAGGAGGTAGGTGACGAGGATGTCGAGCCGGCCCGGTTCGCTTACGGTCGCCTCGACGTTGTCGACACGGATCAGGCTCCCGAGCCAGGTGGTCAGAGCCTGGTAGATCAGCGTCTGCGCGAGCGAAGCCGTCGCCGGGCTCAGCGGCGCGAAGACCAGGCGGCGCACGCCGGCGCCGAACTCGGGGCGGTTGATCCGCTCGCCGGGCGAGGTCAGCAGCACCTGGCGGATCAGCTGCTTGATATAGGCTTCGTAGTCGGTCTCCTGGCGCAGCCGGCCGCTCGCCGGCGCGATCGACAGCGGATGCTGGATGGCCTGGAAGAGCTCTGCCGCCATGGTCAGTCCGCCTTCACTGTGCGCTGACGCGGCTGTCGGGCAGCTTCACCGTCATCGGCCCGGTGGGCACGCCGACGGCATTGAAGCAGTTGCCGATGCTGCTGACCGAGATGGTCGGCAGTCCGCCGGCGAAGCACCGCGTGTTGGGCGACAGCCAGTTGCCGACGACGGTGAACGGCGGCACGGCGCCGGGAAACTGGAGGATGTCCGCCACCGTCCCGAGCGTGCCGGTGGTCGCGCTGACCCGCACATTGGGGGAGATCTTGACGACCGCGGGCACTTGCGCGGCGTCGGAAACCCCGGATGCGAGCGTCTGGACGTTGCCTGCCATTGGCCTTTCCCTCCTCAGATGACGGTGAATGCGCCGTTGTTGACGTCGAAGCCGCTCGCCGAGAGCTTGGTCTGGCTCGACAGCGCCTTTTCGGTGATCGTGCTCGCTTCCGCGGAGATCTCGTTCGCCGAGAGCGTGAAAGTCGCACCGCTGGTCTTGACGACGATCTCGCCGGCGTCGTCGTCGATCCGGATCGAGACCGTGTCGGTGATCCAGAACTTGATCTCCGGTCCCGCGTCCGCCGAGGCGAGTTCGCCGTCGCCCCAGAAGCAGCCGCTCCAGATCGGCAGGTCGAGATCGCCCATTTCGAACTCGACCCACACCCCGGCGCCGAGCGGGGGCAGCGAATGGAAGCCGACATTGGGCCCGGCGTAGGGCACGCACGGCATGGCCCAGACCGGCTGCTGGTCGAGCAGGGCCGGGACCATGACCTGCAATCGCCCGCGCGACGTGGGATCGCGGTTGTCGACCACGCTGCCGCGGTATTTGCCGTAGTGGCGCGAGGTGACCGCATGGAAGAACGCGTCGTCCATCGTCAGCTCCCGAGCCCGTTGCTCTCGAGCGACAGGTCCATGAAATGCTCGGCCGCATTGATGACGTGGGTGACCTGCTTGATGCGGAAGGCCGCGGCACCGAGCTTGGGGCCGACGCCGATCGCGCCGATCACGTCGTGCGGCTTCACCACGCCGCCGAGGAGATGCTTGGTCGTGCTCGCGGTCGCCTGGACGAACCAGCCGGCCTCGGTCAGTGCCGCTTCGCCGCGGGTCTGCGTCTCCAGCGGGTCGCCGGCACCCGTCATGCACAATTGGCGCGGCGTGCCGGCAATGTCGGGAAGGCGGACCGGTCCGTCCCCCGCGGGCGGCTGCGGGTCGCTGACATCGGCGGTCGCGGGATCGATGCTCTCGGTCTGCATCGCGCCCGCGCGATAGGTGCTCGGCCGCGCGGCGTCGGTGTTGACCTGGAACGCCGTGACGTTGGGACAGTCCTTCGAAGGGACGTGGACGCGCAGGGCCAGCTTCGTCGTCGGCACCAGGGGTACGGCGCTCGCCAGCGCCGCGGCCCCGCCGCTGGTCGGCCGCCGCGGCGAGGCGGCAAGGTTTGCCGTCTCGGTCACCTCCAGCCCGCCACCGAGCGGAGAGCGCGAGCCTTCGTACGTGATCCAGAAGTGGAGATTGTTGCGCAGGGCGATCTGGCGCACGAAGGCGAGGTCCGAGCTGCGCTGGTTGAGCGTCGTGGCATTGGTTTCGTAGCTGCGCGATGTGTCATCGACCTCGGCCGCGTCGAAGTTCGCGGCGAGGATATTGCGCGCGACGTCCGAGGCGCGACCGGTCCAGGCCGCCTGGACGCAAGTCCGGTCGAGCAGGTCGCGGCGGTCGAGGCCGTGGATCTCGAACCAGGAGCCCGGCCCGCCGATCGTCATCTGGCTGCGGTGCTCGGTCACCGGACCGCGCACGAGAACGACCAGCGCCTGATCCACCTCCACCGCGATGGTCACGATCGTGTCGGGCTTGAGACGGCTGTCGCCCGCGAGCCGCAATTGCCCGTCCTCGATGTCGTCGGCAAAGCGGACCGCGAAATGCGTCGGCTCGTCGAGCGACTGCTCGACGCGCACCTCGGTCAGGCAGCAGGCCAGGTCCGCGTCGAGCGGCTGGTTGCCGTTTCCCGTGGTGATGACCGCGCCGAAGCCCATCCCTCGCTCCTCAGCTGCGCCGCGGGATGCGGATGATCGACGCTTCTGCGATCGCGTCAGGCAGCATCGCGCCGTTGTGCTCGGCTAGGCGCCAGAAGCCGTTCGGATCGAGCAGGTAGAAATTGGCCAGATGATCGAGCCGCTGGCCGTCGCGGCGCACGTGGTCGCCGAGCGCAGCCTGGACCGGCGCGGCGGGCGGATACAGCGCCGTGACCTGCCGGCCCCGTCGGTCCGTGGTCACGTAAGTCTCCGCCCTGGCGTAGCGACTCTTGGGATCGAACAAGGCCATTCTCTCGATCCTTTCCGCGTCAGAAGGGCAGCAACGCCCTGATCGCGTCCACATTGTTGGCCACGTTGAGGAGCGCGTTGGCGTCCTCCTGCAGCCGGGTGAATTCGTAGGCGGCGACGGCGACTTTGCCGGCGATATCCTGCTGACAGCGGAACGCGTCGGGCGTCAGCACCTCGAGGCCGATCGTGACGGTCGCCTGGAGCGGGTAGTAGCTCGGCAGGTGCGCCTTCTCCTGCACCTGGAACGTCGTCACCCGGACCGGGAGGATCACGCGCGGGCCGAGGATGAGCAGGATCGGCGCGACGGTCGGACGCCGGGCCTCTTCCTCGCCGGCGCCGACCAGCGACTTGGCGCTGGCGATCAGGTCACCGAGAAGCCCTTCGGACGCCTGGGTCAGCTTGCGCAGCGCCGCCAGCCGGGTTTCGATCCCGGTGAGCTCGGCGATCGGGTTGCCGTCCTCGAGGTCATCGGTCGCGTCGAGCTCGATCACGAGGCTGCCGAAGCTTTCCTGCACGTCGAACGGCTGCACCGTGGGCGCTTGGCTGCCGCGCTGCGACTGGTCGACCGCGAACGGGTTCCACGGCGTCAGCGTGCGACTGATCGTCTCGGGATTGTACTGGAAGACGACGATGTTCGGGATGATCCCGATCACGTCCGACAGCAGCTGGACGAA
>CBHWED010000258.1:0-4343 GCA_966112795.1 uncultured bacterium
GCACGATGCACGCGCCGGTCAAGATCATCCCCTCCGAGCTCCTGCTGACGGCCTATCGCAGCGGGATTTTCCCAATGGCCGACAGCCGCGACGACGAGGAGATCTACTGGGTCGAGCCGCGCGAGCGCGCGGTGATCCCGCTCGGGCCGTTCCATTGCGCGCGCTCGCTCGCCAAGACCGTCCGCCAGGACCGCTTCCAGGTAACCTGCAACGCCGATTTCGCCGGGGTCATCGCGGCCTGCGCGGCGCCGCGCCCGGGCCATCCGGAAAGCTGGATCAGCGACCGCATCGCCGCGAGCTACCGCGCGCTGCATCTCGCCGGCTACGCGCACTCGATCGAATGCTGGCACGACGGCGAGATGGTCGGCGGGCTCTACGGGGTCGGCTTCGACCACGCCTTCTGCGGCGAATCGATGTTCAGCCGCGCGACCGACGCGTCGAAGGTCGCGCTGGTGTGGCTCGTCGCGCTGCTGCGCCACGCCGGCTATCGCCTGCTCGACTGCCAGTTCATGACCGAGCATCTCGCCTCGCTCGGCGCGGTGCCGATGACCCGCGAGGCCTATCTCGCGGCGCTGACCGCGGCGGTTGCCGCCGGGCCCGCGCCGTCGCTGCCTGCGGCCTACGCGTCGTTGCTTGGCGCGGCCGGCTCTGCAGTCGGCGTCGGCGACGGGGTCGCCGTGGCGGTCGGCGCCGGTGCCGCGGCTGCCGGGCGGTTCTCCTCGCTGCCCGAAGGCAGCGGCGATTCCTCGCCCGGGAAGCTCATTTTGCAGTCCTTGACCCAGACGTCGTAGATCGGGTGCTCGACCACGTTGAGGCTCGGCGAGTTCTTGAACAGCCAGCCCGAGAACACCCGGCGCCATTCGAGATCGGAATCGGCGTCGCGTCGCTCGTGCACGACGACCTGGACGAAGGCACCGGTCTCGGGCGGCTCTTCCCACGGCGCGGTGCGCTCGCACGCCGAGAGGCGCACGACGACGTCGCCGATGCGGCGCTGCTCGCCGGGCTTGAGCTCGATGTCGCGCGAGATGTTGTTGCGCTTGTTGAGCAGGCCGAGAACCGCGACGCGCTCGGCCATCGGCGTGCCGATCCCGGCCGCCGCAACCACCGTCGGCGCAGCACGCGCCAGCTCCTCGGGAATCTCGGTTTCCTCGGCCTCGGGCGCAGGCGCCTCGTTGGTGCAGGCGGCGAGGACGACGAGGACGGCCCCCATAGCGATATTGGGGACGGCGAGGAATCTCACGCGTCGGGGGTCCAGGCTTCGTAATCCCCCGTAGCCCGCGCGCGGCGCCCGCCGCGCTCGAGCGCGCCTTGCGGGCGATAGGCGGCCGCGGTCCCGGTCGCGTTGGGCGAGTAGTCGGTTTCCCAGATCTTCGGCGGGGCGAGATGGCTTTCGGGCAGCGCATCGTACGAGTGATGCAGCCAGCCGTGCCACTCGGACGGCACCCGGCTCGCATCATTGGCGCCGTTGTAGATCACCCAGCGCCGCTCGCGCCCGCTGGTGTCCTTCACGCCGCCTTTCTTCGCGCGGTAATACTTGTTGCCTTGCGCGTCGGTGCCGACGTGCTCGCCGTTGAAGGCGCTGAACAGCGAGGTGCCGATCGTGGCACCGTCCCACCAGGTGAAGAGCTTCATGAGGAACTTCATGCGGCGCGCGTTAGCCGGGTTGCCCCCCTCTAGGCAACCGGTGATCCCCGTCGCGCAGGCGAGCGGGAGGATTTCGTCTCACCATTCGACCTTGTTGCCGGCGACGATGCCGAGTTCGCGCGTGCGCCCGCCGTTGAGCTCGAGCACCGCAACCGCGGGCGCGGCCGAAAGGATGCTCTGTTCCGAATAGGGCGTCGCCTTTTCGGCGATGTTCACGATGCGGTGCTGCTCGTCGATGAACACGAGGTCGAGCGAGAGCACGGTGTTCTTCATCCAGAAGCTCAGCTGATGCGGCTGGTCGTACGGGAACAGCATGCCCTCGTCGGGGCCCATCTCGGTGCGGAACATCAGCCCCTTGGCCTGCTCCTGCGGCGTCCGCGCGACTTCGACGCGGAAGTCATGCCGGCCGCCCTGGGTCGTGATCGTCAGCGGAATCACCTGAAGCCCCGAAACCGGGTGGACCGCGGCCTGGGTCGGCGCGGGCGCCGGCGCGTTCTCGGCGGCCTGCGGCGAGCAGGCGGGGATCAACAGCAGCAGGGGGAACAGCAGCGCGCGCATCAGCATTCCTCGTCGTCGCACGCGGCAGCCCACTCCTCGGCCGCCGCTTCGCTCGCGGCATCGACCATTTCGCGCGCGCTGTCGAGCGTGTGCCCGGCGCGCAGCATCGCCGCGAGCTGCTTTTCGCGCTGCACGCGGTCGGGCGGTGCAGCACCGAACGGGCCGAAGCGGCGCTTGCGGGCGAGCGCGAGCGCGGCGTGGCGCTCGGCCGCGGCCCCTGCGCGGGTTTCATCACGGATCGCTTCGTCGATCCCGGCCTCGGCCAAGGCCTGGCGCACGCGCCGCGGGCCATAGCCGCGGCGCAGCAGGCTGCCGCCCTTGGCGCGGGCATAGGCGGCATCGTCGACATAGCCGAGCGCGACGTAGCGGCCGACGAGCGCCGCGAGATCCGGCGCGCGCTCGCCGTCCCAGCCGCGTTCGCGCAGCTTGCGCCCGAGGTAGCGCTCGAGCTTGGCCGCGCTGGTGGCGAAGCGCGCGACATAGGCCAGCGCGAGCTCCTCGAGCGCCGCGGCATCGAGCGGACGCGGCTTGCGCCGCTCGCGCGGGCTCGCATCGGCTCCGTTTTCGCTGGCTTTACCGCGGGTCATCGCCATATTCGTGCCACAGTCGTTGACAAATGGGAAAGTTTGTCGCGGAAGCCGCGGGATCTCGGCGCCGCCACGACAACGGGGGAGCGCCGCAAGAGCGTAGAGCACGGGATAGCCATCCACATATGAGCGAACTCATACCGACCCCTAACGACTGCCCGCTGCCGCGCCGCCGCGCGGACTTCGCCACGTTCAACGAGGCGATCGACTACGCGGCGCGCAGCGCGAAGGGGCTCAACTTCCACGACGCGCGCGGCCAGCTCGAACGCGTCTATCCCTACAGCGAGATGCGCGCCGACGCGCTGGCGATGGCCCACCGCTTCGTCGCCGCCGGCGTCGTCAAGGGCGACCGCGTCGCGCTCGTGGCCGAGACGAGCCCCGAGTTCGCGGCGCTGTTCTGCGGCGCGGTCTACGCCGGTGCCTGGCCGGTGCCGCTGCCGCTGCCGACGACCTTCGGCGGCAAGGACAACTACATCGAGCAACTCGCGGTGCAGCTGTCGAGCGCCGACCCCAAGCTGCTGCTCTATCCGGCCGAGATCGCCGACATGGCCGGCGCCGGCGCCGCGCGGCAGGGCTGCCAGGGGATCGACTGGGAAAGCTTCGCCGCGCGCGAGGTGCCCGAGACCACGCTGCCCGAGGCCGATCCGGACGACATCTGCTACCTGCAGTACTCGTCGGGCTCGACGCGCTTCCCGACCGGCGTCGCGGTGACTCACCGCGCGCTGCTGCACAACCTCTACGGCCATGCCGAGACGATGCACCTCGGCGAAGGCGACCGCGGGGTCTCGTGGCTGCCGTGGTACCACGACATGGGGCTGGTCGGCTGCTTCCTGTCGCTGATCGCCAACCAGATCTCGGTCGACTACCTCAAGACCGAGCACTTCGCGCGCCGCCCGCTCGCCTGGCTCGACCTGATCAGCCGCAACCAGGGCTCGACGCTGAGCTACTCGCCGACCTTCGGCTACGACATCTGCGCGCGGCGCATCTCGAGCCAGTCGAACGTCGCCGAGCGCTTCGACCTGTCGCGCTGGCGGCTCGCCGGCAACGGCGCCGACATGATCCGCCCCGACGTGATGCAGAGCTTCGTCAACGCGTTCGCCGATGCGGGGTTCAAGGCTTCGGCGTTCACCCCAAGCTACGGCCTCGCCGAAGCGACGCTCGCGGTCACCGTGATGCCGCCCGGCGAAGGCATCCGCGTCGAACTGGTCGAGGAAGAACGGCTCTCGGGTACCCAGCGCGACCTCTCGCGCCCCGCGCGCTACCGGGCGATCGTCAACTGCGGCAAGCCGCTGCCCGACATGGACGTCGAGATCCGCGACGAGAAGGACCGCATCCGCAAGGACCATCAGATCGGCAAGGTCTGGTGCCGCGGGCCGAGTGTGATGCACTCGTACTTCCGCAACGAGGAAGCGACCGCCGAGTGCCTCGTCGACGGCTGGCTCGACACCGGCGACATGGGCTACACCGCCGACGGCTACCTGTTCATCGTCGGCCGGGCGAAGGACATGATCATCATCAACGGCAAGAACCACTGGCCGCAGGACATCGAGTGGG
>CBHWED010000259.1:0-4323 GCA_966112795.1 uncultured bacterium
CCGCCGGTGCGGCGAAGCGTGCGCAGCGCGTAGTCGAGCTGGAAGTCCTTGACCCCCTGCTCCTCGAGCTGCGCGGCGGTGAGCGTGAACCGCGGATCGTCCTGGCGGTCGGCTTCGAGCGCCTCGTCCTCGAGATCGACCTCGTTGACCAGGTGCCCGCGCAAGTCGCTCTCGCGCAATCCGTACTTGGCGCGCTTGGCGGCATCGGGGTCCGACAGCTGCGGCACGCGGATGTCGGGCTCGATCCCGCCTTCCTGCACCGAGCGGCCCGACGGCGTGTAGTAGCGCGCGGTGGTCAGCTTGAGCGCCGAATCCCGCGTCAGCGGCAGCAGCGTCTGCACCGAACCCTTGCCGAAGCTGCGCTCGCCCATGATCAGCGCGCGGCGCTGGTCCTGGAGCGCGCCGGCGACGATCTCGCTCGCCGAAGCCGAGCCGGCGTCGATCAGCACGATCATCGGCAGGCCCTGGGCGACGTCGCCCTTATAAACGCTCTCGGCCTCGTAGTAGACCGAATCGCGCGGGTTGCGGCCGCGCTGCGAGACGATCTGGCCCTGGGTCAGGAACAGGTCGCTGAGCGCCACCGCCTCGTCGAGCGAGCCGCCCGGGTTCTTGCGCAAGTCGAGCACGAGCCCGGCGAGACGCCCGTTGCTGTCGCGACGCAGCGATGCGAGCGCCTCGTTGACGTCGGCGCCGACGTCGCGGCTGAACTCGTTGACGCTGATGTAGCCGATGTTGCCGTCCTTGAGCTCGAAAGTAACCGGCTCAAGCTCGATCACCCCGCGCGTGACGGTCACGTCGAACGGTTCCTCGCGGCCGGGGCGGAAGATCGAGAGCTGGATGGCGCTGCCGGCGGGGCCGCGCATCTGCTTGACCGCGTCGTCGAGCTCGAGCCCGTAGATCAGCTTGCCGTCGATGTGGGTGATGTAGTCGCCGGCCTTGATGCCCGCCTTGTCCGCCGGGCTGCCCTTGAACGGCGAGACCACCTTCACCGCGCCGTCGTCCATCTGCACCGAGATGCCGAGGCCCTGGTAGTTGCCGTCGATCATCGTCTCGAGCCGCTCGAGCTGGGCACCGTCGAGATAGGCCGAGTGCGGATCGAGCGCGGCGAGCATGCCGTCGATCGCGCCGCGGATCAGCACCTCGTCGTCGACCGGCTCGACGTAGCTCGACTTGATCCGCTGGTAGGTCGCGAACAGCTTGGCGAACTCGGGCGAGGAGCGGCCTTCGACTTGCGCGAAGACCGCGGTCGTGGCCGGCAGCAGCGCGACGGCCGTAAGCAGGGCAGCGGCGCGCAGCGGTGGGGCAAGCTTCATGAATCGTGTTCCTCGAGTGATGCGCCAGTTTATCGCTTCGGGCGTGTTAACGCCAGATGAGGCGACAAGGGTCTCTACTGGCGGCGGACGTCATCCGACGAAGCGCAACGGATTGACCGGCTCCCCGCCGCTGCGCAGCTCGAGCGTGACTTGCGGATTGCCCTGCGCGGCGATGCCGAGCGGGGCGCCGGCGACGAGGGTGGCGCCGACCGCGACGTCGGTCCGAGCGAGGCCGGTGACGAGGCTGGTCCAGCCGCCGGCGTGCTCGATGATGACGATGCGGCCGTAGCCGCGATAAGCCCCCGCGAAGGCCACGCGGCCGGCCGCCGGGGCAACCACTTGCGCCCCCGGGCGCGGGGCGAGCGTCACGCCCGAGCTGGTCGCAGAGCCTCGCTGCGCGCCGAAACCGGTCACCGTGCGGCCGGTGACGGGCAGGAGATAGGGCGCGGGGGGCGCCGCAGCGGCGGCATCGGACGCCGGCAGGTCGGTCAGCGTCGCGAGACGGGCGTCCTCGGGCCGGTCAGGGCGCAGCAGCGGGCCCGACAGCGCGGCGAGCCGCTCACGCAACCCGCCGGCGCGATCGAGCTCGCCGACCAGGGCATCGAGGTCGCGCGCTTCCTCGGCCAGTGCCAGCGCGCGCTCAGCCTCGCGGTCGGCGGTGCCGCTGGCCTGGCGGGAGGCGAGGCGCTGGCGCGATTCGAGCGCGGCGAGCTCGGCGCGGCGCTCGCCGAGCCGCGTCTCCTCGGCGCGGAGGAACCGCGCGGCGGCGATCGCCTGGTCGTGCAGCTGCCGGCTGCGGGCGAGGCGCGCGCGTAGCCCGGCGGTGCGCGCCTGGACTTGCGGCACCGCGCTGTCGAGCATCGCGCGGACGTAGACGACGTCCTCGACCGAGCCCGGGCGCAGCAGCGACAGCGCCACCGGGCGGCGGGCGAACTGCTGCAGCGCCGCGGTCAGGCGCACGACCGGCTGCTGCTCGCGGCCGAGCTGCTCGCGCAGGGTGGCCCGCTCGCGCGTGGTCAGCGCGATGCGTGCCTCGGCGGCGGCGATCCCGGCTTCGGCCTGCTGCACCCGCGCTGCGAGCGCAGCCGCCTCGCGTGCCGTGCGGTCGGCAGCGTCGCGCGCGCCCTTGGCCTGGCGCTCGAGCTCCACGCTGCGGGCCTCGGCGGCCTTGCGGTCGGCGAGCGCCTTGCTCAGCGCGGCGCGGGTTTCGGCCGGGTTTTCCGACAGCGGATCGCGTTGCGCCTCGGCCGTGCCCGCGACCAGCACGCCGCAGAGGAGCGCGGCGAGCACAGGCAGCAGAGCGCGGCGGTCGGTCACGCCGCTACCCTGCCCGATGATAGGGATGCCCGGCAAGCAGGCTGGTCGCGCGGAACAGCTGCTCGAGCAGCATCGCGCGGGCGAGCAGGTGCGGCCAGGTCGCCTTGCCGAACGCGAGCAGCAGATCGGCGCGCTCGCGCTCGCCGGCCTCGTGGCCATCGGCCGCGCCGAGCACGAAGCGCGCTTCGCGGATGCCGTTGTCGCGCCAGCCGCGCAGGATCTCGGCGAATTCTTCCGAGCCGAGCTGGCGGCCGCGCTCGTCGAGCAGCACGGTGCGGAACGGGGTCTGTGGCTCGGGGATGCGGCCGCCGCTTTCGGGCAGCTCGGTCAGGCGGAGCGGCCAGGTGATGCGCTTCGCATAGCGCTCGACGAGCTCGGCCTCGGGCGAGCGGGCGATCTTGCCGCGAGCGATCACGTGGAGCTGCATGGGCGACCCTTAGCCGCCCATGCGCCCGGAAGGAATCCTAGGCGCGCCCGGCGCCGGCAGCGGCGGCTTCGTCGCCGAACCCCCACATGCGCTCGAGGTTGTAGAAGCTGCGCACTTCGGGGCGGAACAGGTGGACCACCACGTCGCCGGCGTCGATCAGGACCCAGTCGGCCGCGGGCAGGCCCTCGATGCGCGGGGTGCCGTGGCCTTCCTTCTTGAGCCGCTCGGCGAGCTTGGTCGCCATCGCCGCGACCTGCCGGGTCGAGCGCCCGGAGGCGATGACCATGTGGTCGGCGATGCTCGATTTGCCTTCGAGCGGGATCGTGACGAGCTCCTGCGCCTGGTCCTCGTCGAGCTGGTCGAGGATCAGCTCGTGGATGGAACCGGCTACGGCGGGCGTGGTGTTGGGCATGTCAGTGATGGAGACGATGGTCGAAGAGCCGGAAAGTTCCGGCCGGACTTGCGCCTGGGTCATCGGAAGGGGTCATGCTCCTTGCAGGAATGGACGGCGACACGGAGGAAGGCCTCACGCGCCCGCCCCCTTGCTGTGTGCCGGATCGTGAATGAGGGAATGCGTCACCCCGTCCCTGGGCGATGGCCCCGTGAAGCGGCTGGCCCAGTCGGGATCCGCACGGCGTATGGCTGTGGCCGAGCGCGGATCGGGGTCGAAACGCAGTTCAATCAGCGCGGGAGCGCTCCATTCGTCCCGGTTTTTCAATCCGGCGGCGGCCAACCGGTAACGCCGCAACCAGGCCATCGCGGGGCTCGCGAGTGCAGCATCATCATACCCGGGGCGGGCGATGACCGCAATCGGCATCTCGCGCGCGATCTGCCGCCAGCTCTTCCAGCGGTGGAACTGGGCGAGGTTGTCGGATCCCATCAGCCAGACGAACCGGCGGCGCGGGAACAGCCGCTTCAAGGCCTTGAGCGTGTCGGCGGTGTAGCGCGTGCCGAGTTCGCGCTCGATCGCGGTGACCCTGATCGGCGCGGTGCGCGCCATCGCCTGCGCCGAGCGGAAGCGCGCGGCCAGCGGCGCCATGCCCTCGACCGGCTTGAGCGGGTTGCCCGGCGAGACCAGCCACCAGACCTCGTCGAGCCCGAGCGCGAGCATGGCGAACAGCGTGATCCGCCGGTGCGCCTCGTGCGCCGGGTTGAAGCTGCCCCCGAGCAGGCCGGTGACGGGGTAGCGTGCCCTCACTGCGGCTGGCGGCGAGGCGTAATGCGGAAGCCGTGGCGGGTTTCCTGCGAGACGAGCGCCCAGGCCGG
>CBHWED010000260.1:0-4282 GCA_966112795.1 uncultured bacterium
ACCCTCGGCGAAAGCCAGAAACCTCTCAAGAATGCTCATGCCGGCAACATACCACGCCGGCGTCGCGTCGCTAAGCGCGATCCGATCCGCAATGGACCTGATCTGGCTGGTAGATTGCCAGGCCCGCCTGCGCGGGGCCGGAGCGCGTTACTTGACCAGCTCGACCTGCTCGAAGTCGAGCTCGACCGGCGTGGCGCGGCCGAAGATCGAGACCGAGACCTTGACCTTCTGCTTGTCGAAGTCGAGCTCCTCGACGAGCCCGTTGAAGCTCGCGAACGGACCCTCGAGCACCTTGACCTGGTCGCCGATCTCGTAGTCGACGTGGACCTGGGTCTTGGGGGTCGCCTTGGCCTCCTCGACGCCGCCGAAGTACCGCGCGGCCTCGCGCTCGGAGATCGGCTGCGGCTTGGCGCCGCTGCCGAGGAAGCCGGTCACCTTCGGGGTGTTCTTGACCAGGTGGTAGACGTCGTCGGTCAGCGTCAGCTTGGCGAGCACGTAGCCCGGCATGAACTTGCGCTCGACCTGGACCTTCTTGCCGCGCTTGACCTCGGTCACGGTCTCGGTCGGGACCTCGACCGCCTCGACGGCTTCGGCGAGCCCGAGCCGCTCGGCCTCGGCGATGATCGAATCGCGGACCTTGTTCTCGAAGCCGGAGTAGGCGTGGATGATGTACCAGCGGGCTGCCATCGTTTCTCTTTCTCTAGTCCCCCGCGGCCGTGCGCCGGAGAGGGCCGTCAATTCCAGTACGGGCGCGCGCTCAGACCTGGTCGAGCAGCCAGCGCACCGCGGTGCCGAAGATCGAATCGATGCCGAGGAAGAACACCGCGAGGATCACCATCATGATCGCGACGAAGATCGCGGTGCGCGAGGTTTCCGGCCACGTCGGCCAAACCACCTTGCCGCCCTCTGAGCGGACCTGGCGGAAGAACTCCATCGGGCTGGTCTTGGCCATCTCGCTCGTGCCTTTTCGAATCGACTTGCGACAATCGCCTTCCGCCATAGGGTCCGCGCCGCCCCGGGCTCCCTTTCATCCAAGGGCGTCCGGGAGGGGCAGGCGGGCTCCGATGTCGGAAGTCGCGGGCGGATGTAGCGACGTGCGCCGATGATGGCAAGGGCGGGGGATTCGCCCGACCGGAGTGCGCTGCGCGAGATTTGCGCGGGCCCCCGGGCCGGCCCTGCACCGGCCCTTCAAGGTCTTCGGTTCAGCGGCGGCCGAACAGGCGGGCGAAGAAGCCCGGTTCCTCCATCGGCCGGATCGGCCCATGGGTCATGTAACGCAGGCTCGGGTCACGGTGCGGGCGCGGCATCACCCAAACGTCGGGGCGGCTGCTGCGATAACTCAGGCTCGCCATCAGAGTGCTCCTCATTCGCGCTCCCATCCGGCGCTGATAATGCACGGTTCGGCGCAGCGGTTCCCGGCATTCGCGGCCTCCGCCGCGGAAGTCGCGAGGTGTGGCGCGCAGGCAACGGTGCGGCCCATGGCGTCCCCCTCGGCGACCACCAGCGGCAAACCTATGTTGGGAACAATCCGTGCGAGCGGTGATACAGACAGCACCCGCCGGCTCCGGATGGCGGCAACTCAAACCAGCGCCCGCCGCTACGGAAGCCGAGGCCAATGCCACAGTCGCACGAGCTTGCGCCGCCCCCGCACCTCCTCGAGCCCATGGTACGAAAGCTGGAAGGCTGGGGCCCGCTCGACGCCGAAGACAAGCAGGCGCTGTTCGCGCTGCCGCTGATCGTCCGCGAAGTCCCGCGCGGCCATTTCGTCGTGCGCGAGGGCGACAAGGCAACGCATTCGTGCGTGCTGGTGTCGGGCTTTGCCTACCGACAGAAGATCGTCGGCAACGGCGGGCGGCAGATCCTCGCGATCCACGTCCCCGGCGATCTCGTCGACCTGCAGAATTCGCTGCTGCGGCGCGCCGACCACAGCGTCCAGGCGCTGACCGACACCATGATCGCGCAGATCCCGGTCGAGGCGGTCCGCAAGCTCGCGTTCGCGCGGCCGGCCGTGGGCATGGCCATGTGGTACGACACGCTCGTCGACGCTTCGATCCACCGCGAATGGACGACCAACATCGGCCGGCGCGATGCGCTCGAGCGGTTGAGCCACTTGCTCTGCGAGTTCGGCGTCCGGCTCGAGAAGGCTGGGCTCGGCAATCGCTCGCGTTACGAATTGCCGATGACCCAGGAGGAGCTCGCCGATTGCGTCGGCCTGACGCCGGTCCACGTGAACCGCACGCTGCGGACACTCGACCGGCAAGGCCTGATCGAGCGGCCGCGGCGAGCGATCGTGATTCACGAGTGGGCGCGGCTCGCGACGCTTGGCGACTTCGACGACGGCTATCTCCACCTGGACGGTGAATTGCCGCGATAAACCAATGTTAATGCAACCGTTTGGGCCGCCGAGCATTCACGCGGCATGCCCCGCTTCTACTTTCATCTACACAACGACGTCGACACGTTCGACGAAGAGGGACGCGAGTTGCCCGACGTCGAAGCCGCGCGCAGCGCGTCGCTGCACGATGCTCGGAACATGGCCGCCGAGAGCGTGAAGAAGGGTCACCTCGACCCTTCGCACTACGTCGCGGTTACCGACGAGAACGGCGAAACGCTGTTCTGCACGACCTTCGGCGAGGCGGTGACGATCATCGGCTGACCCGTGTCGCCGTCGTAACACATGTGAGTCACATTATACCCGCGGATCAAGGAACCCCGGGTTGCCCCGCGGGTTGGACTCGACGGGCGTCCGCTGCCTCCCTGGCCCCCGGAGCCAAAGAACGCGGCGCCCGCCTTCAACGATCGAGACCGTACTGCTGGATCAGGGCCTGCGCCTTGCGGACGCGCTCGCGCGCCTCGGCGGCGGCCTTGCGGTCCCCCGCCTCCTCGGCCTGCTCGAATTCGCGAATGGATTGCTCGCGGGCCTTGAGCACCGACTCGCGCAGCGCCTGGCTGTACGCGCCGGCGAGCGGCGGGGCGGGATCACTGGACGGCAGGCGGGGCATGGGATGCTCCTCATCGCAGCGGGGGCTGCAGCGAAGACCATCGATATGGGCCGGCAAGTTCGCGCGCTTTAACCGAGGTTTGTGTCGCACGATTGGCGTCGGGACGATGGCCGGCCATGTTCGGAGATCCGATAGCGGTCCGCACGACACCACTCGGCATGGACCGCCTTGCCATACCCCGCGCCAGCCCCTAGAGGCGCTCGGCCCACAGGAGTGTAGCTCAGTTGGTAGAGCATCGGTCTCCAAAACCGAGGGCCGGGGGTTCGAGTCCCTCCACTCCTGCCACGCCGTTGTATTTCGGCGCATTTTGAAGCGGGCGGACAGCAAGTCGCTTGGTTTGATTCCCCGGACCCTCTAAGTTCCCCGGACCCCCTAAGAGAGCCCCTGATGCTGACCCAACCGATCTCTTCCGACCAGCTGTACTACGACAAGGGCGTCGCCGAAGAAGATGTCGCCCCCTATGTCCAGGATATTGCAACCTTTTTCGACGGCTGGGCGAACGAGCGGAAGCGCTGGTTCGAGGGCCGCGACGATGTGCGCGTGCTCGAGCTCGGTGCCGGAAGCTGCGCGATGTCGCTCATGGCCAGCCTCGAGCCGTGGTCGGGCGAGATCGTCGCCGGCGACATCAGCGTCGCCCGGATGGAGCAGATCCGCCCGCAAGCCCAGGCGATGTTCGGCGGCAAGCTCGAGAAGATCCGTCTGACCGAGATCGACATCAACGAGCCGCTGTCGTTTCCGGACCAGCACTTCGACCTCGTGATGATGGACGGCACGCTGCACCACTCGCGCGCGATCTGGTTCACGGTCTCCGAGATTCACCGCGTGCTCAAGTCGCAAGGGCACTTCGTGGCCCAGCGCGAGCAGTTCGTGGCGCCGCTGACCTCGCGCATCAAGCTCAAGCGCCTGCTCGCCACCGACGAGGTCATGAACGGGGTGTCGGAGAACGCCTACCTCAAGGAGCAGTACGAATACTACTTGCGCGCCAACGGTTTCGACGTGCGCTTCCTCCCCGTGCTGCCCTCCGCCAAGTTCAAGGCGCTCGGCTTCCTGAACGGGCTGGCCTTCTCGAAGTACAACATCGTCGCCACCAAGGTGAACGAGGTCGCGCGGCCCGTCCTCTAGGCCGGGAGCTGCGCCCCTGCCGATTGCCCCCACCGCGCCGCGGAACCCAACCGCGCGCCCGCGACTTGTAGCCACGGGTATTCGCTAAAAAGTGCTAGACCCCGCACGATGCACGCGCCGGTCAAGATCATCCCCTCCGAGCTCCTGCTGACGGCCTA
>CBHWED010000261.1:0-4269 GCA_966112795.1 uncultured bacterium
CGGCCGCCTCGACCACCAGGTCGCCGGCGCTGTCGACGAAGTACCAGTCGTCGCCCGCGCCGCCCGCGAGGGAGTCGAGACCAGTGCCACCGTTGAGAACGTCATTACCGGCGCCGCCGGCCAGGATGTCGTTCCCGCCGTTGCCGTAGAGCGTGTCGTTACCGTCGTTGCCGTTGAGCGCGTCGGCCTCCTGCCACCCGCGGATCGTGTCGTTGGCGCTGCTGCCGTTGGCCACGTGCGTGATCGAAGACCCCGCCCCGAGCGTGAACGCCGTGGCGTTGTAGTCGTCGCCCGGCCCGAGGTTGACGGTGATCGTGCCGACACCCTCGAGCACGAGGTTGGCGGGCAGGGCGGCCATTGTCGCGGCCCCGATCGTCAGCGAGGCGCCCGGCGAGCCGTTGATGGCCGGCGCGAGGAACAGCTGCTCGATGCTCGAGACTGCGCCGAGGAAGGTGACGGGCCCGCTGACATACAGCATATCGGTCCCGGCCCCGCCGTTGAACGTGCTTCCGGCCCCCGTGAAGGCGTTGCCGATTGTGAGGATGTCGTTGCCGCCGTTGCCGTTGAGGACGTTGTTGCCGCCCGCACCATAGAGCCGGTCGGCGCCGCTCGAGCCGTTGAGCGTGTCGTTGCCCGCTGCGCCCGTCAGCCACTGGGTCGCCGCCAGGCCTTCCCGCGCGTTGAGGACGAAATCGCCTGCGCCGACGCCCCGCAAGGTTATCCGGTCGCCCGTGCCGATGCCCGGATCGGACGGATTGGACCAATTGGAGAGCGTGAAGGTCGGCATCGTGAACGTGCCGCCGCCGGCCGAGGCAGCCGTCAGGTTCAGCACGTCGAGGCCGGCGCCGCCGACGAGCTGCGAAAACCCGGAAGCCTCGGCCAGGGTGAGGTCGGCCGATATCGACGAGCCGCTCAGGACGGTGCCGAAACGCAGCCGTTCGATCCCCGAAATGACCGCGTTGCCGAGCAGATAGCCGGCGCTGATGCCGTTGGGCACGCGCAAGTCGAGCGTGTCGAACCCGGTGCCGCCGTCGTAAGTCCCGCCGGTGAGCGACGGCGCGGCATCGAGCACGATCGTGTCGTCCCCGCCGTCGCCGTACATCGCGTCGTAGTAATCGGGGGCGGGAGAGAAGCTTTGTCCGCCGGTGTAGAGCCGGTCGTTGCCGTCCCCGCCGTGCAGCTCGTCGACACCCTCGGCCCCGAACAGCACGTCGTCGAGTGCCGTGCCGGTCGCGGTCACCGGATCGATGCTGTGCTCGAGCCAGATGTCGGTCGCCTGCACCAGCTCGGCGAACGTGGTGTCCTCGATCACCACCCGGGTGGTCACGCTGCCCTGCGTCAACTGGGCCACGAGGTCCGCGCCGACCTGGGTGACGAAGTCGCTCAGGCTTTCGAAGTTCGAGATCCCGCTCTGGGTCAGGTCGATCGCGTCGACCTCGGGATCGAAGTCGGTGATGGTCACGTCGATCGCGTGCTCGCCGAAGGCCGGGAAGATGAAGAAGTCCCTGCCTGCCCCGCCGTTCACCGTGACCGCGTCCACGCCGAAGTGGAAGATGTCGGGATCGGCTCGGCCGATCCAGGTGGCCGTCGCGCCGACGCCGTCCTGGGTACCGGCGAAATTGAAGTCGACGCTGGCACCGGGCAGCATCTGGAAGCCCGAGGCATCGAAGCTCTGGCCCGCCGCCAGCCTGATGCTGAGCACGCCTTCGCCGCCGACGGTCGCGTTCGCCGGCAGCGTCGCCATCTGCGATCCGCTGATCACGAGACTGGCAGGCGCCGGACCCACGGTTCCCGAGGTGGGCTGGAAATAGAGCCCCTCGATGCCGCTCAGCGTGCCTTCGAACACCACGCGGCCAGAGATCCACAGACCATCCGTGCCGGTGCCGCCGTCGTATGCGCCGGTCACGGTCAGCGGC
The DNA here is from genome assembly GCA_966112795.1 of uncultured bacterium. Lineage (GTDB taxonomy): Bacteria > Pseudomonadota > Alphaproteobacteria > Sphingomonadales > Sphingomonadaceae > Croceibacterium_A. The sequence goes on from CBHWED010000261.1 coordinate 1,917, forward strand.
GGGGGTTCGTTGTACCCGTCCATCGATCCGGCGGAGAAGGCGAAGGTATCGTCGCCGCCTTCGCCGTACGCGGAGTCAATGCCACCCATTCCGAGGACCGTGTCGTTGCCGCCCCCGCCATGGAGCTGGTTGGCCCCGGCATTGCCCATGATCGTGTTGTCGAAGCCGTTGCCGGTCAGGTTGATCGGCGCGGTGCCGGCGGTGTCGCTCGTTTGCAACCGCTCGACCTCGGCGCCTGCGCCGAGGGCGTAGCTCGTCGAGGCGATGACGGAATCGGTCCCGCCGTTGACCCCCTCGATCACCACGTCGCCGCTGCTGTCGACGTAGATCAGGTCGTCGCCAGCGCCGCCGTTCATCGTATCGAGGCCCGTGCCGCCGTCGAGCACGTCGTTGCCATCGCCGCCGCTCAGCGTATCGTCGTTCGCGCCGCCATCGAGCGCGTCGTCGGCGCCGGCGCCGGAAAGCTGGTCGTTGCCCTCGTGGCCGAACACGAAGTCGCGATCGGCGGTCCCGGCGAATACGTCGGCGCCGGAGGTGCCCTGCGTCGTCGCGTAGAGGATCTGCGCGCGGACGTCCTGATTCGAGGGGCTGAACGATTCATCGGTCCAGCCGACGACGACGTTGCCGTTGGCCAGGACGGCGATGTCGGGAAACCATTTCGTCGCAGGGCTCTCGGAGATCAGGAACTCGTCCCCGACCTTGTTCAGCGAGAAATCGAACAGCTGTCCGCGCAACTCGACCGTACCGTCAATGGCAAGGTCGGTCGTGTCGCGCCAAGCGACGAGCACGCCCTGGCCGGGAATGACCTCGATCATCGGGAAGTCCTGGCCGTGCGGGCCGAGACTGCTCGCTTCGATCTCCGCGCCGACTTTCGCTCCGGCGGCGTTGAAGCGCTGCAGCCAGATTCCGTCGTGGCCGGTGTCGCTGCCGTAATCGTTGCCATTGTCGACCCACGCGGCAACGAACCCACCGTCGGGCAAGGCGGCCAGCTGCGGCCGCGACTGCTCGCCCTGAGGGTAGGTGTTGACCGTGAACGCCGATCCGACCGTGGTGCCGTTCGCCGCGTAGATCTGCGCGCGCACGCCCGGACCGGCGTCCGCGGCGACATCGTACCACGCGACGACGAAGCCGCCTCCGCTGAGGCCGACGACATCGCGGGTATAGGTGTGGGGAGGGATGGTGACGTAGAATTCGCTGCCGATCTTGTTGGCCGCGGCGTCGAAGACCTGCGCGCGAATCCCGCCCTGGTGATCGAACAGCCAGGTCGCGACGAAGCCGCCCCCGGCGAGCGGAGTGACCTCTGACTCGATCTGGAAGCCGTCCACCGGGACGTTGACGTTGAACTCCGCGCCGAGGGCGGTGCCGGAGGAATTGAACCTCTGGCCCATGATGTCGTACGTGCCTGGGTACGGATTTTGCGTGGTCCAGCTGACCACGAAGTCGCCCGAGTTCAGAACCGCCACTGACGGCTGGCCCCAGCCGCCCATGCCGGCCCCGCTGCCGACGAGGAATTCGTTCCCCAGGGGCTGCCCGGAATTATTGAAAATCCGCCCCTTCAGGACAGAGCTGTCATAGCCGGCCTGATCGAGCCATACCACGACGTATCCGCCGCCGGGCAGGGCCGCCAGCGTCAGTGCGGTCTGGCTCTGCGCGACATTGTCGGCGTCGATGAGAAAGTCGTCGCCGATGACGAAGGCATCGTCAGCTACGGTTCGAAGCATGTCCAGCATTCCTCCCTGATTGCGACAGCCCGGCATGCTGATGCCGACCTCCGCAAGGCTTTGTGCAGCGAAGCGGATACCCACCGGCACACGCGGCGGCGCGAGCGAGCGGCGGTCCGTTCGCTCAGCCGGAGGCAGTGCCTCCGCGCCGTCGCAACAATTGTCGGCAAACCCCCATCACCCCGCGGGAGCCATGATGGCGCGACCCCGCTCCGGCTCACGCTAGCCGAATGCGTTGAGTAGTCAATTGGGGCTGGAACTCCTCGCCGGCCCGGCAGTAGCAAACCTTGCGCAGCCGCGTCCGCCTCTCCACATCCGGTCAACTGTGGGGTTGCGGTCGCACACCCTTGACCAACGCGAACATTTGCGGAACATCCATTCTCGATGAGTCTTTCTCACATTTCCGTGCGCGGCGCGCGCGAGCACAACCTCAAGGGGATCGACATCGATCTCCCGCGCGACAGCCTGATCGTGATCACCGGCCTGTCGGGCTCGGGCAAGTCGAGCCTCGCGTTCGACACGATCTATGCCGAAGGCCAGCGCCGCTACGTGGAATCCCTTAGCGCCTACGCGCGCCAGTTCCTCGAGATGATGCAGAAGCCCGACGTCGAGCATATCGACGGGCTCTCGCC
>CBHWED010000262.1:0-4249 GCA_966112795.1 uncultured bacterium
CACTTGCGGCGCGAGTGGTGGCGCACGCTCGAGCGGCTGCTCGCCGCGCTGCCCGACGTGCGCCTCGTCGCGCTGACCGCGACCCCGCCGTACGACGTCGAGTTCGTCGAATGGCAGCGCTACGAGGCGCTGTGCGGGCCGATCGACCTCGAGATCGGCGTACCCGACCTGGTCCGCAACGGCGACTTGTGCCCGCACCAGGACCACGTGATCCTGTCGCAGCCGACCGCCGAGGCGCTCGCGCTGCTGGCGCGGCATCGCGAGGCGATCGCGGCGCTGCAGGAGGAGCTGCGCGCCGACGAGAGCTTGCTCGACCGGCTCGCCGGGCACCCGTGGCTCGCCGCGCCCGACGACCATGTCGAGGCGATCCTCGACGCGCCCGAAGTGCTCTCGGCGATCCTCGTCCTGCTCGCCTCGGCCGGGCGCGAGCTGCGGCAGCCGGCGCTCGAGCTGCTTGGTGTCCGGCGGCGCGAGGTCCCGCCGCCGTCGGGTTTCTGGCTGCAAGTGTTGCTCAACGCGCTGACGGGACCCTTCGCACGCACCGCCGCGCTCGGTCCGCCGTGGGTCGACAGCCTGCGCAACCGGCTGCACCGCCTCGGACTGAGCGCCAACGGGCGTGTCCGCCTGCACGAGACCCGCGCGATATACCGCGCGCTCGCGGCGAGTCTGGCCAAGCTCGACAGCGTCGTCGCGATCGCCAGGGCGGAGACCGGCAATCTCGGCGAAAGCCTGCGGATGGTCGTCCTCTCCGACCACTTGCGCGCCGGCGAGCTGCCGCAGGCTCCAGGCGGCGCGTTCCACGCGGCGCGGCTCGGGGTCGTGCCGATCTTCGAGACCCTGCGCCGCGCCGGTGTCGCGCCCGATGCGATCGGTGTGCTGAGCGGCAAGCTGGTGATCCTGCCCGCGAGCGCGCTGCCGCGCCTTCACGCGCTCGCAAAGCACCGCGATCTCGCCCCCGAAGCGCTCGCCAGCGTCCCGCTGCCGCATTGCGCCGACTACGCGATGATCGAGGGCGGCGGCGAGGACACCGCGCCGCTCGTCCGGCTCGTCACCGAGCTGTTCACCGAGGGCACGCTGCGCCTTCTCGTCGGCACCCAGGCGCTGCTCGGCGAAGGGTGGGATGCGCCCGCGGTCAACAGTCTCGTGCTCGCCAGCAATACCGCCTCGTTCATGGCCTCGAACCAGCTGCGCGGACGCGCGATCCGGATCGATCCGCGCGCGCCCGGCAAGGTCGCCAACATCTGGCACCTCGGCACGGTCGCGCCGGTGCCCGCCGGACCCGGCGCGACGGCGCGCGCGGTGTTCGATTGGGGCTATCTTCAGGCCGAGGATTACGCCGGCGGCTCCGACGCGCGCCTGCTGGCGCGGCGCTTCCGCGCCTTCGAGGGCATTGCCAACGGACCGGGCAATCAGATCGCGAGCGGCATCGAGCGGCTCGGCCTCAGGCTCGACGGCGACATCGCCGCGCAGAACGCGCGCACTTTCGCGTTTGCCGCCGACCGCCCCGGAACCGCCGCGCGATGGGCGCGCTCGCTCGGCGACGCGCCGCCGCGTGCGCACGTGCGCGAGATCGCCGCGCCGAGCCACGCGCCGCGCGGGCTCGCGCTCCGCGACACGCTCGGCGCGCTGGCCTGGACCGCGCTCGGCGCCGCCGCGCTTGCGGCGCTCGACACGCTGCGCCGGGTCGACGGGGCCGAAGGCATCGCCACGGTCGGCATGCTCGTCGCAGGCGCCGCGACCCTGGCGAGCCTGCCGCGGCTGCTCCGCGCGACGCGGCTGATCTGGCGCAACGGTACGCTCGAAGGCTCGCTTCGCCAGGTCGGCGAGGCGGTGCTCCATGGGCTGGCCCAGGCCCGGCTGATCGACCGGGGCGAGCTCGCGCAGGCGCGTTTCGAGGTGCAGGGCTCGATCGACGGCCGGCGCGCCATCGTCGTCCACGGCGTCGCGCGCAAGACCGAGCGGCTGGTCATGGAGGCGATCGCCGAAGTGCTCGGCCCGGTGCAGAACCCGCGCTACCTGCTGGTCCGCTCGAGCCGCTTCGGCTGGCACCGGCGGACCGACTATCACGCGGTGCCGGCCGTGCTCGGCGCCAGGAAACAGGCCGCCGAGCTGTTCGCCGCGGAGTGGCGCGCGCGGGTCGGCTCGTCGCAGCTCGTGTTCACGCGCAATCCGGATGGGCGGCGCATGCTGCTACGCGCCCGTGCCCGCTCGTTCGCGGCGGGCTTCCAGCGCTCGGTCGACCGGCGTTCGGCCTGGCTTTGACCGCGCGCCGGGAACATTCCCCTCCGGGCCGGACGTTGTCCGAAGATGAAAATCGCCACTTACAACGTCAACGGGGTCAACGGCCGGCTGCCGGTGCTGCTGCGCTGGCTCGCGCTGCGACAGCCCGACGTGGTCTGCCTGCAGGAGCTGAAGGCGCCCGACGAGAAGTTCCCCGAGCAGGCGATCCGCGAGCTCGGCTACGACGCCGTGTGGCACGGCCAGAAGAGCTGGAACGGCGTCGCCATCCTCAGCCGCATCGGCGAGATCCACGAGACGCGCCGCGGACTGCCCGGCGATCCCGACGATAGCCACAGCCGCTACCTCGAGGCCGCAGTCGGCGGGATCCTGATCGGCGGGTTGTACCTGCCCAACGGCAATCCCCGCCCGGGACCCAAGTTCGACTACAAGCTGCGCTGGTTCGAGCGGCTGATCGCGCACGCCGAGGGCCTGCTGGCGAGCGGGCTGCCGGTCATGCTCGCGGGCGACTTCAACGTGATGCCGACCGAGAAGGACGTCTACAAGCCCGAGCGCTGGCTCGACGATGCGCTGTTCGCTCCCGAAACCCGCGCCGCGTGGTTCCGCCTTGTCGAGCAGGGCTGGCTCGATGCGTTGCGCCACGTCCACGGCGAGGCGACGGTCTACACGTTCTGGGACTACTTCCGGAACGCCTTCGCCCGCAATGCCGGGCTGAGGATCGATCACTTCCTGCTCAGCCCGCCGCTGGCCGAGCGGCTGGTCGATGCGCAAGTCGACGCCGAGGTGCGCGGGTGGGACAAGACCAGCGACCACGCTCCGGTCTGGGTCGAGCTGTCCGATAAGCAGAAACCTTCGCGAGTCCCGAGGGTTAAGCGGTCAAAGGAGATGTGACATGGCCGCCAAACGCGAACTCATCGATACCGGCACCGACAAGCGCTACGTCCGGCGCGACGACGAGGGACGCTTCAAGGAGAGCGATGACGTCGGCCGCTCGCTGAGCCAGGACCGCCGCCGTGACGCCACGACCAAGGCCAAGCCGGGCCAGGGCGACCGCGGCGACCGCTGATCAGCCGCCGACCTGCCGGTTCTGGATGAAGTGCCACAGCACGCCCGCCGGATCGATCACGTGCACTTCGCGCAGGCCCCACGGATAGAGCTTGGGCGGCGCGGGGGGACGCACGCCGAAGCGGCCGGGCAGGTCGAGACTCTCGATATGCGCCCACCAGGCATCGAGGTCGTCGACCTGCAGCGAGAGCATCAGGTTCTCGGCCCAGTCCTGCTGGTAGTAGCGCTGGAGGATGATCCCGCCGGTTTCGGCGGTGTCGTAGATCGCCACCTCGCCGTCGAGCACCTGGGCGAAGCCGAGCAGCTCGTAGAACTGTTTCGAAACCTCGAAGTCCTTGGTCGGCAGGAACATGCGCAGGACCGTACCGTCGAGCGTCGGTCGCATCGGTGACCTCCTCAGATGTCGTTGCGGATGGTGGCGAGCGCGCCGCCGTCGATCTCCCACTTGGCGCCGTTGACGTAGCTCGCCTCGTCGCAGAGCAGGAAGCTGACCACGTCGCCGACCTCGCGCGGCTGGCCGACGCGGTTGAGCGTGGCGACCTGGCCGAGCTTGTCCATGCCCGCCTGGACGTCGCCGTCGAACATCTGCTCGAGCATGCCGACGAGCAGCGGGGTCTCGATCACGCCGGGCATCACGCAGTTCACCCGCACACCCTTCTGCGCGACTTCGCTCGCCGCGGTGCGGGTGAGGCCGACCGCGCCGTGCTTGGCGGCGTTGTAGGCGCAGGCGCCGGCGAGGCCGCGTTCGGAGCCGATCGAGGCGGTGTTGACCACCGCCCCCTTGCCGGCGGCGACCATGTGCGGGATCACGAAGCGCAAGCCGAGGAACATCGAGCGCAAGTTCACGCGGATGATCTTGTCGAACATGGCGATGTCGTATTCGTGCGTCGGCGCGAGGTCGCCTTCGATGCCGGCGTTGTTGAAGAACCCGTCGATCCGGCCCCAG
>CBHWED010000263.1:0-4199 GCA_966112795.1 uncultured bacterium
TTCTCGGCGAGGTCGCAGAACGCGTGGATCGGGGCGACGTCGCCGTCCATCGAGTAGACGCTCTCGAACGCGATCAGCTTGGGCACCGAGGGATCCTCGGCCGCCAGCAGCTCCTCGAGGTGCGTCGCGTCGTTATGGCGGAAGATGCGCTTCTCGCAGCCCGCGTTGCGGATGCCGGCGATCATGCTCGCGTGGTTCATCTCGTCGGAGAAGATCACGCAGCCCGGGAGCAGCTTGGCGAGCGTCGAGAGCGTCGCGTCGTTCGAGACGTAGCCGCTGGTGAACAGCAGCGCGCCTTCCTTGCCGTGGAGGTCGGCGAGCTCGCGCTCGAGCTCGATGTGGTAATGGGTGTTGCCGCCGATATTGCGGGTGCCGCCCGAGCCGGCGCCGACGTCGTTGAGCGCCTCTTCCATCGCCGCGATGACCTTGGGGTGCTGGCCCATCGCGAGATAGTCGTTCGAGCACCACACGGTGATCGGCTTGGGTCCGTTGTGACCGGCAAAGCAGCGCGCGTCGGGGTAGGCACCCTTGTTGCGCAGGATGTCGATGAACACGCGGTAGCGGCCCTCGGCGTGGAGACGCTGGATCGCCTGGTCGAAGATGTGATCGTAGTTCAGCGGACCTGTCCGTGCTGCGCCGCGTCCCCCAGACGGCGGGTGAGTCCCGCGCGACTTAGGGGAACCCGGTCGGGGTTTAAAGTGCGGAGTTTGCGAGCAATTCGCAACTAAAGCGGGACGCTCCGCGCGAGCCCGTAGCGCGCCAATGTATCCGCGGCGGCTGGCTCTCCGGTGAACACCGCGAAATCAGGGACTTCCCGCGCAAAGTCCTGACCTTGCGTGAGAAATGCGATGCGCCTGGCGATACCTTCGGCACCGTCGACAAAATCAACGTTCGGGCCGAACGCGGCGCGCAGCTCGCGCTCGACGAGCGGGAAATGGGTGCAGGCGAGAACCACGGTGTCGATGTCCTCGCCACCCGGCTGCGCGCGCAGCCCCATGGCCGCGCGCTCGAACACCGCCGGATCGACAGGTTCGCCGCGCAGCAGCGCCTCTGCCGCCGGTACGAGCCCCGACTCGGCATGGCGCAACAGCCGCTTGTCGCGGGCGAACTCGGCTTCGAGCCGGTCGACATAGCCCTGGCGGATCGTCGCCGCGGTGCCGAGCAGGCCGATCACGCCGGTCCGGGTCATCGCCGCCGCCGGCTTGATCGCCGGCACGGTGCCGACGATCGGCACCTCGAGCACCTCGCGCACCATGCCGAGCGCGATGGTCGAGGCGGTGTTGCAGGCGATCGTGATCAGCCGCGGCGCGTAGCGTTCCGACAGGCGCCCGAGCAGCCCCGCGACCCGCGCGGCGACTTGCGCCTCGGTCTTCTCGCCATAGGGCAGGCCGGCCGTGTCGGCGGCGTAGATGACCGGCGCTTCGGGCAGCACCTTGCGCAACGCGGCAAGTACGGTGAGCCCGCCGACGCCGGAATCGAACAGCAGGATCGGGGCGGCGGGGTTCATGCGGCCGGGATGGCCAAGGCTGAGCGGCCCGTCAACCGGGCCGGCTGAACGTGTGCCGGCGTCGCGAGCGATCATCGGGTCGGGTTCGGATTGTATTCCACCTGTCGCAATGCGACGTCCTGAAGTAACGGGCAGCAACGGCTTGGAGAGGTTATGGACTGGTTGCTCGCCCTGTTGCTCGGTTACGTGCTCGGCTCGGTGCCGTTCGGCCTGTTGCTGGCGATGGCCGCGGGCAAGGGCGACATTCGCGATATCGGCTCGGGCAACATCGGCGCGACCAACGTGCTGCGCACCGGCAGCAAGGGGCTTGCGGCGGCGACGTTACTGCTCGACGGCGCCAAGGGGTTCCTCGCCGTGTGGCTCGCCTGGCGCTACCTGCCCGAAGCTGCGCCGCTCGCCGCGCTGGGCGCGGTGCTCGGGCACTGCTTTCCGGTCTGGCTCAGGTTCAAGGGTGGCAAGGGCGTGGCGACCACGCTCGGCGTGTGCCTCGGCCTCGCCTGGCCGATCGGGCTGGCTTACGCCGTCGTCTGGCTGGCGATGCTCGCGGTGACGCGGATTTCCTCGGCCAGCGGGATGAGCGCGGCCGTGGCGGCGCCGGTCGCCGCGGCCGTGATGGGACGGTTCGAGCTGGTCCCGGTGCTCGCCGCGATCGCGCTGATCGTCGTCTGGCTCCATCGCGCGAACATCGCCCGGTTGCGCGCCGGGACGGAGCCCAAGGTCGGCGGCAAGAAATGACCGCCGCGGGGGCGCTCGCGCAAGACGAGGCCTTCGCTCGCATCCGGCTGCTGCGCTCGCCCAACGTCGGGCCGATCTCGTATGCGCAGCTGCTGCGCCGCTTCGGCACCGCACAAGCGGCGCTCGAGGCCTTGCCTGCGCTCGCCTCGCGCGGTGGCCGCGACTACCGCCCGGCGCGAAGCGAAGCGGTCGAGCGCGAGGTCGCTGCCGTGCGCGCGGCGGGCGCGCGCTACCTGTTTCACGACATGCCCGGTTATCCGGAGCTACTGGGGCGGATCGAGGGCGCGCCGCCGATCCTCACGGTGCGCGGCGACCTTGCCCTGGCAGCGCGGCCTTGCGTGGCGATCGTGGGCGCACGCAATGCCTCGGCCGGCGCAGTCAAGCTTGCACGCGACTTCGCCCATGCCCTGGCGAACGCGGGGATGACGGTGGTTTCGGGCCTCGCGCGCGGCATCGACGGGGCCGCACACGAAGGCGCGCTGCCGGCGACGATCGGGGTGATCGCCAGCGGGATCGACATCGCCTACCCGCCGCAGCACGACAAGCTGCAGGAGCGGATCGCCGTCGACGGCCTGCTGGTCGCCGAGCAGCCGCCGGGCACCGAGCCGCGCGGCAGCCACTTTCCGAGCCGCAACCGGATCATCGCCGGGCTCGCGCTCGGCACACTGGTGGTCGAGGCGGCGCCCAAGTCGGGCTCGCTGATCACCGCCCGGCTCGCCGGCGAGGCCGGGCGCGAGGTCATGGCGATCCCCGGCAGCCCGCTCGACGCGCGCAGCCACGGCTGCAACCAGCTGATCCGCGAAGGGGCGATGCTGGTGCAGGCACCCGACGACGTGGTCGAGCTGCTGTCGTCGTTCGACGGCACCCCACGCTCGAGCTTGCGAGAGGCGCAGTCTTATCCGTTCGCTGGCGACGAGGAGCTGGGCGACGAGGAGCCGGCCGACATCGCCGCGCTGCTCACCACGGCGCCCGTCGCGGTCGACGAGCTGGTCCGCCAGGCTGGCGCGACCGCGGGTGCGGTGCAGATGGCGCTGCTCGAGCTCGAGATCGCCGGACGCCTGCTGCGCCATGCCGGGGGGCGCGTCAGCCTGGCTTGAGCGCCGCGCCGAACAGCTCGCGCTGCAGCCGGTCGGCTTCGGCGATCATCGCCGCTTCCGCGTCGTGCGGGAACGGGTACCCATCCGGGCCGACGAAGATGAATGCCGGGCCGTCCGCCTTGCCGTCGCCGCGTTCGCGATCGAATTTCTCCAACCAGGCGTCGTAATGCTCGATCAGCGAGGCAGCGTGGTCGAGCAGCTCGGGCGGGATCAGATGCCCCTTGGCGAGCAGCAGGTCGCGCACCGCGAGGTTGCCCGTGCGCAGCACGCTCTGCTCGAGGATATCGTTGCGCGAACGCCAGCGGCGGAACGCACGCTGGGTGCGCAGGAACTGCATCTTGATCGGTCCGAACAGTTCGAACAGCGCCTGTTGCGAGTACGTTCGCCGGCTGGCGCGAAGCGCGAACGCTTCCTCGACCTCGCGCTGGATCTGCTGCGCGCGGCGGACCAGCAGCGCACCGACCACGGTCGAGGCGACGCCGCTGCCGATCAGCCCGCCCAAGGTTACTTCCCAGAATCCGGCCATCGCGGTTCTCCCCCCGGAGGTTCGCGCCCGATCTTGACGCAAATCGGGTGGATTTGCACACAATGCGCGCAACGGGGGGACTGATGGACACCAAGCTCGACGTCGGCGGGATCCTGCACGACACCACAAGCACGCTTCTGGCCAACGCGCTAGCGGCAGTCGTGTACGTAGCGGGCCTGAGCGCAGTCGGCATCGCGCTCGACTTCTCCGAATCCCAGAGCAGCACGCCGTTCTCGGTCGCCAACCTAGTGGCCGGGTTCCTCCTGCTGCGCGCCATGCTGCAGAAGGCCGGCCTTCTCGAGTGGGGATCGGCGCGGCGGTTCGGAGCCTACTT
>CBHWED010000264.1:0-4169 GCA_966112795.1 uncultured bacterium
GAACTCCCGACCTCACCCTTACCAAGGGTGCGCTCTACCACTGAGCTACAGCAGCAGGACCATGAAAGCGTGCCGGGGTGCTTAGCCCGTCCGGCAGGCGCGCGCCATTGGCTTTCGGGAGAGCTCTTGTCAAGCGCGAGCGGGAGCGGCAGGCGGCGACGATGAGCGAAGACAAGCCTCAACCCACGCGCGAGGAGCGGCTGGCGGCCAAGCTGCGCGAGAACCTGCGGCGCCGGAAAGCGCAGGCACGCGCGATCGACAGCATGGGCGACAGCCTGGACGACAGCCGGGACGACTCCCTTCCCAAAGAGCCGGACGGCCGCTAACGGGCGTGGCTCCCTTGAGAGAGGAGCATCCGTGCCCACCCTGATCCTTGTCCGCCACGGCCAGAGCCAGTGGAACCTGGAGAACCGCTTCACCGGTTGGTGGGACGTCGACCTGACCGACAAGGGCGTCGCCGAAGCCACGGCGGCGGGCACGCTGCTCGCCGACAAGGGCTTGCTGCCGACCCGCGCATTCACCTCGCTGCAGACGCGCGCGATCAAGACGCTGCACCTCGCGCTCGAGGCCTGCGGGCGGCTGTGGATCCCCGAGACCAAGGACTGGCGGCTCAACGAGCGGCACTACGGCGGGCTCACCGGGCTCGACAAGGCCGAGACCGCGGCCAAGCACGGCGACGAGCAGGTCAAGGTCTGGCGGCGCAGCTTCGACGTGCCGCCGCCGATGCTCGAAGCGGGCGGGCCGTACGACCTCGCGAGCGACCCACGCTACGCCGGGATCGCCATTCCCGCCACCGAGAGCCTCAAGCTGACGATCGAGCGCGTGCTGCCCTACTGGGAGATGGCGATCCTGCCGGTGCTCGCGACGGGCGAGACGGTGATCGTCTCGGCGCACGGCAACTCGCTGCGCGCGCTGGTCAAGCACCTCTCGGGCATCTCCGATGCGGACATCACCGGGCTCGAGATTCCCACCGGGGAGCCGATCGTCTACGAATTCGACGCCGGCATGCAGGCCGGTGAACGCCATTACCTGAAGGACCGTTGAGGTGAGCGCACCCGTTGCCATCGTCATGGGCAGCCAGTCCGACTGGCCGACGATGCGCTGTGCCGCCGACGCGCTCGACAAGCTCGGCGTGGCTTACGAGGCGCGGATCGTCTCGGCGCATCGGACGCCCGACCGGTTGACCGCGTTCGCCAAGGGCGCGGCCGACGAGGGCTTCAAGGTGATCGTCGCCGGCGCCGGCGGTGCGGCGCACCTGCCAGGCATGGTCGCGGCCATGACGCACCTGCCGGTGCTCGGGGTACCGGTCGAATCGAAGGCGCTCAAGGGCAAGGATTCGCTGCTGTCGATCGTGCAGATGCCCGCCGGGATTCCGGTCGGCACGCTGGCGATCGGCGAGGCGGGAGCGACCAACGCCGGGCTGCTCGCAGCGGCGATCCTGGCGGTTTCCGATCCCGCGCTGGCCGAGCGGTTGCGCGCGTTCCGCGCCGAGCAGACCGCCGCGGTCGCCGAAAGTCCGCACGACGGATGATCCTCCCGGGCACGACGATCGGCATTCTCGGTGGCGGCCAGCTCGGCCGGATGCTGGCGATGGCCGCAGCGCAGCTCGGCTACCGCTGCCACATCTACTCGCCCGAAGCAGACAGCATCGCCGCCGAGGTCAGCGCGGGCTTCACCTGCGCTGCCTGGAGCGACGAAGCGGCGCTGGCCCTGTTCGCGCGCCAGTGCGACGTGGTCACTTACGAGTTCGAGAACGTGCCGGTGGCGCCGCTGGCGGCGATCCCGGCCGGCAAGCTCGCACCCGGAACGCGGGCGCTCGAGGTGGCGCAGGACCGGCTCAGCGAGAAGCGCTTCGTCGAGGAGCTTGGCGGACGGCCGGCGCCTTATGCGCCGGTCGACACGGCCGAGGACTTGCGCACGGCGGTCGAGCGGATCGGCGCCCCGGGCATCCTCAAGACCCGTCGCGAGGGTTACGACGGCAAGGGCCAGTGGCGGCTTTCCTCGAGCGGCGAGGCCGAGGCGCTGGCCCTGCCCGGCAGCGGGCTGGTCTACGAGGGTCTCGTGCGGTTCGAGGCCGAGTTCTCGGTGATCCTCGTCCGCGGCCAGGACGGCGAGGTGCGCTTCTGGGACAGCCCGCGCAACGTCCATGAGGGCGGCATCCTCGCCACCTCGACCTTGCCCGCGCCGGACATCGTCGCCGCGCAAGTGCCCGCGGCGCGCAAGCTGGCGCAGGCGGTGGCGGAAGCGCTCGGCTATGTCGGCGTGCTGACGCTCGAGTTCTTCGCTACGGCGGAGGGACCGGTGTTCAACGAGATGGCGCCGCGGGTGCACAATTCGGGGCACTGGACGATCGAGGGCGCGCTGACGAGCCAGTTCGAGAACCACGTGCGGGCGATCTGCGGGCTGCCCCTGGGCGATACGGCGACGCTGTTCCCGGCGATTGCGATGACCAACCTGATCGGCGACGCGGCGCGCGAGGCGGCGGAAGTGCTGGCGGATCCGAAGGCGCATCTGCACTTCTACGGCAAGGCCGATGCGCGCAAGGGGCGCAAGATGGGGCATGTGACCAGGCTCGGATGATGCGGCGGGACATCTTCATTATCATTGCCCGTGCGAGGGACGGTACGATCGCCCTCGGGGGCGACGTGCCGTGGAAAATTTCCAATGATCTCAGGCGGTTCAAGGCGCTGACGATGGGCCGGCCGATGATCATGGGGCGCAAGACGTTCGACGCGCTGCCGGGGCTGCTGCCCGGGCGGCGGCATATCGTGCTGACGCGGCAGAAGGACTGGAGCGCGCCGGGGGCGGAAGTCGCCGCGACGGTCGAGCAAGCGCTCGAGATCGCCGGGCCGGGCGACCTGGCGGTGATCGGCGGGGCGGAGATCGTCGAGCTGTTCCTGCCGCACGCCACCCGGCTCGAGCTGACCGAGGTGCACGAAGACACCGGGGGCGACGTGTTGATGCCCGCGCCAGGCCCGGAATGGCGCGAGGTCGCGCGCGAGGCGCACCCGGCACAGGGCGGCCACCCGGCCTACGACTTCGTCTCGTGGGAGCGCGCCGGCTGATGCGCTTCGGCCACCGCGACCCGGTGCCCGACCGCTTGCGCGGCGCCGTGGTCGCGCTCGGCAACTTCGACGGGTTCCACCTCGGACACCAGGCGGTGGTCGCCGAGGCCGTGCGCTGGGCGCGCGCCGAAGGGCGGCCGGCAATCGTCGCCACGTTCGACCCGCACCCGGTGCGCCATTTCGCGCCGCACGTGCCGTGGTTCCGGCTGACCAGCCTCGAGCAGCGCGCCGAGCTGTTCGCCGCCGCCGGCGCCGACGCGATGCTGGTGTTCGAGTTCGACGACGCGCTCGCGGCGACCACAGCGGAGGACTTCGTCGGCGGGCTGCTCGGCGCGCATCTCGGCGCGGCGGGAGTGGTGACCGGCGAGGACTTCACCTTCGGCAAGGGCCGGACCGGCGATGTCGCGCTGCTCGCGTCCGAAGGCGCGCGGCACGGGATCGCGGCGCGGACCGTCGGGCCGGTCAGCGAAAGCCGGCTGCCGGTGTCGTCGAGCCGCGTTCGCGATGCTCTCAAGGCCGGCGAGTGCGAGACCGCGACCCGGCTGATGACGCGGCCGTTCGCGATTCGCGGGGTGGTGCAGCACGGCGACAAGCGCGGGCGGGCGATCGGCTATCCGACGGCGAACCTCGACATGGGGCACTACTTGCGGCCGCGCTACGGGATCTACGCGGTGACCGGGCGCGTGCTCGACAGCGGGCAGGAGCTCAAGGGCGCGGCGAGCCTCGGGGTGCGGCCGACGTTCGAGCCGCCGAAGGAGCTGTTGGAGCCGTATTTCTTCGACTTCGAGGGGGACCTGTACGGGCGCGAGATCGAGGTCGCGCTGTGGCACTTCCTGCGGCCGGAGGCGAAGTTCGCCGGGGTGGACGAGCTTGTTGCGCAGATGGGCGAGGACTGCGCGCGGGCGCGGGAGCTCCTAGGCTAGGACCAATCGGCATTTGCATGGGCCTTCCCCCTTGATGGGGGAAGGGTAGCGCAGCTTACCGCCGTCAGGCGGTTAGCGAAGCTTGGAAGGGGGTGAGCGGGCGGTTCACGCCGACGCCGGGCTTGGGGCGCGATCACCCCCATCCAACTGCGACTAAGCCCCTGCGGGGCTAAGTCTCCGT
>CBHWED010000265.1:0-4157 GCA_966112795.1 uncultured bacterium
CCCTGGGGTAACCCGCGACCAGTATGGCCCCGCACAGAAGCATCTCGAGATAGCTGAGCAGCGTTGCCACCCTGTCCGCTTCCACCACCGAGCCGAAGGCGGCGAACAACGCGCCCATCGCGGCGCTGACCAGATAGCCCCACCAGCCCCATGCCGCGCCTCGCCAGAGCCCGACCAGGCCGACGAGCCAGCCGAGCCACAGGATCCAGGCGCCGAGGTTCTCCACCTCATTCGAAGCGAAGCCGGAATAGTCGCCCGTCGCGGCGTTGCCCACGCCCCACACGAGAACCACCGCCAAAACCGAGGCGTGGCCGACCAGCAGCCAACGAAGAGTGCGCAGTTCCATCGAGATCACCGGGCGTTCTGGGAGACCAATATCCGGGGCATATTAGGGGGCGGTGAGAAAATCATGAAGCCGCTCCTGCGCGGGATGGTCCAGTGCGGACGAGAAATCACTTTCCTACAGGCCCGCAAATGGCGTCTACCCTGCCGGATGACGCCCGACTCGCCTTCCACGCTTCGCCAGGCCCGCCGCTTGCCGCGCATGCCGCGCGTGCCGCCGTTCTATCCCGTGCCCACACGCGCCCGCCGCGACGGCTGGACCGTCGCGCGGCAGGCCGCGTTCCTCGGCATGCTGGCCGAAACCGGCTCGGTCCTCGGCGCCTGCGAGGCGGTCGGGATGAGCCGCAAGAGCGCCTACGCGCTGCGCACGCGGCCCGGCGCCGAGAGCTTCGCCGCGGCATGGGACGCGGCGCTCGGAATGCCGCTGCGGAAGGTAACAGTCACCGACCTCTGGTTCCGTGCACATCGCGGGCTGGTCCGCGTGCAGATGTTCCGCGGCCGCTATCGCGGCGCGCGGCAAAAACCCGACAATTCCGCGTTTCTGCGGCTGTGCGGCCGGCTCGACCGGGCCGCGCGCGATGACCATTGACGGGGCCGCGGATGGTAACACCCCGAAGCCGCGTTTCGCGTCAACTTTATCCCCGCAGGGCGAGGTCCGGGGAGGAAGCCAGCTAACGCCCGACGATACCGAGCAGCTCGATCCGGAACAGCAGCGTCGCGCCGCCGGGGATCGGGCCGCGGCCGATCGGGCCATAGGCCTGGTCGGCCGGGGTGGCGATCTCGATCGTGTCGCCGACGCCCATCATCGGCACCGCGAGCTGCCACGCCGGGATCAGCGCGCGCAGCGGGAAGGTCGCCGGCTGGCCGCGCTTGATCGAGCTGTCGAACTCGGTCCCGTCGACGAGCGTGCCGGCATAGTGCAGCGTGACCGTGTCGTTGACGGTCGGCCGCGCTCCGCTGCCGTCGCCGGCGACGCGCCGCCACAGCACCCCGCCCGGGAGGTAGCCCCAGCCGTCGCTCGCCTGGCGCTCGGCCAGCGCGATGGATTGCTTGTTGTGCCACGCCGCATCCTGCGAGGGTCCGGGCGCCTCCTCTTGGGCCGCGGCGGCCGAAGCGATGAGGGCGGTGGCGAGCGCGAAAGCGGCGCTCAGGACATGGCGCGTCAAAAACGATCCCCTTCCCGGAAATGTGGCTGGGGCGGGAGGATTCGAACCTCCGCATGGCGGTACCAAAAACCGCTGCCTTACCGCTTGGCTACGCCCCAGCAGGCGCAGAGGGCGCCCCTATAGCGGCTCGCCCGGCGCACGCAAGGACGCGCCGGGGGCCTTGGCGGCGTCACCAGTACGGCGTGACGCCGTAGGTCCCGTAGTAGCCGTAGATCGTGTCGCCGTAGGTCCGGTAGTCGGGCCCGCCGAGCGCGCGGATCTCGGTCGCGTCGTAGTTCGGCGCGCCCTTGAGCGCCTCGGCGGTCAGCGGCACGGTGAACCCGCCGCGCTCGACGTCGTAGTCGAGCAGCATCCACGGCACCGGGTGGAACTTCTCGCCCATGCCGAGGAAGCCGCCGAAGGCCATGATCGCGTAGACCGTCTTGCCGCTTTGCTTGTCGATCGACAGCTCGTCGATATGTCCGAGCCGCGTGCCCGCGGTGTCGTACACCGGGGTGCCGATCACGCGGCTCGACAGGATCAGCGGGTGGTGCAGGTCACGCACCTGCTCTTCGGTCATCTCGCTCATTGGTGTTCTCCTTCTGCGGACAGAACGGATCACACCACCAACGCGCGGCCCGCGCCTTGGCTCCGGTCAAACGTCGGCGCGCTTGCGCACCGGCTCGAACAGCGAACGGTCCTCGACCGCGTCGAAATCGGCCGCCGAGTGGCGCTCGGCCATCGCCTGGGTGTTGACCAGCCGGCCGCGGATCGCGCCGGGGCGCGCGTCGATCGCCTTGGCCCAGCGGCCGACGTTCTCGTACTCGTGCAGGCTGAGGAACTTGTCCGCGCCGTTGTAGGCGCCGTGGTAGAGGTTGCCGAGCCAGGTGTAGGCGGCGATGTCGGCGATCGTGTAGTCGTTGCCGGCGAGGTACTCGGTCTTGGCGAGCTGCCTGTCGGCGACGTCGTAGAGCCGCTTGGTCTCCATCGCGTAGCGATCGATCGGGTACTTGTAGCGCTCGGGCGCATAGACGTAGAAATGCCCGAAGCCGCCGCCGATGAACGGCGCGCTGCCCATCTGCCACATCAGCCAGCTGAACGTCTCGGCGCGCGCCGGATTGGTCTTCGGCAGCAGGTAGTCGAACTTCTCAGCCAGGTGGACGAGGATCGCCCCGCTTTCGAACACGCGGAACGGCTCGGGGCCCGAGCGGTCGACGAGAGCCGGGATCTTGCTGTTCGGATTGACGTCGACGAAGCCCGACCAGAACTGGTCGCCGGCGAAGATCTTGATCATCCACGCGTCGTACTCGGCCTCGGAGAAGCCCTTCTCGAGCAGCTCCTCGAACATGATCGTCGCCTTGACCCCGTTGGGCGTGCCGAGCGAGTAGAGCTGGAACGGATGCTCGCCGACCGGCAGCTCGTGCTCCTCGCGCGCGCCCGCGGTTGGCCGGTTGATCCCGGCGAACTGGCCGCCGTTGGCCGGATCGTAGTCCCAGACGGCGGGCGGGGTGTAGACGTCGGACATAGGCGCGTGCTCCTGCTGGGATCGTGTCGCGCGGAGATGGCGTGCGCCGCGCGGAACCGCAAGCGGTCGCGGGCCGTTGCCGCGCTCGATGGCCTCGAATTCCCGCGCACTCGAATACGTCGACGACCAGGGCCCGGGAATCACGCGGAAGAAGGCCAGCCACGGATGGGCCTACTTCGACCCCACGGGCAAACGGATCACCGACCGCGACGAGATCGACCGGCTCAACCGGATCGCGCTTCCGCCCGCCTACACCCAGGCCTGGTTCTGCCCGAAGGATTGCGGCCACCTGCTCGCCACGGGCATCGATGCGCGCGGGCGCAAGCAGTACCGCTACAACCCCGAGTTCCGCACCCGACAGGAAGCCGAGAAGTTCGACGGCTGCGCGAGCTTCGGGCGGCTGCTGCCCAAGGTCCGCAAGCGCGTCGCCAAGGACCTCGCGAAGCGCTCGCTGACGCGCGACCGCGCGGTGGCGAGCGTGGTGCGGCTGCTCGACCTCGGCGCGATCCGCGTCGGCAACGAGAGCTACGCCAAGGCGAACAAGAGCTTCGGCGCGACCACCTTGCGCCGGCGCCACGCGAAAGTCTCCGGCGGCAAGCTCAAGCTGCGCTTCAAGGCCAAGAGCGGCCAGCTGCGCGAGGCGACGATCAGCGACCGCTCGCTCGCCCGCTTCGTGCGCGAGGTCCAGGACCTGCCGGGCCAGCACCTGTTCCAGTACCTCGACGAAGCGGGGGAGGCGCAGCCGGTCGGCTCGGCCGACGTCAACGCCTACTTGTGCGAGGCAATGGGCGAGCGCTTCACCGCCAAGAACTTCCGCACCTGGCACGCGAGCGTGCTCGCCTTGTGCCTGCTCGCCGAGAGCGATCGCCCGCTGACGCTCAAGGAGCTGACCACCGAAGTCGGCGCGCACCTCGGCAACACCCCGGCGATGGCGCGCAAGAGCTACATCCACCCCGCGGTGATCGCGCTCGTCGAGCGCCAGCAGAAATGGCGCGCCAAGCTCAAGCTGCCGCGCGACGGCAAATGGCTGACCCGCCACGAGCGCGCGCTGATCCGGCTGCTCGAGAAGAGCCCGAAGGCCGGCAAGCTGCTCGCCTAGCGCAGCACGCCGCGCCCGCGCATCACCGCGGCGTACCACAGCTGCA
>CBHWED010000266.1:0-4042 GCA_966112795.1 uncultured bacterium
ACGCCCAAATACAGCGCCTATGCGCTCGGCTGGGAAGTCGAGGACTACCGCGGCGCGCGGATGATCTGGCACAGCGGCGGGGTGTTCGGGGCGATCACCGTGGTCGTGCTGCTGCCCGACCAGGACGTCGGCTTCGCGATCGTGGTCAACTCGGAGGAAGCCGCGCTGCGCCGCGGCCTGATGTACGAGCTGCTCGACCACTACCTCGGGCTGCCCGACAACGACTGGTACCGGAAGTGGGACACTTTCGTCGACGCGCGGCTCGCGGGTGGCAAGGCGGCGCTGGCGCAGATGCAGGAGACCCCGGCGCAAGTCGGCCCGAGCCTGCCGCTGGCGAGGTATGCCGGGACCTATCGCGATCCGTGGTACGGCGACGTCGCGGTCAGCGAGCGCGACGGGGGTCTGTGGATCGACTTCAAGAGCACGCCGCGGATGGCCGGCCGGCTGGTCCACTACCAGTACGACACCTTCAAGACCGAGCTGACCGACAAGGCGCTCGAGAACGCACTGGTCACCTTTCAACTCGACGCGCACGGCCAGGTCGAGCGTGCCAAGATGGTCGCGGCTTCCCCGCTGGCCGACTTCAGCTACGATTATCAGGACCTCGACCTGAGGCCCGTGGGAGAGACCAAGTGATGAGATTGCTCGCCGCCGCTTCGCTGCTCGCGCTCGCGGCCTGCTCGCAGCAGGCCGACAAGCCCGCGGCGGACGATCCGATGGCGATCCACAAAGGCTTGCTCGTGCTCGACACGCACCTCGACACGCCGATCAACTTCGAGCGGCCGGGGTGGGACTTCGGCGATCGGCACACGCTCGCCAATGACCTCGTTCAGCTCGACCTGCCGCGCATGGCCGACGGCAACCTCGATGGCGGGTTCTTCGCGATCTACACAGCGTCGGGCCCGCTGACCCCCAAGGGCTATACCGACGCGCTGGCCTTCGCACGCCATCGGTCCGACGTGATCGACCGCGAGATCGCCGAGCACGCCGACGTGATCGCCCCGGCGCGCACCGCCGACGACGCCGAGCGGCTGGCCAAGGAAGGCAAGCTGATCGCGTTCAAGAGCATGGAGAACTCGTACCCGCTGGGCCGCGATCTCTCGCTGCTGCAGGAGTTCTACGATCGCGGCGTACGGCTGGCGGGGCCGGTCCATTCGGTGAGCAACCAGTTCGCCGATTCCTCGGGCGACCTCGGCAAGTGGGGCGGGCTGAGCCCGCTCGGCCGAGACTGGGTCAAGGAAATGAACCGGCTCGGCATCGTCATCGACGCGAGCCATTCGGCCGACAGCACGTTCGACGACCTGCTCGAGCTGTCGAAGGCGCCGATCCTGTTGTCGCACAGCTCGCCGCGGGCGATGTTCGATCACGCCCGGAACATCGATGATGCGCGCATCAAGAAGCTCGCCGCGAAGGGCGGAGCGATCTGCATGTCGACCATCTACCTCTCGCCGATGAACCTCAGCGACGCGCGGGCGAAGCTGTTCGACGAGTACGAACACATCGCCGATCTCGATCCGAAGCGGCAGGCCGAGCTCGTCCGCCAGTGGCGCGAGCTCGACAAGACCGAGCAGATGTGGAGCACCACGTTCGAGCAGTACATGACCGCGCTGCTGCACGTGATCGAGGTCGCCGGCGTCGACCACGTGTGCTTCGGTGCCGACTGGGACGGCGGCGGCGGCATCCAGGGGATGGAGGACATCACCGCGCTGCCGGTGGTCACCCAGCGGCTGCTGCAGGCGGGCTATTCGCGCGAGGACATCGGCAAGATGACCGGCGGCAACGTGCTGCGGGTCATGCGCGCCGCGCAGGCCGCGGCCGGGCACTGATCGGAGCAGCCGGTGCCCGAGAGTCTCGACCGCTACGAGAAGCGCATCCTCGAGATCCTGCAGGAGGACGCCTCGCTGTCGGTCGCCGCGATCGGCGAGAAGATCGGCCTGTCGTCGTCGCCATGCTGGCGGCGGATCGACCGGCTCGAGCGCGAGGGGTTCATCAAGCGCAAGGTGGCGCTGGTCGACCGCAAGAAGATCGGCCTCAACGCGCAGATCTTCGCGCAGATCAAGCTCAACGCCCACGGACGGGCCAATCTCGACGAGTTCGCCGCGGCGATCCGCGCCTTTCCCGAAGTGCTCGAGTGCTACGTGCTGATGGGCTCGGTCGACTTCCTGATCCGCGTCGTGGCGACCGACATCGAGGCTTACGAGCGGTTCTTCTTCGACCGGCTGTCGCAGCTGCCCGGAGTGCAGGAAGTCAATTCGACGGTCGCGCTGTCGGAGATCAAGGCGACAACCGAGCTGCCGATTCCCTAGCGCAAGGTTTAACCTTGAAAGTCGGGAATCACGGCATGTCCTTGCGGCAATAGGGCGTGCGGACCCCGAGATAGGTCAGCGATCGCTGAGGAAATGACCGAAAAGCGCCGCGAAGGAGCTTTTCGCATGACCGAATCCGACCTCTGTCCCGCCGCGCCGCCCGAGAGCGTCCACGTGCTGCGCGATCCCGCCAGCGGGCTCGACGGGGTCATCGTGTTGCATTCGACGCGAAGGGGCCCGGCAGCGGGAGGATGCCGCCTGTGGCGCTACGCCGACAGCGCGCAGGCGACGCGCGACGCGATGCGCCTCGCCGAAGGCATGGCCTACAAGAACGCGCTGGCGGACTTGCCGCTGGGCGGCGGCAAGGCGGTGCTGAACCTGCCCGAAGGGTCGTTCGATCGCCGGCGGCTGTTCAACGCCTTCGGACGCGAGGTCGCCCGGCTCAACGGCGCCTACGTCACGGCCGAGGATGTCGGCACCACGGTCGCCGACATGCAGGCTGTCCGGGAGACCTGCCGCCACGTTGCCGGACTGGCGGTGGTCGCCGGGCGCCCCGGCGGCGGTCCCTCGCCGTGGACCGCGCTCGGGGTATTCCTGGCGATGCGCGAGGCTGCGCGGCGCAAGTTCGGCGCCGACCTCAAGGGGATGACCGTGGCCGTGCAGGGCCTCGGCAGCGTGGGTTCGCACCTGTGCCGGTTGCTGCACGAAGCCGGTGCGACCCTGGTCGTCGCCGAGCCGCGCTCCGCCGTCGCGGCGGCCGTGGCCTGCCGCACCGGCGCGACGGTCGTCGGGCTCGATGCGATCGTCGACGCGAGGTGCGAGATCTTCGCGCCCTGCGCGCTCGGCGCGGTGATCGACGCGCGCGCCGCGGCGCGGTTGCGCGCGCGGATCGTCTGCGGCGCGGCCAACAACGTGCTCGCGACCGAGGAGGACGGCGACGTGCTGGCGGATCGCGGAGTGCTCTACGCGCCCGATTACGTCGTCAACGCCGGCGGGATCGTCAACGTCGCGGCCGAATACCTCGGCTGGAGCGTGGAGGAGGCGGAACGCCGCGTACGCGAGACCGACCAGCGGCTGGCGGCGGTGCTCGACTTCGCCGCGCGCAACGGGCTCGCGCCGCATCGGGCAGCCGATGCGCTCGCGCGCGAACGGATCGCCGCCGCGCGGGTACGGCCCTCGGAGCAGGCCGCGTGAGCGCGACCGTTCATGTCCGCGTCCGCGCCGAGGCCAGCTCGGGCCTGCTGTGCCGCATTGTCGGCCTGTTCGCCCAGCGTGGCCTGCCGGCACCGGGCCTGCTGGTCACCGTCGCCGGGCCATCGATGGACCTCGAAGCGCGGTTCGCCGACTTCGGCGAGCAGGCGGTCGCCATTCTCGCCCGCAAGGTCGAGAGCCTCGTCGGGGTCGAGGCCGTCTCCGTGGGTTCGGGCTGACGGCGGTCAGCCCTGCGGGATACCGGTCATGTCGGGCAGCTGGTGAGCGATGCCCTTGTGGCAATCGATGCAGGTGTTCCTGCCGGTGCCGAGGAAGTTCTGGTGCATCCAGGCGGCCCGGCGAGACTGGCGGGTCAGGTCCATCGAATCGAACTGGTGGCAGTTGCGGCATTCGAGCGAGTCATTGGCTTTCAACCGCGCCCACTCGTGCTTGGCCAGCTCGAGCCGCCGGTCGAGGAACTCCTCGCGCGTGTCGATCGTGCCGAAGATCTTGCCCCAGACCTCCTTCGACGCCTGCATCTTGCG
>CBHWED010000267.1:0-4011 GCA_966112795.1 uncultured bacterium
ACCGCGAACAGCGGCGCGTAGCTGCCGATCCGCTCGAGCACTTCGCCGGCGTAGAACGACATCAGCATGCCGCCGACCGCGCCGACGGTGCCGCCGATGCCGATCACCGAGCCGACTGCGGCACGCGGGAACAGGTCCGAGGGCAGCGTATAGAGATTGGCCGAGAACGCCTGGTGCGCTGCGGTTGCGAGGCCGATCACCAGCACGGCGAGCCACAGGTTGTCGATCGACTGCGCGAAGCACACCGGGAGCACCGCGATCGCGCTGAGCAGCATCGTCGCCTTGCGCGCGAAATTGACCGAGCGCCCGGCGCGGATCAGTCGCGACGACAGCCATCCGCCGGCGATCGAACCGATGTCCGAGATCAGGTAGATCGCCACCAGCGGCGGGCCGAAGCTGAGCAGGTCGAGGCCGTATCGGTCGCCGAGGTAGCCGGGCAGCCAGAAGAGGAAGAACCACCAGATCGGATCGATGAAGAACTTCCCGAGCGCATAGGCCCAGGTCTCCCTCAATGCGATCAGCCTCTGCCAGCGGATCGGCTCGACCGGGTCGGCCGGATCCTGCTCGATCCAGGCAATCTCGGCGCTGCTGACCTTGGGATGCTCGCGCGGGCTGCGGTACATCGTCCACCACGCGATCAGCCAGACGAACGCCGCGACGCCGGTGATCACGAAGGTCATGCGCCAGCCGTAAGCGACCACCAGCACCGGCACGAGCAGCGGGGTGACGATCGCGCCGACATTGGCGCCGGCGTTGAACACGCCGATCGCGAAGGCCCGTTCCTTGGCCGGAAACCACTCGGTCACCGCCTTGATGCCGGCGGGGAAATTGCCCGCCTCGCCGATCCCGAGCGCAAAGCGCGCCATGGCGAACTGCGTCAGCGAGTAGGCGCCGCCATGGGCGATGTGCGCGAGCTGCCAGATGACGAAGGCCACGGCGTAGCCCATGCGCGCGCCGACGAGGTCGACGATCCGGCCGAAGCCGATGTAGCCGATCGCATAAGCGGCCTGGAAGAAGACGATGACGCCGGCATAGTCGGCCTCCGACCAGCCGAGGTCGGCCATCAGCGTCGGCTTGAGCACGCCGATCATCTGCCGGTCGATGTAGTTGATCACCGTCGCGGCGAAGAGCAGCCCGACGATCACCCAGCGATAGCGGCCGACCCGCGCGGCCGCGGCTTCGGTCAGGGCGTCAGCCCGCGCTCCGTCCATGCTCCATCTCCCGCTTCCCTGCGCGTGGCCGCCTCGATCGTGCAGCTCACTTTGTGCGTGCCGTCGAACACCGCCTCGACGAAGGCGCCCGGCGCGACCGGGTGGACACCCGTGACCGCGCCCGAGGAAATCCATTGGCCCGGCATGACCGCGATGCCGCGGCGGCCGAGCAGCTCGAACAGGAACCGCGCCGCGCCGAGCGGCCCGTCGGGCATCGTTGACGCGCGCCCGGCGCCGGCCTCGACGCCGTCGACCAGCATGCGCACGGGCCAGTCGGTGAAAGCGAACGATCGCCAGTCGGCCACGGGCGGGCCGATCACGAGGCCGTTGTTGTTGCCGAAATCGGATATCGTCACCGCCGGGCCGAGGTCGTTGATCGCCGCGAGCGGCGAGCTGGCGATCTCGATGCCCAGATGCACGGTCTCGATCAGCGCCGCAGCCTCGTCGAGCGAGAACGCGGTCTGGCCCGCTGGCGGCGCCTTGCCGACCTTGAGCAGGAATTCGGCCTCCGCGGCGCCGAAGCCGCCTTCGAAGATCGCCATCGACACCGGAGTACCGGTGGCGTGGAGGACGCTGTCGGCGAAGATCGGCCCTGCGAGCCGATCGCTGCCGAACGCGTCCGATAGCGGCGGCATGATCCGGCCGACCTTCCAGCCGCCGACCCGCCCGGCGCCGAGCGCCAGCGCGCGATCCTGGATCCGATAGGCCTCGTCGAGGCTCGCGGGGACGGCGCCGGGATAGGCGGGCAGGGCGCGCGCTTCGCGGCGCGCGGCGACGAAAGCCTCGGCGATCCGCTGCGCCTCGTCCTGCCCCGTCCTGTCGTCCAACCGGATTCTCCCGCTCCCCGTCGTCATTCGCCCGCCTAATGGAAACCGGTGTCATCCACAAGCGGATTTGGTCCCCGTGAGAGTTTCATAAGGTAACCCCACGCTTCCAGATCGCGATTTCACGCTCGTCGTTGCGCTCGGTCGCGGTGGTCTCGCCCGAGGCTACCGCGCAGACTTGCTCGAGAAGCGTCCCCGCCGTGAGATCGAGCCCGCGATCGAGCACGCTCCCGCCGTCGAAGTCGATCCAGCCCGGCTTGCGCCGCGCGAGTTCGCTGTTCGAGGCGATCTTGATCGTCGGCACCGCCGTGCCGAGCGGCGTACCGCGGCCGGTGGTGAAGAGGACCAGCGTCGCCCCGGCCGCGGCGAGCGCGGTCGTCGAGACCGCATCGTTGCCGGGGGCGGCGAGCAGGCTCAACCCGGCGCGCCGCACCCGGCCGCCATAAGCCAGCACGTCAGTCACCGGCGCACGCCCGCCCTTCTGCACCGCGCCGAGCGACTTCTCCTCGAGCGTGGTGATCCCGCCGGCGACGTTGCCGGGCGAGGGGTTCTCGGAAACCGGCTCGCCGTGCTCGGTGAAGTAGGCCTTGAAGTCGTTCACCAGCCCGACGATCCCGTCGAACACGCCGCGGTCCGCCGCCCGCGCCATCAGCAGGTGCTCGGCGCCGAAGATCTCGGGAATCTCGGTGAGGATCGCCGCGCCGCCCGCACCGGTGACCGCATCGCTGATGCGCCCGACGAGCGGATTGGCGGTCAGCCCGCTCAGCCCGTCGGAACCGCCGCATTTGACGCCGAGCACGAGCTTGCCGAGCGGCAAGCGCTCGCGCCTGGCCGATCCCGCCCGCGCGACGAGCTGGTCGACGAGGTCCAGCCCGCGGCCGACCTCGTCGCCTTCTCCCTGCGCGGACAGCGTGAGGACCTTCTCGCGCTCTCCCTCCGGGATCGCGGCGAGCAGCGCGTCGAGCTGGTTCGATTCACAACCCAGGCCGACGATCAGCACGCCACCCGCATTCGGATGGCAGGCCAGCGCGGCCAGGAGTGCGCGTGTCCCGGCGAGATCTGCGCCGAGCTGCGAGCAACCGAAGGGATGGGGAAAGGCGTAAACGCCGTCGACCGTCCCGCAGTGCCGGGCCTGCGCGGCGCTGGCGATCTTCTCGGCGGTGCGCCCGACGCAACCGACCGTCGGCAGGATCCAGATCTCGTTGCGCGTCGCCGCGCGGCCACCGCGCCTCAGGTAGCCTGCGAAGGTCGGCGGCCGATCAGACGCCGCTGCCGGATCGGACCGCGGCTCGTAGCCGTAGGACCCGCTCCGCTCGAGCGCGGTGGCCAGGTTGTGGCTGTGGACATGCTCGCCGCGCTGTACCGCCGAGCGGGTCCGCCCGATCGGAAAACCGAACTTGTGCACTGCGGCACCGGCCGCGAGATCGGCCAGCGCGATCTTGTGACCCCGGCCAATCGCCTCGCGTAGCGTGAGCGCCGCTCCGTCGACCGCAATGGTCTCGCCTGCGGCAAGATCGCGTAGCGCGGTAGCCACGTCGTCGCGCGGATCGATCTTGACGGCAGCAGGCACGGTCATCTTCGCTGGTCTTTCAGTAACCGGTGTCATAGTAGTGCGCTGCTGACGGGCTGTCGACAATCGGGCATGGTGCGATCTGCAGTGGGGGACGTTTGGGTGAAGAGAAACAAGGCGCAGCCGACGATCAACGACGTCGCCCATGCTGCCGGCGTTTCCAAGAAGACCGTCAGTCGCGTGATCAACCGCTCGCCGTTGCTCAACGACGAGACCCGCAAGCGCGTGCTCAAGGTGATCGAGGACCTGGGCTACGTGCCCAATCCGCAGGCCCGTGCGCTCGCGCTCAGGCGCAACTTCCTGATCGGCCTGATCCACGACAACCCGAATGCACAGATGGTGCTCAACGTCCAGCAGGGCATCCTCGAGGTGCTGCGGCACACCGAGTTCGAGCTGATCGTGCGCC
>CBHWED010000268.1:0-3973 GCA_966112795.1 uncultured bacterium
CAAGCTCGATAAGCAGCGCGGCGTGGTCCAGAACGAGAAGCGCCAGGGCGACAACGACCCATACGGCCTCGTCGACTACAAGGTCGGCGCCGCCCTGTTCCCGGTCGGCCATCCCTACCGCCACTCGACGATCGGCTCGATGGCCGACCTCGACGCCGCCAGCATCAGCGACGTGCGCGACTGGTTCACCGACCACTACGCGCCAAACAACGTCGTGCTCGTGCTCGCCGGCGACATCGACGCCGCGACCGCGCGGCCGATGGTCGAGCGCTGGTTCGGCGACATTCCGCGCGGGCCCGAGGTCCAGCCGGTCACCGCGCCGCCGGTGACACTCGCCGCGCCCGAGCGCGAGACGATGACCGACCAGGTCCCGGTGACTCGCGTGATCCGCTCGTGGAGCGGGCCGGCACTGACCGATCCCGACGCGGTCCCGCTCCAGGTGGGGCTCTACGTGCTCGGTGGGCTCGACAGCTCGCGGCTCGACAACGCGCTGGTGCGCGGCGAGCAGCTCGCGGTGAGCGTCACCGCGAGCGCGCAGCAGTTCGAGCAGATCAGCTTCCTGCAGGCGCAGATGGACGTGAAGCCCGGCGTCGAGGCGGCCGCGGCCGAGAAGCGCTTCGACGAGGTCATCGCCGAGCTCATTGCCCGAGGCCCGACGCAGGACGAGCTGCAGCGCGCGGCGACGCAGATCGTCTCCTCGCAGATCGGCTCGCTCGAGCTCGTCGGCGGGTTCTCAGGCAAGGGCGCGACGCTCGCTGAGGGACTGCTCTATGCCGGCGATCCGGCGAACTACAAGAAAGAGCTCAACCAGCTCGCCACGCTGACCCCGGGGCAGGTCCAGGCGGCGCTTCAGCGCTGGCTGACGCGGCCGGCCTACACGCTGACGGTGGTCCCCGGCGAACGCACCGAGGACGGCGGGCCGATGGGCGGCTGGGGCGACGAAGGCACCGTTCCCGCTCCCGCACCCGATGCCAAGGCTCCGCCGCCGCCGCTGGCGACCGGGCCCAAGCGCGACCATCCGCCGGTCGCCGAGGTCGGCGCGCTGACCTTCCCGCAAGTCGAGCATGCGACGCTGTCGAACGGTATCCCGGTCACGCTCGCCCGGCGCACCGCGGTGCCCAAGGTCTCGATCGCGCTCGCCTTCGACGCCGGTGATGCGGCCGACGGCGCGGCGCGCGCAGGCACCCAGTCGCTGATGATGGAGCTGCTCGAGGAAGGTACCAGGACCCGTTCGGCCGAGCAGATCGCGATCGACCAGGAGCGCCTCGGCGCCAGCATCTCGACCGGCACGCGGACCGATACCGACAGCGTGGCGATGAGCGCGCTGACCGCCAATCTCGCGCCGTCGCTGGCGCTGATGGCCGACGTCGTGCGCAACCCGGCGTTCGACGCGAACGAGGTCGCGCGGGTCAAGGACCAGCGGCTCGCCGAGATCGCGCAGGAGCAGGCCGACCCGGCCAGCCTCGCCTGGCGCGCGCTCGACCCGATCGTCTACGGCGAGAACCACCCCTACGGCTCGGTCGGCGCGACCGGCAAGGCGTCGGTGATCGAGGCGCTGACCCCGGCGGCGCTCGCCGAGCAGCACCGGACCTGGCTGCGCCCCGACATGGCCCGCTTCACCGTGGTCGGCGACGTGACCATGGCCGAGCTCATCCCCGCGCTCGAGGCCGCGTTCGGCGACTGGCGCGCCCCCGCGACGCCCAAGCCGGTCAAGAACCTCGCCGCCGCAACGCCGCCGGCCCAGCGCCGGCTGGTGGTGATCGACCGCCCGAACTCGCCGCAATCGGTGCTGCTGCTCGGCCGCGTGCTGCCTCTCTCGGGCAAGCTGCCCGAACAGGTCGGCCTCGCCAACGAGGTCATCGGCAATGGCTTCCTGTCGCGGCTCAACCTCAACCTGCGCGAGGACAAGGGCTGGAGCTACGGCATCCGCAGCTCGCTGCCGACCGTCGCCGGCCCGCGCGAGCTCACGGTGTTCACCCAGGTCCAGTCGGACAAGACCGCGGACTCGATCCGCCTGATCCTCGACGACATGGCGGCCTTCGCCAACGGCAAGGGCGTCGACGAGACCGAGCTGCAGCGGGTGACCGACGGCAATATCCGCGGGTTGCCGAACAGCTTCGAGACCAATGGCCAGGTGCTCGGCGCGCTGCTCGACAACCAGCTGCTCGGCCGGCCCGACACCTACCAGGCGAGCCTGCCCGGGATCTATCGCGCGATCGACGCCGGGCAGATCGACAGCGCCGCGCGACAGTACCTCTCGCCCGATGACCTGGTGATCGTGGTCGTCGGCGACCGCAAGCAGATCGACGCACAGCTCTCGACGCTCGGGATGGAGATCGAGTATCTCGATGCCGATGATTTGTAAGGGTCTTGCCTGAGGCCCACTCGGGATTTCGCCCGAATGCGCCTTTGACCCACTTCGGACATATCTGCCTGCATGCAGAAGTCTGGGGTCATGGATGCCCTGAAGCTGCGCGCCGATCCAGCGAGCCTGGAGGAACTGTCGCGCGTGCTGGCAACGATCTCGGCCGAGGACTTGCGCTGCACGCTGCGCGACACCGCGACCGCCGGCGAAGCTTTCCAGGCGATCGCGCTGTCGTGCCTGTCGCGCTTCGGCCGCAATGAGGAGCTGCTGCTGCGTACCGGCAGCGCGGAGGCGCTGCACCAGGTTCGCGTGGCTCTCCGCCAGCTCCGCTCGGCCTTCACGATCTTCCGCGAGATCGTCGCCGACGATCGGTTCGAGCATTTGCGCGGCGAGCTGCGCTGGCTCGCGCAGCAATTGAACGAAGCGCGCGACCTCGACACCCTGATCGCGCGGCTGGACGAACCGCCGGCCACGCTGACCCGCGCCCGCAAGCAGGCTTACGCGCGGGCAACGAAGGCGTTGACCTCGGCGCGCGCGCATCGCCTGACGCACGATTGCGTCGACTGGCTCGCCAACGGCGCGTGGCTCGAGATCCGCAACCCGGCCGAGATCAGCGCCGCCCACTTCGCGGCGGCCTCGCTCGAGCGGCTGCATCACAAGCTCGCCAGGAAGGGCCGGCACCTGCGGACGCTCGACGACGACGAGCTGCACCAGGTGCGCATCGCCGCGAAGAAGCTGCGTTATGCGGCGGAGTTCTTTTCCGGCCTGTTTCCCGGCGACAAGGCGCTTCGGCGCGAACAGCGATTCGCCAAGGCGATGCGTGCATTGCAGGACGAGCTCGGCGAGCTGCAGGACGCCCGGGTCGCCCCCGAGGTTCTTACCCGCCTGCGCGTCGAGCGGGCCGACTGGCCGCGCTTTACCCGCCGCAGGACGCTGGTCGATCGCGCGGCGAAGCGGTTCGACCGGGTGCTCGAGCGCAAGCGGTTCTGGCGCTGAGCACCGCGCTCAGGCGAGCGCGCCGGCCAGCTCGCCGGCGACGAAGTTGAGCACCGGATCGTCGAGACGTCGCCGGTCGCGGAACAGGCGGATGGCGAGCGGCACCTGCGGGATCGGCGGATCGCGCGCGACGAGCTCGTGGCGCAGATCGGCGAACCGGCGCGGCAGCAGCGCAAGGTAGTCGCCTTGCGCGAGCGCATCGATCGCCGGCGCGAAGCCGGGCACCACGAGCCCGACGTGGCGCCGCAGCCCGCGGTCGGCCAGTGCCCTGTCGAGCCCGGTTTCGACCGCGCCTTCGACCGAGACCACCACGTGCGGCCAGGCGAGCCAGCTTTCGAGCGTCAGCGCCTCGGCCGCCGGATGGCCGCGGCGCATCAGCACGGCCATCGGCTGCGGCCCCAGCTCGGTCACCGCGACATCGCGCAACGGTGGCGGGTCGGCGACCCCCAGCACGAGCTCGGCGTCGCCATCACGCAGCGCTTCGATCGCGTCGGCCCCCGAGCGCCACGGGCGGAACACGGCGACAATTCCGGGTGCCTGCTCGCGCAAAGCGGCGCCGAGCGCCGGGGCGAGCATGCCGACGAGCGCGTCCGACGCCATCAGCCGAACCGT
>CBHWED010000269.1:0-3925 GCA_966112795.1 uncultured bacterium
CCCGAGGCCGCCAGCGCATTGGTCACCACGGTGAGGAACGAGGTGTTGTTGAACTGCACCGCCGAGACGTTGACCGCGACGCGTACGGTCGCCGGCCAGGTCGCCGCGTCCTCGCACGCGCGCCGCAGCGCCCACTCGCCGAGCTGGTTGATCAGGTTCGATTCCTCGGCCGCGGGGATGAAGATCCCCGGCGAGACGTAGCCGCGCTCGGGGTGCTCCCAGCGCATCAGCCCCTCGAACCCCACGACCACGTGGTCCTTGGTCCGCACCACCGGCTGGTAGTGCAGCTGCAGCTGGTCGGCCGCGAGCGCCTCGCGCAAGTCGTCGAGCAGCAGCCGGCGCTCCTCCTCCTCGTCCTTGAGGTCCGAGGAGTAGAAGCGGAACTGCCCGCGCCCGCCGTTCTTGGCCGCATAGAGCGCGAGGTCCGAGGCGCGGACGATCTCGTCGCGCTCGACGCCGTCGTACGGCGCGATGGCGACACCGACGCTGGTGCCGATGATCGCGCGCTTGCCGTCGATCGGATAGGGCTGCGAGACGATCTGGATGACCTTGTCGGCGAGCTCGCCGAGCTTGCCGCGGTCGTCCATGTCGGGGAGGATCACCTGGAACTCGTCGCCGCCGAGCCGGCCGATCTCGCCGCGGTCGCCGACGATCGACTGCAGCCGCTGCGCGACCTGGCGCAGCAGCTCGTCGCCGGCCGGGTGGCCCATCGTGTCGTTGACGTACTTGAACCGGTCGAGGTCGAGCATCATCAGCGCGCAGGCGCGGCGCGACTGCTTGAACGCGGCGAGGATCGAATCGAGCCGGCGGTTCATCCGGTGGCGGTTGGCGAGCCCGGTCAGCGCGTCGTACTCGGCCATCCGCGAATCGAGCAGCTTACGCTCGTATTCGACGGTCACGTCCTTGGCGCTGCCGCGGTAGCCGTCGAAGCGCCCGCTCTCGTCGAACTTCGGGTGGCCCGAGATCGACCACCAGGTGTGCCGCTCCTGCCCGCCGCCGAGGCTCCCGGGGCTGCGCGCGCGGTCGACCAGCACGCGCACCACGAGGTCGTGGATCTTGCTGCGCGCGTTGAGCTGGAAGTTGAGCGGCCGGTCGCTGCGCTCGTCGGGATTGTCGGGGTCCGTCTCGAACAGCGCGACGAGCGGCTGCGAAAGCAGGTCGGTCGGCGCCCGGCCGAGTTTTTCCGAAGCGTTTTCCGACAGGTAGATCAGCCGGCCGCTGGCGTCGGTGGCCCAGATCCAGCCGATCCCGGCGTGCTCGAAATCGTCGAGGATCTGCAGCCGCCGGGCCACGTCGCCGGGCGCGACCGGCGATGCGACGAGCGGCTCGGGCTCGGCCTCGGCCGCGCCCGCACTGCCCCCGGTAAGGCCCCTCAGGATTCCACGTACTGCCATCTGTCGCCTGTTGCCGCGCGCGCCCCGCTCACGGCCCTGCATGTGCGCCGATCTTGGTTTAATTTACGCTAACGCGCGACCGGCGATCGACCCCTCGGTCCACCGCACGAACACCGGTCCTCCCCCGTTCACGGGGGAGGTGCCGCCGCAGGCGGCGCAAGGGGGCTCGTACCCCTTCGCCTCAGCCCTTGCCGAACAGCTTGCTGGCAAACCCCGCAATATCGTCGAGCGGGCTGCCGTCATGGTCCTGGTCGAGCATCTGCGCGAACTGGCCGAGCGAGCCTTCGCCGCCGATATGCTCGACGATTTGGCTGACCACGCTCGCGTCGAGCCCGGTCTTCGCCGCCGCCTGCTGCACGGTATCGCCCGGCTGCTGGTGCGCCTCACCGAGCGCCGCGACCGCCTGCTCGGCGAGCTTGGGATCGATGCCGAGCTTGGTCGCCATGTTGATGATCTCGGGATGGTCGCTGACCCGGCCGAGGATATCGTCGAACAGACCCATGAATGCCTCCTTGTGACGCCCCCGTCCTGGCGCGCGAGTGTGGCGGATTTTTTGCGGGGTGCAAGCTCGGCCTGCTGCATGAGCCGACAGTCCGCCAGCGGCCCATTGCGGACGTTGATCGGCTACGGCCATTGACACACTCGGCCGCCGAGACGTAACGCCGTGTTCGCGTTCAGGACGCATCCCGTCCGCGGAAAGGGCCGTGCCCACCTGCTCTGCTGTAAGCGTACCTCAGTACAGCCGAATTTCTTCCTGACTGCCATGCGGACGGCAGGCTCCAACGGAAGGAATTTCGCGTGGCCGACAAGCGCCTCCCCGTTCATCCCGATCTCGAGCAATACCGCCGCCAGGCAAAGGACTTGCGCAAGGCGTTTGACGCCGGGGCCGCCCCCGCACTCGAACGCGTGCGGCAATTCCACCCGCAAGGCGCATTGAGCCGCGCGATCAGGCTGGCCGATGCCCAGCTGGTGCTCGCGCGCGAGCATGGCTTTGCCAGCTGGCCGGCGTTCGCTGCCGAAGTGCAGGCGCGGCACCAAGCCGCCTCTCCGTTCGTCGAAGTTGCCGGAGGGCAAAGCGCCCGGGCCGCCGTTCTGTTCGTGCTCGCCGGCAATGTCGGACCTCGACACTTCGGCATTCGTCAGATCGCCGACCGCCTGCGCCGTTCAGGCTTTGCCACCGTGCAAGCCGACCTGCTTACCGCCGACGAGGCGATGGAGGAGGCGCTGCGCTTCGATGTCCCCCTGTTGAGCGAACGCGCCGAACGGGCATTCGACCGCCTCGCGCATGAACACCAGCTCGCCTCCCTGCCGCTCGCGCTGTTGTGTGCGGGAACCGGCGGCGCAGCCGGCGTTGAGCTCGCCGCGCGCCGTCCCGACGCTATCCGGGCCGTCGTGAGCGTTGCCGGGAGGCCCGACCTCGCCGGTGCGGCAATCGCCCGCGTCCGCGCACCAAGCCTGTTCGTGGTCGGCAGCGAGGACCCCGTCGCGCACGGCTTTACCCGGACCACGCTCGAGATCATGCCGCGCGACGTCGCGCACCGGCTGGAGGTCGTTCGCGGCGTCGGACCGCGCTTCGAAGAAGGGCCCGCGGCCGCCCGTGCAGCCGAGCTGGCGATCGCCTGGCTCGACGCCCATCTCGGTCCCGCGGGGGAGTCCGCGTGAGCGCCGGTTGGGAAAGGCTCGTGCCCGAGGCGCTGCACGACGCCGTGCGCGAGGCGCTCGTCGCCACCTACGGGAGCGCTCAGGTCGACTGTCTCGGCGTGGTACCCGGCGGAGCCTCGGGGGCGATTGCGCTGCGCTTTGCACAGGGAACCCGCCGGCACTTGCTGCGTGTCGAGGCGTCGCGCAGCGCGCTGCGCAATCCTCATCAGTACGCCTGCATGGCCATCGCCTCAGCGGCCGGTATCGCTCCGCCGCTGCACTACGCCGACGACGCAGGCGGCGTGGCGGTGATGGATTTCATCGACACTGTCCCGCTCGACCGTTTCCCCGGTGGCGACGCGGCGCGGGCGCGGGCTGTAGCCGCGCTCGCGGTCAGGCTGCAGGCGACCGAGCCCTTCCCCGCGCTCGGCGACTGGCGCGCGATCGTCGGGCGGCTGCTGAGCCTGCTCGAAAGCAAGTTCGCCGAGGGACTGCTGGCCCCGCACCGCGCGGTGTTCGAGGGCATCCTCGACCGCTTGTCGTGGGACGAGGCGACGCACGTTTCGAGCCACAACGACCCTAACGCCCGCAATGTCCTGTTCGACGGAAGGCGCCTGTGGCTCGTCGACTGGGAAACCGCGTACCGCAACGATCCGCTGGTCGACGTAGCGATCCTGGCCGACAATCTGGCCCCGACGCCGGAGCTGACTTCGGAACTGCTCGAAAACTGGCTCGGACGTGCGCCGACGGCCAGCGAGGCCGCGCGGTTGGACGATATCCGGCGACTGACGCGGCTCTACTACGCGGGCCTTCTGATGGGCCTCGGAACATCGACGGAGCCGATGACCGATCTGTCGGCCACGCGAGCCGAGGCCGATGAACTCCAGCGA
>CBHWED010000270.1:0-3825 GCA_966112795.1 uncultured bacterium
CCCATCGATTCCTGCACCGCGAAATCCTCGTAGGCGTTGCCGCGGCCGGTGATGCCCGACCAGTGGCCGTCGGCCATCGCCTGGCGGTCCTGGCGCCACAAGTTCTCGGGTCCGCCCATGTCCGAGTTGAAGTGATCGGGATCGCCCGACCACATGCCGAAGGCGCTCAGCTGGTTGGGCTCGAGCGGCGCGTCGCTGTCGTAGGCGATGTACCACTGCGCGGTGGTCACGTCGTCGATCGGGATCGAGCAGCAGACGATCCGCGGGCCCTTTGGCGCCGCGGGGATGAACGAGAAGAACGGCAGCGCGACTTCGCGCACGCGGGCGTAGCAGCGCGTCTCACCCTCCTCGCGGATCGCGCCTTCGCGAAAGCCGTAGGGCCGCTCGTCGAACTCGAACACCGGCGCGCCGTCGGCGAGCATGTAGTCGCTCTCGGCCTTGAAGTAGTTGCGCCCGCGCTCGCTGCCGAGGTTGGCCGAATGCAGGAACGTGACGTGGGCGCTGTCGAGGAGCGCCTCGAGACCCTGCAGCCAGTTGGTGCGGATGATCCCGCGATAGGGCTGGACGTGGCTGTCGGGGAGCGTGGTGAATTCGTAGTCGGGGAAGCGCGGCGGGGTCGCCTGTGCGCCCATGTAGACCCACACGAGTCCGCCGGCCTCGTGGGTCGGGTGGCTGCGCACCGGCACGCTCGCCGCAAAGCGCTCGCGCTGCTGGCGCGGCTCGGTCGGCGCGTCGACGCATTGGCCTTCGACGCTGAACTTCCAGCCGTGAAACACGCACCGGAGGCCGTTGTCCTCGTTGCGCGCGAGCGCGAGGCTGGCGCAGCGGTGCGGGCAGGCTTCCTGCATGAAGCCGACGCGGCCGTCGGTGACCCGGAAGGCGACGAAGTTCTCGCCGAACAGCCGCAGCCGCTCGGGCGCACCGTCGGCCACGAGCTTCGCCGAGCGGCACGCGGGCACCCAGTATTCGCGCAGCATCGCGCCCATCGCGGTGCCGGGGCCAATCCGCGTGAGCAGCTCGTTGTCGGTCGGATTCATCATGCCAGGCCCTCGTCCGCGAAGCCGATCTGACGCCGACTCCTTAGCAAACTAAGCTTAGCACGATTTCAGAGACGGGAAATCAGGTGCCCGGATCGCGCTTGGCCGCGGCTTCCTCTTCCGGCGTGCGCGCGGCTTGCGGCGGCGCGGACACCGGGGGTTGCGCCGGCGGGGGGATCTGCGCGGCGGGCTTGTCCATCGCGTCGGCCTCGGCGAGGCCTTTCTTGAAGCTCGACACGCCCTTGCCGAAGTCGCCCATCATCTCGCTGATCTTGCCGCGACCGAACAGCACGAGGATCACCAGCGCAACGATGATCCAGTGCCAAAGACTCAAACCACCCATGATCAAAAAACTCCGTTTGCGCCGACGATAGCACCGAAGTGCGACAGATTGAAATGCTCAGCCCCGAGTCAGGCCAGGCTCCCCGGACCGAACGCGGCGGGGAGCAGCTCCGAGAGGCGCGTCTCGCGCACCTCCGACGGGCCGCAGCAATAGACCAGCGGATCGGTTCCGCCGAGATCGGCGAGCTCGTGGAGCACCTGGCGGCAGCGGCCGCACGGGGTCACCACGTCGTCCCCGCTCGCGGTCACCGCGACCTCGACCAGCCCGCCGCGGCGGCCCTCGCCGAAGGCCTTGGCCACCGCGACCGTTTCGGCACAGAGCGACAAGCCATAGCTCGCGTTCTCGACGTTGCAGCCGGTGATCACGCTGCCGTCGGCAAAGCGCAGCGCAGCGCCGACGAGGAAGTTCGAATGCGGCGCATAGGCGGTCTCGGCCGCCGCACGCGCCGCAGCGATCAGGTCGTCACGCGTGCTCATTGCTGCAGCACCACCCAGCGCAGCGGCTCGTCGCTCGCCGCAGTGCGCAGCTGCGAATTGGCGGTCCACAAGGTCCACGGCCTCCCGGCATAAGCGGGCGGGAGCCAGTCGCGCTCCAGCCACAGGTTGCGCTCGATCCGCGCCGCGATGTGATAGCGTTCCTCGAACCCCGGCGCGAGCTTGAGCACCGCCGGCTTGCCGGTGTGGCCTTCGACCTGGTTGAGGAACGTGGTCAGCTCGCTCTCGACCGCGGCCTCGCTGACCGGGTCGCCGCAGTCGGCGGCGAGCTTGTCGAGCGCGATCGCCGGCGGCAGCAGCGTCTCGTCGCGCGGCACCATGGTGACGAAGTTGGCCGCCTGGCGTTCGGCGGGCACGCAAGGGTCGTAGGCATGGACGACGCCGAACGGCAGCCCGCTGTCGCGCACGCGCGAAAGATTGCCGGCGAAAGCGGCATCGCGACCCGCGCTCCCGCTGCTCGCCTCGAGATAGACGAAGTCGGCCCCGATGGCCTTGAGCGCCTTGAAATCCGCGTCGCCGTCCTGTGCGCCGACCAGCACGCCCTGCATCGGGAACTCGGCGCGCGAGGGCGCCCAGTGCTGGCCCTGCCACCACAGCCAGCCGCCCGCGCCGACGAGCACGAGCAGCAGCAGCGCGCCGAGGCGCCTGCGCCATGAAGATGCGCGCTTCCGGCCCATGAAATTTGGTACGCCCGCCCTGAGTCCCGTCAGGCCTTGATATGGAGCACGCAGAGCAGCGTGAAAAGCCGTCGTGCAGTGGCGAAGTCGGTTTCGACTTTGCCTTCGAGCGCCTCGAGCAGCTGCCGCGTGGCGCGGTCGTGGATCGCCCGGCGGGCCATGTCGAGCGTCTCGATCTCTTGCGCCGAGGCCTTGCGCAGCGCGTTGTAGTACGAATCGCAGATCGCGAAGTACTCGCGCACCACCCGACGGAAGCGCGCGAGGCCGAGGCCGATGGTCTCGGCTTCCGCTCCGTCACGATCGCTGATCGCCATCGCCAGCCGGCCATCGTTGACCGACAAGACCAGCGACCACGGCCCCGCGTGCCCGCGTTCGACGGCACGCACCGGCAGGAAGCTATTGTCGGCCTCGAGGTCGCGCATCGCCACCTCGCGCTCCTGCTCGACCGCGTCGCTGCGCCGCAGCACGGTCGAGCCGTCGAGCGTGACGCGGGCGATGCGATGGGCGGACATGGCCCGGCTTTCGCAGATGCGGGATGATCGGGAAAGGCCTTCCTCGGCGGATCCTCCGTGGGCTTTCCGGGAAGAAACAGGATCATCCCCGCTATCCACAGCAGGTATTGCTCGCGGCCCACTTGTCGCCGGACTCCGCCAAGCGCATCAGGGGCCGATGGCCGACCAAGACCTCCTCGACCGCCCCGCTGCCGATGCCCCAGCTGGGCGCGCGCTACCCGCGAATCTCGAGGCCGAGGCGGCGTTCCTCGGCGCGGTGCTGATCGACAACCGGCTGATGGAGGAGCTCGCCGTGCCGCTGCGGCCCGAGCATTTCTTCGAACCGCTGCACACGCGCATCTTCGAGCGAATCGTGGTGCTGCTCGACAAGCAGATGGTCGTCACCCCGGTGACGTTGAAGCCCTACTTCGAGACCGACCCGGCGATGATCGAGCTCGGCGGCACGCAGTACCTCGCCCGGCTCACCGCCGATGGCCAGGGCCTGCTCGCCCCGCGCGAGCTCGCGCAGCAGATCTACGACCTCGCGCTCTTGCGCGAGCTGGTCAGCGTCGGCCGGACGCTGGTCGAAGGCGCGCTCGACACCTCGGAAGAGGTCGAGCCGATGAAGCAGATCTCCGAGGCCGAAGCCGCGCTGTTCCGCGTCGCCGAGGGCGCCTCGAGCGCGAGCGAGGCCGAGAGCTTCCGCGGGGCGACGAGCAAGGCGCTCGAGATGATCGAGACCGCGATCAACTCGGGCGGCCACGTCTCGGGCAAGACCACCGG
>CBHWED010000271.1:0-3754 GCA_966112795.1 uncultured bacterium
AGAAGACGCAGCAGATCAAAGAGATCAAGATGCGTCCGAACATCGACGATCACGACTACGACGTGAAGATGCGCAGCGTGACCAAGTTCATCGAGGAGGGCGACAAGGTCAAGATGACCCTGCGCTTCCGTGGCCGCGAGATGGCGCACCAGGAGCTCGGCATGGACTTGCTCAAGCGCGTGCAGGAAGACGTCGCCGAGATCGCCAAGATCGAAGCCTATCCGCGGCTCGAAGGGCGCCAAATGCTCATGGTGCTGGCGCCGAAGTAAGTCGGGCCACTCGGCCAGCGCAAACAGGGCGTGCCGCGAGGCGCGCCCTTTTCGTTCGGGCGGACGGAGCCGGCGCTCAGGCGTCGATCGCCAGGCCGAACGTGGCGAGCGCCACGAACGGCACCAGCCACAGCACGCCGATCCACTGCGCCCGCCGCGAGGTGGCGAAATACATGATCGCCGGCCCGGCGAGCATGGCCAGCGTGAGCAGCGCCGGGACGACTTGCGCGTGCGCCGGCGCCTCGCCGCGCAGAACGATCGCTTCGAGCGACCGCGCGAGGTCGAGCAACGCGGCCGCCGCGTAGAGCACCGCCCAGACCTTGTGCTGCGAGGCGTAGAACTCGGTCAGGTCGAGCCCCTCGGGCGGCACCTCGTCGGGCAACACCGAATAGGCGAGCAGGGTGTAGAGCGTCGGCGTCGCCAGCAGCCACAGCAGCCGCGGCATCGAGATCTCGGTGACGTTGAAGCGGGTCCACAGCGCGAAGAACTCGGTGATCACGAACAACGCGACGATGCCGGCGAAGACCAGCGGCAAGGCGTCCCACTTGATCCTCGGCCGCGCCCGGATCAGGCGGTGGGTGCTCTGGATCATGTCGGTCATCGCCACGGCGAGGACGATCGTCACGAACGCCGACAGGTAGGAAAAGAGCTCGGCCCGCTGCAAAGGCGCCTCCCGCTCGCATCGCTATGCCACGGTTCCACGACACACGGAATGGGCCGGCTGGACGCATCCTCGCATGCTGCTAAGCCGTGCCCGGGGGTATCGGCATGACCGCACAACGTATCGGCTTTCTGATCGGGCTGCTGGCCTTCCTGCTCACGTTGGCCCTCCCCGCTCCCGCCGGAATGCCCGATGCGGCCTGGCGCACCGCCGGGCTCGTGGTGTGGATGGCCGCGTGGTGGATGAGCGAGGCGGTCCCGCTGTCGGCGACCGCGCTCTTGCCGTTCATCGTCCTGCCGCTGCTCGGCGTGGCCGACGCCGACAAGACCGCGGCCGCCTATTACTCGCCGATCATGTTCCTGTTCATCGGCGGCGCGTTCCTCGCGCTGGCGATCGAACGCACCGGGCTGCACCGGCGCCTCGCCATCGCGATCATGAGCCGGGCGAGCGCGAGCTGCTGGCAGCTGCTGCTCGCGGTCATGGCGGCGACCGCGGCGATCTCGACCGTGATCTCGAACACCGCGACCGCGTTCATCATGATGCCGATGGCGCTGGCCATGCTCGCCGCCGGCGGGGTCAGGGAAGGCGAGAGCGGTGGCATGGCCGGAGCGTTGCCGATGGGCGTCGCCTTCGCGGCGACGATCGGCGGCTACGGCACGATCGTCGGCACTCCGACCAACGCGATCTCGGCAGCGCTGCTCGAGCGGGCGCTCGGGGTCCATATCAGCTTCGTCGAATGGAGCCTGTTCGGCATGCCGGTCGTGCTGCTCGGCGTGCCGCTGGCGGCGTTCCTGATCGCCCGGGTCCAGCGGCTGCACGAGGATCCGTTCGATCCCGCCGCGGCGCGGCAGGCGATCAAGCAGTCCGAGGCGTGGACGGTGCCCGAGAAGCGGCTGGCCATGCTGTTCGCGCTGACCGTGCTCGCGTGGGTCTCGCTGCCGCTGCTGCAAGAGGTCGTGCCCGAGAAGGGGCTGACCGACGGCTCGGTCGCGGCGATCGCCGGGCTCGCGCTGTTCCTGCTGCCCGACGGCACCGGCCGGCGGATGCTGCAGTGGAGCGAAGCCAACCGCGCGCCGTGGGACGTGATCCTGATGTTCGGCGGCGGCCTCGCGCTGGCCATGGGGATGAGCGAATCGGGGCTCGCCGAATGGCTCGGCCAGGAACTGCTGCCGCTCGGCGGCGTGCCGCTGATCGTACTCGCGGCGCTGGTCGTGGCGATGGTCGTGGTGATCACCGAGTTCGCCAGCAACATCGCCGCGGCGAGCGCGATCATGCCGGTGGTCGCGGCGCTGGCCGCGGCGCTCGGCGCCGATCCGATCCTGCTCGCGCTGCCCGCCGCGTTCGCCGCGAGCTGGGGCTTCATGCTGCCCTCGGGCACCGGGCCCAACGCGATCGCCTGGGCGACGCGCCACGTCGCGCTGCCGCGCGTGCTCAAGGCCGGGCTCATGCTCGATCTCGCCGGGATCGTTTTGATCATCGGGGTGGTTTGGACGGTCGCAAGCCTGCGCTAGCTAGCGGCGCGCCAAGAGGTTACACCCGCAACCATGTCCGATCCCGTCGAGCCCCCCACCCCGCGCCGCAAACCCAAGCGCGAAGTCACCACCATCGGCGGGCGCGCGCTCAAGCCGTCCACCCTGATGATGGGCTACGGCTACGATCCGCAGCTCAGCGAAGGCTCGCTCAAGCCGCCGATCTTCCTCACCAGCACCTTCGCGTTCGAAAGCGCCGCGGCCGGCAAGCGTCACTTCGAAGGCATCACCGGCCAGCGCGCCGGCGGTGCCGAGGGGCTCGTCTACTCGCGCTTCAACGGGCCCAACCAGGAGATCCTCGAGGACCGGCTCGGCGTGTGGGACGGCGCCGAGGACGCGCTGGTGTTCTCGAGCGGCATGTCGGCGATCGCGACGCTGCTGCTGGCCTATTGCGAGGCCGGCGACGTCGTGGTCCATTCGGGCCCGCTCTACGCCGCGACCGAGGGCTTCATCGCCCGGGTCATGGGGCGCTACGGCGTGCGCTACGTCGACTTCCCGGCGGGCGCGAGCCGCGCGGAGATCGACGCGGTGATCGCGCGCGCGCAGGAGCTCGGCCGCGTCGCGCTGATCTATCTCGAAAGCCCGGCGAACCCGACCAATGCGCTGGTCGACGTCGAGGCGGTGGCCGAGGCGCGCGATGCCGCCTGCCCCGGGACGCCGATCGCCATCGACAACACCTTCCTCGGGCCCCTGTGGCAGCGCCCGCTCAACCACGGCGCCGACATCGTGGTCTATTCGCTGACCAAGTACGCCGGCGGCCATTCGGACCTCGTCGCCGGCGGCGTCTCGGGCGCGCGCAAGTGGATGAACCCGATCCGGGCGCTGCGGAACACGATGGGGACGATCCTCGACCCCAACACCTCATGGATGCTGCTGAGGAGCCTCGAGACGCTCGAGATCCGCATGCAGCGCGCGACCGCCAACGCGGTCTCGGTGTGCGGCTTCCTCAAGGACCACCCGAAAGTCGAAGGCCTCGGCTTCCTCGGCCTGCTGCCCGAGGGCTCGCAGAAGGACATCTACCGCCGCCACTGCACCGGGCCGGGCAGCACCTTCTCGCTGTTCATCCGTGGCGGCGAGCCCGAGGCGTTCCGCTTCCTCGATTCGCTGAGGATCGCCAAGCTCGCGGTCAGCCTCGGCGGCACCGAGACGCTTGCCAGCCACCCGGCGGCGATGACCCACCTCTCGGTCCCGCCCGAGCGCAAGGCCGCGCTCGGCATCACCGACAACCTCGTGCGCGTGTCGATCGGGATCGAGGACGCCGACGACCTGATCGCCGATTTCGCGCAGGCGCTCGA
>CBHWED010000272.1:0-3651 GCA_966112795.1 uncultured bacterium
CTGTTCGAAGGCGGCCGGACGGGCTCGATCAGCACGTTCGTGATCGTCGCGTTCGTGGTGGTGATCGTCGGCCTGATCCTGTTCATCTGCTTCATGGAGCGCGCCCAGCGAAGGCTTCTCGTGCAGTACCCCAAGCGCGCCAGCGCCCGGGGCATGATGCAGGCCGATCGCAGCCACTTGCCGCTCAAGCTCAACACCGCGGGCGTGATCCCGCCGATCTTCGCCAGCTCGCTGCTGCTGCTGCCGCTGACGATCACCCAGTTCGCCGGCAACTCGGTGGCGACCGACAGCACGGCCTACGGCGTGCTGCAGACGCTCAACCAGTACCTCGCGCACGGCCAGCCGCTCTATCTCGCGCTCTACGCCGCGGGTATCATCTTCTTCTGCTTCTTCTACACCGCGGTCGTCTTCAATCCCGAGGAGACCTCGGAGAACCTGAAGAAGAACGGCGGGTTCATTCCGGGCATCCGTCCCGGCAAGCGCACGGCCGAATATCTCGACTACGTGCTGACCCGCATCACGGTGATCGGCGCGATCTACCTGACGATCGTCTGCGTGTTGCCCGAGTACGTGATCTCGCAGACCGGCATTCCGCTGTTCCTTGGCGGCACCAGCCTGCTGATCGTGGTCAACGTCACGGTCGACACGATCAGCCAGATCCAGTCGCACCTGCTGGCGCACCAGTACGGCGATCTGATCAAGAAGGCCAAGCTCAAGGGCCGGCTGCGCTAACGGGCGCGACAGGGGGCAGGCAATGAATATCATTCTTCTTGGGCCGCCGGGTGCGGGCAAGGGCACCCAGGCGCAGCGTCTCGTCGAAGGCCACGGCATGGTCCAGCTTTCGACCGGCGACATGCTGCGCGAGACGCGCAAGGCTGACACGCCGCTCGGGCGCCAGGTTGCCGCGGTCATGGATTCGGGCGCGCTGGTGTCGGACGAGATCGTTTCGGCGATGATCGACGAGAAGCTGGCCGGCCTCGCGCCGGAGACCGGCGTGATCTTCGACGGCTATCCGCGGACCGAGGCCCAGGCGCGCTCGCTCGACGAGATCCTCGCCGGGCGCCAGCGCAAGCTCGACCGGGTCATCGAGCTCGAGGTCGACGAAGACGCCCTGGTCGAGCGCATCACCGGCCGGTACACCTGCGCCAGCTGCGGCAAGGGCTACCACGACGTGTTCGAGCGGCCGCGGCAGGAGGGCACTTGCGACCGCTGCGGCGGGCACGAGTTCAAGCGCCGGCCCGACGACAACGAGGAAACCGTGCGCACGCGCATGGCCGAATACCGCGCCAAGACCGCGCCGATCCTGCCGCTCTACGAGGCGCGCGGGATCGTCGCCCGAGTTGACGGCATGGCGCCGATCGATGAGGTTACCGCATCCGTCGAAGCGATCCTCGCCGGGGATTGAACCCGTCGCCGGCTCGGGTCATCCTCCCACCCGGAGGTGCGCCATGCGTTCAGTGCTGACTTGCATTGTCGGGCTCGCCGTTGGCGTAGCGTCGCCTGCGAGCGCAGAAGTGGTCGCGTCGAGCGAGAGCGGGTTCGTCTCGCACCATGAGACGGTCGTGCCCGCCGGACCGGCCGAGGTCTGGGCGGCGATGCTCAAGCCCGCCGGCTGGTGGAACGGCGAGCACACATATTCGGACAATTCCGCCAATCTCACGATCGATCCGGTCGCGGGCGGATGCTTCTGCGAAGTCGTCCCGGATCCCGCCGGCGGGCCGCCCGGCCAAGTCGAGCACATGCGGGTGGTCTACCTCGCACCGCGTTCGACGCTGCGCATGACCGGTGGCCTCGGGCCGCTGCAGTCCGAGGCC
The DNA here is from genome assembly GCA_966112795.1 of uncultured bacterium. GTDB lineage: Bacteria > Pseudomonadota > Alphaproteobacteria > Sphingomonadales > Sphingomonadaceae > Croceibacterium_A. The sequence goes on from CBHWED010000272.1 coordinate 1,815, forward strand.
GTCACCGCCGTGCTGACGATGGCGCTCGAGCCGGCAGGCGATGGGACCAAGATCACCTGGGACTTCGTCGTCGGCGGCTACATGCGTGGCTCGATGACCCAGATGGCGCCGCTCGTCGACGGCGTGATCGGCGAGCAGCTGACCCGCCTCGCGGCGAGCCTGTCGGGCCCCTGAGCCTGCGGGGCTTGGCGGCAGATTTTGACGAAGCGTTAATTCTGGTGTAGCACAAGGGCCTCTGACACGCCGGAGGCCCGTTTCCTGGGCCTATGCCGGCATATGCGCGTTTCGGTGTTGACGCCACGGGCGATTCGCCCTAAGCGCGCCGCTCATTCGACAGTTGCGGGGGCAGTCGGCAGGCAGGCCAAAGGTGTCTGACCAGCCGGCCGTTTTGCCGTTCGGTGATACCGCGGGTGTCGAATGGAATAGCGATGAGATAGGGGGCGGCCCCGTCAGGCGGCTCCGGCTGCCCACCGGACCCGGCCCCCTGTGGAGCATGGAGAAGTTTGTGGCTCGTATTGCAGGGGTTAACCTCCCGACTAACAAGCGCGTGATCATTGCGCTGACCTATATCCACGGTATCGGCCCGACCACGGCCAAGAAGATCGCCGACAAGCTCGGCATCGACCACAGCCGCCGCGTCCAGGACCTGTCGGACGCCGAAGTGCTGCAGATCCGCGAGACGATCGACGCCGACTACACGGTCGAGGGCGACTTGCGCCGCGACACCGCGATGAACATCAAGCGCCTGATGGACCTCGCCTGCTACCGCGGCCTGCGCCACCGCAAGGGCCTGCCGGTCCGCGGCCAGCGCACGCACACCAACGCGCGCACCCGCAAGGGCAAGGCCAAGCCGATCGCCGGCAAGAAGAAGTAAGCGCTCGCGCCTCCCGATATCTCGGCAGGCCGAAGCGAACTTCTCTCTCTAGGATCCAGGAAGGACACACCCCATGGCTCGCGAACCCCAGCGCATCAAGCGCCGCGAACGCAAGAACATCTCGAGCGGCGTCGCCCACGTCAACGCCAGCTTCAACAACACCATGATCACCATCACCGACGCCCAGGGCAACGCGATCTCGTGGTCCTCGGCCGGCATGATGGGCTTCAAGGGCAGCCGCAAGTCGACCCCCTACGCGGCCCAGGTCGCCGCCGACGACGCCGGCAAGAAGGCCGCCGAGCACGGCGTGCGCACGCTCGAGGTCGAGATCAAGGGCCCCGGCTCGGGCCGCGAATCCGCGCTGCGGGCCTTGCAAGCGGTCGGCTTCACCATCACATCCATCCGCGACGTCACGCCGATCCCGCACAACGGCGTGCGGCCCAGCAAGCGCCGCCGCGTCTGATCGAATGCCCGCGATGACCTTCGGGTCCTCGCCCAATCATTTCGCATCGGCCGCGGCGCTCCCAGCGCTCCGCGGCCGTTGCCACTAGAACCCAGATCCCAAAGGGGAAGTCCATGTCCGTCAATACGAAGAACTGGCAGGAACTGAAGAAGCCCAGCAGCCTCGACGTCAAGACCGGCGCCGACGGCAAGCGCAAGGCGACCTTCGTCGCCGAGCCGCTCGAGCGCGGCTACGGCCTGACGCTCGGCAACGCGCTGCGCCGGGTGCTCCTGTCCAGCCTTCAGGGTGCGGCGATCACCTCGATCCGCATCGAGAACGTGCTGCACGAGTTCTCGAGCCTCGCCGGCGTGCGCGAGGACGTCACCGACATCGTGCTCAACGTCAAGCAGATCGCGCTGCGCATGGAAGGCGAAGGCCCCAAGCGGCTGCAGCTGTCGATGACCGGCCCGGCCGACGTGCGCGCCGGCGACATCGCGGTGACCGGCGACATCGAGGTGCTC
>CBHWED010000273.1:0-3648 GCA_966112795.1 uncultured bacterium
ATGCGCGCCCGCCAGCAGGCGATGATGCAGCAGATGGCCGCGATGCAGCAGGCCGCGGCCAAGGCCGGCACGACGGCGGCCGCTGCGCCCGGAGTGACTGTCGTCGGCAACCTGCCCGCCGGTGCCCAGGTCAGCTATTACTCGTCGACCACCGACGCCAACGGCTGCACCCAGACTGTCGAGTACAGCTCCGACGGCAGCGGCGCCGAGCCCAAAGTGACCCGCGCCAGTGCCGGCAGCTGCGACTCGGCGACCGCTGACGATGCCGCGCCGACCCCGGCCGCTGCCCCGGCAACCGCGCCGGAACCGCGCAAGCTCGACAACAAGGACGTGTAGCCGACCGGGAGGTCCCACCCGGCCGGAACCGGCCTCGATCCGCTGGATCGACCAACGAGAGGGCGGTGCCGCGGGGCGCCGCCCTCTTCGCTTGTGCCTAGATCACCACGAAGTCCGCCGCGGTCAGCGCGAGTCCCGCGCCCAGCGTGGCGAACTGCACGCCTGCTGCCCCGCCGAGCCCGTCGGCATCGAACAGCAGCGCACCGCTCGCGCTGTTGTAGATGATCCGGTCGTCGGCCTGGCTGGCCGCCGCGCCGGTGTTGAACGCGCCTGCCGACAAGGCGCCGAGCGCGAGCCCGGCGAACACCGCGTCGTCGAGCTGGATCGTGTCGTCGGCGACGTTGTAGTCGCTGACATAGTCGACATTGCCGCCGCCGAGCGCGGTGGTGAACCGGAACGTGTCGGCGCCGGCCATCCCGGTCAGCGAATCGGCGCCCCCCTTGCCGTCGAGCACGTTGGCCCCGGCATTGCCGTAAATCAGGTTGGCAAGCTCGTTGCCGGTCAGGTTGATCGCCGTGCTCGCGAGGTTGTCGCTGGTACTGAGCCGCTCGACCTGGACCCCGGCGCCGAGCGCATAGCTGACACTCGCGAACACCCGGTCGGCGGTCCCGCCGCCGGCGCTCTCGATGACCACGTCGCCGGCGTTGTCGACCTTGTACCAGTCGTCGCCCTCGAGACCGGCCAGCGTATCGGCACCGGCCCTGCCGTCGAGCACGTTGGCGCCGGCATTGCCGTAGATCGTGTTGGCGAGCTCGTTGCCGGTCAGGTTGATCACCGTGGTCGCCAGGTTGTCGGTGGTCGTGAACAGTTCGACCTCGACCCCGGCGCCGAGCGCATAGCTCACGCCCGTGAATACGCGGTCGTTGCCCCCACCCGCGCTCTCGACCACCGCGTCGCCCGCATTGTCGACGTAGTACTGGTCGTCGCCGCCGAAGCCGACCATCGTATCCGCCCCGGCCTTGCCGTCGATCACGTTGAGGCCGGCGTTGCCGTAGATCAGGTTGGCGAGCTCGTTGCCGGTGAGGCGGAGCGCCTTCGTCGAGAGATTGTCGTCGGTCGTGAACATCTCGACTTGGACCCCGGCCCCGAGCGTGTAGTTGCGGCTGGCGAACACACGGTCGGTGCCGCCACCGGCACCCTCGACCACCACGTCGCCGGCATCGTCGACGAAGTACCAATCGTTGCCGCCCTGGCCGACGAGCACGTCCACGCCGCCGCGGCCGTCGAGCACGTTGGCCCCGGCGTTGCCGTAGATGAAGTTGGTCAACCCGTTGCCGGTCAGGTTGATCGCCGTCGTCGCCGCCTCGTTGATGGTCGCCATACGCTCGACTTCGGCTGTGGCGCCGAGCACGTAGCTGACACTGGCGAAGACATAGTCGGCCCCCTGCCCGGCGCTCTCGTTGACCACGTCGGCCGCGTTGTCGACGTAATACCAGTCGTCGCCGCCGAAGCCGGTCAGCGTGTCCGCCCCGCCCGCTCCGTTGAGCATGTTGGCCCCGGCGTTGCCGTAGATCAGGTTGCCGAGCTCGTTCCCGGTCAGGTTGAGCGCGGTGGTGTTGAAGTTGTCGTCGGTGGTGAACATCTCGACATGGACGCCGGCGCCGAGCGTATAGCTGACGCTGGTGAAAATGCGGTCGTTGCCCTCCCCGGCAAGCTCGGTCACCTTGTCGCCGGCATCGTCGACGTAGAATCGGTCGTCGCCGGTCCCGCCCGACAGCGCGTCGGCCCCGGTCCCGCCGATCAACACGTCGTTGCCGCCGAGCCCGGCGATCGTGTCGTTGCCGCCGAGCCCGTTGATCGTCTCGCCCGCCGCGGTGCCGGTCAGCGTGTCGGGACCGGCGGTCGGACTGCTCGAGCCCGGTGCGCCGATCGCGTCGACCTTGACGTTGACGCTGCCGAGCACCGCGCTCTCGACCACCGGCGCAGCGAGCCCGCCGCCCGAGAAGGTGATCGTGTAGCTTCCCGCCGGAACCGCGAGCTGCCAGCCGCCCGAGCTCCAGCTCGTCGTGCTGTAGCTCCCGCCGCCCGAGCGCTCGAGCAGCACCGAGACCCCGCCGAGCCCCTCGCCCACGTCGTAGAACGCGTCGCCGTCGGCGTCGTTGATCACCACCCCGACGAACTGCGCCTGGTAGCCGAACCGGCTGCCGAGATCCTGCGTGACGAGGTTCGGCCCGACCTGGGTCGCCGGGTCGCTTTCGGCCATCACCGAGATGCCGATCTCGGTGAAGCCCGCGTTCATCATGCTGTTGCGGTGGCCCGGCGGGTCCTGCATCCCGTCGCCGCGGGTCTGCCAGTCGTCGTAGCGCACGCCGCCGTTGAAGTCCTCGGTGTCGTAGCCCCAGTCGATCACGAACCCGGCGTGGCCGTACTCGGGCGTGTCGGCGAAGGCGAAGATGTTCTCGCCGAGCGCATTCCAGTCGTATCCGGCATTGGTCGCGCGCTGGCCGAGACCCGGTTCGCCGGCCGCCTGGTGGGTCTGCTCGTCGGCATTGATCATCGCCTGGGTGTGGAAGTCGGCCGCGTCGGCGAGATTGCCGTTCCACGCGAGCGGCGCGACCGGACTCAGCGCGGCGAGCTGGCTCGAGAACGCCGAGACCGACACCCCGAAATAATTGATCGCGTTCTGCACCCCCGGTGCGGCGTTCACCCCGGTCAGCCGCGCCGCCTCGCCGTCGGGCTCGAGGCGGAAGCGGTTGAGGAGTTCGAGGTACAGCTGTTCTTCGTTGCTCGGCGTGCTCGGCATAAGGATCTCCGCATCGCCACGCGGCGATCGGCACCAGCCTATCGCAGCCGGCGCGGCGCCGGAAGCCATCGGTCGCGCGTGCCGGCACAAGCAGCCCGATTGTCGCCTCGCCTCGCAGCGTGGCAGCGCTCGTTCATCTGGCTTTCAGGTTCGACAGCCTATTGACTACAAGTGTAGTCGATCTTCGCGGATCGCTGCACCTGTGAATTGCACCCAACGCAGCCGGCGGGCCTGCCCGCCATCACCGCTCTCTCCAGCAGAGGGATCGTACCCATGCGTCACGTCGCCATTTCCGCCTTCGCCGTTTCGCTGGCCACCGTCGCCACCCCGGCGTCCGCCCAGTCCACCCGCGTCGTCCTCTACGGCGACCTCGACTTGTCGAGCGCCACCGGCCGCAGCACGCTGCACGACCGCGTCACCACCGCGGTCGAGCAGGTCTGCGGCCCGGTCGAGCAGCGCGACATCCATTCCGGACAGAGGATCGCCGCCTGCCGCACCGACACCTGGGCCATGGTCCAGCCCCAGCTCGACGCCGCCTTCGGCGCCTCGGTCGAGTTCGTGGCGGACGG
>CBHWED010000274.1:0-3607 GCA_966112795.1 uncultured bacterium
TGATCGTCTACCGCGCCAAGTTCGCGCCGACGATCTTCGCCGCGCGCCAGATCGTCAGCCACGGCCACATCCGCGTCAACGGCGTGAAGTGCAACATCGCCAGCCGCAAGGTCAATCCGGGCGACGTCGTCAGCCTCGGTGACAAGGCCAAGGAGATGGCGCTGGTGGCCGAGGCGCAGAGCCTGCCCGAGCGCGACATCCCCGACTACGTCACGCCCGACGGCACCGACAAGGTGACCTTCACCCGCGTGCCGAAGCTCGACGAGGTGCCCTACCCGGTCACCATGGAGCCGAACCTGGTCGTCGAGTTCTACTCGCGCTGAGGCCTGGCCTTACCGGACACGCAAGAAGGGCGGCCCCGGGGGGCCGCCCTTTTTCGTTTCGTCGCAATTTCCAGCGACTTAGGGAACCCGCCGACGCGTGCGTCATTCCCCGGGTGCAATGACCAAGTTCCGCTTCGTTACTCCCAATCGCATCGGCAAATGGTACGGCGACCTGCAGCTCGCGCAGCGTTTCGCCAACGCCATCGGTGCCGGCTTCCTCGACCGCCGCAGCGGCCGCTTCGTGGCTTATCCGGGCACCAGGCTGGAGACGGTCACCATACCGCCCCAGCCCGACGAGTAGGTCCTCAGAGCGCGCCCGCGAGGAACTTGTCGATCTCGACCAGCATCTTCGTCCGCGCCTCGGCATCGTCGATGTAGTGGTCGCGGTTGTCGAACTCGACGTAACGGACCGACTTGCCGCGCTCCTTGAGCCGCGCCTGCATCAGCCGCGACTGCGCGACGTTGACGTTCTCGTCGCGCGTGCCGTGGAACAGCAGCACCGGCGCGGTGAACGCGTCGGCGTTGCGCGCCGGGCTGCCCTGCGCGACGTGCTCGCCCTGCCCCACGAAGCGGTCGACGAGGCGGTAGCTCGTGTAGGGCTTGCTGTCCTCGCGCAGCTGCGCGAGGTCGGTCACCGGCGCGATCGCCACGACCGCCTTGTAGAGGTTGGCGTCGAGCACTTGCGACTGCAGCGCCGCGTAGCCGCCGTAGGACCAGCCGACGATCGCCAGGCGCTTCGGGTCGGCGATGCCCTGCGCGGCGAGCCAGCGGCCGGCGTCGTTGACGTCGCCGATCGCGGTGCGCCACGCCTGGAAGCCGTTGCGGCCGAACCAGGCCGTGCCGTAGCCGGCCGACCCGCGGTAGTTGGGCTGCAGCACCGCATAGCCGCGGGCGACGAAGAACTGCACCAGCCAGTCGAAGCCCCACTCGTCGCGCGCGCTCGGCCCGCCGTGGGGCAGCACGATCGCGGGCAGGTTCTTGCCCTCGCTGCCGGGCGGCAGGGTCAGGTAGCCGGGGATCTGCGTGCCGTCGGCCGCGGGAAAGGTGACCGCGGTCATCTGCCCCATGGTCCGCCCGGTGAGCTCGGGACGCAACGGAAACACCGTCTTGAGCTGCCGGGTGCCCTTGTCGAAGAAGTACAGGTTGCCCGGATCGGTATCGCTCGAGGCGATCAGCAGCAGCTGGTTCTCGTCGGCGCTGGCGCCGACGATGTTGACCAGCGGATGCCCGGGAAGCGCGCGCTGGAACTGGTCGGCGAGCCGCTTCAGCGCCGGGTCGAGATAGGCGATCTCGCGCTTCTCGGTGGCGTAGCTGACGCCGACGACGCGCTTCTGGCGGCCGATCCGGATCAATGCGTCGACGTCGACGTCGTCGCGCGCGAGCACGACTTCGGTCGCACCGGTCCCGTCGAGCGCCATCGTCGCGACCGCGTCGTAGCCGTTCTGGCCGACGAAGCCGTAAGCGAGGTTGCGCGCCGAATCGACCGCCACCGGCCTGAAGCCGGTGTCGTTCTCGTCGCTGAGCACGCCGAGCGTGGTCCAGGCGCCGCCGTCGGGGCCGTGGACGTCGTAGCGCCGGCGGCCCTTGAGGTAGCCGTCGTTGTCGGAGAACTGGCGGACCCGCAGCCGGATCGCGCCCTTGTCGTCGGCGACGAAGCCGGTGTTGGCCTCGTTCGGCGCCTCGACGCCGCGGCGGCGGCCGGTGACCACGTCGACTTCCTCGACCCCGAGCCCCTCGTCGTTGCCGGCGACCAGCGTGCCGGTGGTGAACTCGGGCAGGAACTCGCGGGTCATCAGGATCTTGTTCGGCCGGCCGGGCAAGTCGAGCGCGATGATCGAGCCGCCGTTCTGGTTGAAGCCGATCGCGGTGTCGCCCTCGCGGGCCGAGAGCATGATCGGGTCGCTGCCGTCCGCGCCCATCGCGTACATGCGCGTGGCGCTGATCAGCACCCCGTCGAGCGAGTTGATGTAGCGCACGCGGCAGACCAGCCGTTCGTCGGTCGCCCAGTCGCAGCCGGCGAGCCGGGAATCGGCATTGTTGTAGGCCGAGATCATCTTCGGCGCCGCGCCGGTCGACAAGTCGGCGACGTAGACGGCCTCGCCGGTCGGCCGGCCCGGCGCGACGTAGACCAGCTTGGTGCCCGACGGCGACAGGCTCACGTCGAGCACCGACTCGCGCGCGCCGAACTGCGCGGCTGCCTCTTCGGCCGTTTCGGCCACGACGTATTGCGGCGCAAACCCTGCAAGGGCCGCCACGGCCACACTGACAAATCGCTTCACTGAAAACCCCTCACATCCGATGCGGCCGCCTAGCAGGCCGCACGCGGATGCCAAGATCGCCTACCCGACCTTTCCCGATGGTTTCCGCAGTTACGAAAAATAGGCGCGGCGGAAGTCCGCGGCGAACGCCGCGAACCGGCTCTCCGCGATCGCCGTGCGCATCGCCTGCATGAGCTGCTGGTAGAACGAGAGATTGTGCTCGGTGACGAGCATCGCCCCGAGAATCTCGCCGGCCTTCTGCAGGTGGTGCAGGTAGGCGCGCGAGTAGCTCGCACAGGTCGGGCACGCGCAGCGCGGGTCTAGCGGGCCGGTATCCTCGGCGTGGCGCGCGTTGCGCAAGTTGAGCGGTCCCGCCCACGTGAATGCCTGGCCGTTGCGCCCCGAGCGCGTCGGCAGCACGCAGTCGAACATGTCGACCCCGCGCTCGACCGCGCCGACGAGGTCGTCGGGCTTGCCGACCCCCATCAGATAGCGCGGCGCATCGGCCGGCAGCTGTCCCGGCGCGAAGTCGAGCGTGGCGAACATCGCTTCCTGCCCCTCGCCGACCGCGAGCCCGCCGATCGCGTAGCCGTCGAAGCCGATCTCGGCCAGCGCCTCGGCGCTGCGCTGGCGCAGAGCCTCGTCGAGCGCGCCCTGCTGGATGCCGAACAGCGCCGCATTCGCCGCATGCTCGCCGCCGGCGTCGAACGCATCGCGGCTGCGCCTGGCCCAGCGCATCGACATCTCCATCGAAGCGGCGATCTCGGCGCGCGGGCGGTCGGTGCGCGGGCATTCGTCGAACGCCATGACGATGTCCGAGCCGAGCAGCCGCTGGATCTCCATCGAGCGCTCGGGGCTCAGCATGTGCTTCGAGCCGTCGACGTGGCTGCGGAACTCGACCCCGTCCTCGGTCAGCTTGCGCAAGTCGCTGAGGCTCATGACCTGGTAGCCGCCGCTGTCGGTCAGGATCGGCCGGTCCCAGTTCATGAACTTGTGCAGCCCGCCGAGCCGGGCGACGCGCTCGGC
>CBHWED010000275.1:0-3545 GCA_966112795.1 uncultured bacterium
CCGCAGCACCGCGACCGGATCGCGTTCATGCGCATGGTCTCGGGGACCTTCCGGCGCGGGATGAAGCTGACCCCGTCGGGCCTCGGCAAGCCGATCGCGGTGCACTCGCCGATCCTGTTCTTCGCGCAGGATCGCGAGCTCGCGGATACCGCCGAGGCCGGCGACATCATCGGCATTCCCAACCACGGCACGCTGCGGGTCGGCGACACGCTGTCCGAGAGGAACCAGGTCCGCTTCACCGGCCTGCCCAACTTCGCGCCCGAGATCCTGCGCCGCGTGCAGCTCAGGGACCCGACCAAGACCAAGCAGCTGCGGAAGGCGCTCGACGACCTTTCCGAAGAAGGCGTGATCCAGGTGTTCTATCCGGACATCGGCAGCCAGTGGATCGTCGGGGTGGTCGGCCAGCTGCAGCTCGACGTGCTCGTCTCGCGGCTCGAGGCCGAATACAAGGTCGAGGCCGGGCTCGAGGCCTCGCCGTTCGCCACCGCGCGCTGGCTCAAGGGCTCGGACGCGGCGCTGCGCGAGTTCGAGCAGTTCAACCGCGCCAACCTCGCGCGCGACCGCGACGGCGACCTCGTGTTCATGGCCAAGTCGCCATGGGACGTCGGCTACCAGCAGGAAAAGAACCCCGAGCTCAAGTTCAGCGCCACCAAGGAGCGCTGAGGCTCAGGTCTCGGCGAGGATCGCCTGCGCCGCCAGCCGCCCGGTCTGCGCGGCTCCGTTCATGTAGCCCGGCCACGCGTCCGAGACGTGCTCGCCCGCGAAGTAGACCGGGCCCGACTGGGCGCGCTGGGTGGCAGCGCCGTCGTCGCCCTCGACCCAGAGCAGGCTGCCGAACCTGGTCAGCTGCCCGGGCTTGAAGTTGACATAGGCCCCGCGCGTGAACGGGTCCTTGCCCCAGCCGGTGCGTGCGGCATAGGGGTGCGCGGCGCCGGCGAGATCGCCCATCGTGGTGCCGACCGCGGCTTCGAGCCGGCCGCGCAGGCCTTCGTCGGCCACGCTCGCGACCTGCTCGCCACCGAAAAACCAGCTCAGCACGCCCTGCGGCGCCGTCTGGCCGCCCGTGCATTCCCAGACCTCGGAGAACGGCGCGTCGTCGCTGAGGTCCCAGGTCGCGCCGTCGATGCCCATCGGCGTCGCGGTCCACGGCTTGCGGCGGTAGACCGCGTTGAGCTTCTCGTTGGCGCCGAGCCGCACCTCGCGCGAGAACGCCTGCCATGCGGGCGTCAGCAGCCCGCCGTGATCGATCTCGCCGAGCAGGCTCGGCGGAACGGCGAGGATCACACGGTCGACGGTAGTCTCGTTGCCGCTGGCGAAGCGCAAGGTCACGCGGTCGCCGTCCGCCGGGGCTAGCGCGACCAGCCGATGGCCGGTCTCGATGCGGCCGCCGTGCGCCTCGACCAGCGCGTCGGTCACGCGCTGCGAACCGCCCCTGACGACGTAGCGCTCGTCGCTGTTGCCGAGCACCTCGTAGGCCTCGCCATCGACCGTCGGCAGGTTCCAGATCAGCTGGAGCGCGCTCGCCTCGTCCGGCTCGGCGCCGTACTCGGTGCGGATCGATTGCTCGAGCAGGCGGCGCACTGCCGCATCGCCGATCAGGTTGCCATGGCGGTCGAGATAGGCCGCCACCGACTGCGCGTCGAGCTCGCGCCCGGCACTATCCCAGTCCGCGTCGACCCGCGCGCTGTCCTCGGCGATCTGGGCTGCGATCGGCCCGAGCGCCTGGGCGAGGTTCGCCTGCGCCAGCAGCCGCCGGTCGCGCACCGCCTGGTCGATCCCGCCGAGCTCCTGCCCGTCGATCAGCTCGAGACCGAAGTCCTTGATCAAGGCGAGCATGTCGGCGTGGTCGCTGTTGACCAGTTGCCCGCCCATCTCGACCCAGCTGCCGGCGATCGGGAAATCGGTCCGGGTGAAGATCCGCCCGCCGACCCGCCGGCGCGCCTCGTAGAGCTGGGTGGAGACGCCGGCCGTCGCCAGCGTGCGCAAGGCCGTGAGGCCGGCGATCCCGCCGCCGACGATGGCGACCTCGCGGCGGCCCGACCCGACACAGGCCGCCAGGGGCAGCGCGGCGAGCCCGGCGGCGGCGCCCATCGCCTTGAGCAGCGAGCGGCGGCCGATTCCGGCGATCCCCGGCAGCGGCGGCGGTAGTCCGGCGCGCTCGCGCTGACGGCGCCGCGCCTGCTCGAGCGCCCGGCGAACGATCGGTGATCCATGCATGCCGTCTCTCCCCTTGCCGCCCGTGCCGTATCATGCCGGCCTGCGCAGCGCGATGGGGGTGACGAACCGCGCGCTCGCGCTTAAGTCGGGCGCATGGCCGAATTCTTCGACGCGCTGGAGGATCGTCACGTGGCGATGATCGCCGCGCAGCCGATGTTCTTCGTCGCCACCGCCGCCGAAGGCGCGCGGATCAACCTGAGCCCGAAAGGCTACGACTGCTTCCGCGTGCTCTCGCCGACGCGGGTCGCGTACCTCGACCTCGGCGGTTCGGGCAACGAGACCAACGCGCATCTTCTCGCCGACGGCCGCATCACGCTGATGTTCTGCAATTTCCAGCAGCCGGCGCTGATCCTGCGCATCTACGGCCGCGGCGAGCCCGTGGTGCCGTGGGACCGCGGCTGGGACGCGCTGGCGGCGCACTTCACGCTGCTCCCGGGCACCCGGCAGATCTTCGACATCGCGGTCGAGAGCGTGCAGACCAGCTGCGGCTGGGGCGTGCCGTTCATGGCCTACGAGAAGGAGCGCACCTCGCTCGTCAAGCACCACGCCCGCGCCGATCCCGTCGAGTGGGCAGGGAAGCACCGCACGCGCCGGACCAGCATCGACGGGTTGCCCGCGCGCGCGACCGATCGCTACATCGCCGGCGATCCGGGCACCGTCCCCGACTAGAACGCGTTGTCGCCTCGCGTGCAGCTCACTTTCGCCAGCTACAACATCCACAAGGGTGTCGGCCTCGACGGGCGCCGCGATCCCGAGCGGATCATCGCCGTGCTGCGCGAGCTGCACGCCGACGTGATCGCGCTGCAGGAGGCCGACCGGCGCTTCGGCGAGCGCGAGAGCGTGTTGCCCAAGGCGCTGCTCGACGAGACCCAGTGGCGCGTGGTCCCGGTCAACAAGCGCGCGCGCAGCCTCGGCTGGCACGGCAACGCACTGCTCGTCCGCCGCGACATCGAGATCGCGCATGCCGAGGCGCTCGACCTGCCGACGCTCGAGCCGCGCGGCGCGGTGCGCGCCGACCTCGTGGTCGGCGGCCAGCTGGTGCGCGTGCTGGGGATGCACCTCGACCTCTCGGGCCTGCTCCGGCGCGACCAGATCCGCGCCATCCTGCGCCACTGCGAAGGGTGCGGCGCGAAGCATCCGACGGTGCTGATGGGCGACTTCAACCAGTGGGGCCGCAGCAGCGGCGCGTTGCGCGAGTTCGCCGGCGGCTGGCACGTGCCGGCGATCGGCAACAGCTTCCCGAGCCGCCGCCCGATCGCCCCGCTCGACCGCATCGTCCATTCGCCCGAGTGGTCGTTCCTCCAGGCCGCGGTACACCACAGCGCGCT
>CBHWED010000276.1:0-3518 GCA_966112795.1 uncultured bacterium
TCGCGGGTGAACGGGTTGTCGTCGGCGTCGATCGTCTCGATCTCGTCGCCCTCGGTGCCGCGCTCGCCCTCGTCGACCGGAGTCTCCTCCTCGTCGCGTCGCGGCTGCGACTGGCGGTTGCGGCTCTCGCGCGGCTCGTCGATCTCGTCGAACTCGTCGCCGCCTTCGAAAGTCGGGTCGAACGCGGTGTCGCGGTCGTTGTCGCGGCGCGGCCGCTGCTCGTCCTTCTGCGCGCGCATGTCGGCGATCACGCGGAAATAGTGGTCGGCGAACTGCAGGTAATATTCGGTCTGCACGCGATCGCCATTGAGCGACGCGTCGTGCGCCAGCTTGCGATACTTCTCGAGCATCTGCGGAGCATTGCCGCGTGCGCGGCTGTCGATCCGATTGCCCTGGTTGCCGCCGCCCTGGCCGCCACGATTGTTCCCGCGACCGCGCCGGCGATTGTTGTTGCGATTCTGGTTCAAAGGAAATCCGTTTCCTTGCCTAAATGACCGGACATCCGGTCGCATGACCCCCTCCACGGCGCTCTTGCGCTGCGTGGTTCCCCATCTGCATGTCCGCCGGTTCGGCCGTCGTTTCACTAGCAAATGATGGAGTTACGGCGCGGTGCTTGCATATGCTGCGTCACCGCTGGCCTGACCTGAGAGGTAGTGGTTCGCAGGCTCTTTGCCAAGCCCTAATCGGCGGATGCCCGCAGGACGAGCGCGCGCGGGCGCCCGGCGAGGTCGCGGTGCAGCTCCGAGACGAAGCCCGCATCGGCAGCGATCGCGGCCACCGCAGCATCCTGCACGGCCCCGATCTCGAGCACCGCGACCCCTTGTTCGGTGAGCAGCGCCGGCAGTTGCGGGATCAGCACGCGATAGTCGTCGAGCCCCTCCGGACCGGCGAACAGCGCGCCCTCGGGCTCCCACCGGCGCACGTCCGGCGCGATCGGCGCGTCGTCCTCGACGTAGGGCGGGTTGGCGAGCACCAGGTCGAACGTCCCGAGGCCCTCGGCCCAGCCCGCCTCGCTCCAGTCCCGCCGCTCGAGCTGCGCGCGGTTGGCCAGCCCGAGCTGCGCGGCGTTGGCCGAGGCGATCATCAGGGCCTGGGTCGAGCGGTCGATGCCGAGGCCCTCGGCCTCGCGACGCTCGGCGAGCACCGTCAGCAGCAGCGCGCCCGAGCCGACCCCGCAATCGAGCACCCGCCGCGGCGCAGGGCAGGCCTCGAGCGCGGCAGCGACCGTGGTCTCGCTGTCCATCCGCGGGATCAGCACCCCCGGAGCGACGAGGAACTCGCGGCCGTAGAATTCCTTGCGGCCGAGGATGTAGGCCACCGGCTCGTGCTGCGCCCGCCGCTCGACCAGCGCGGTGAAACCGGCCGGTGCGGGATCGCGCATGTGCCGCAGCAGCAGGTCCGAGCGCGACACGGCGAGCGCGCTCGCCATCAAGAGCTCGGCGTCGAGCCGCGCGGTGTCGGATGTCGCCTCGAGGCGCGCGGCCGCTTCGCGCAGCGCCTCGGCAACCGTGATCACTCGCCCAGCGCCGCCAGTCGCTTGGCCTCGTCCTCGGCGATCAGCGCGTCGACCAGCTCGCCGAGCCCCGGTCCCTCGAGCACTTCATCGAGCTTGTGCAGCGTCAGACCGATACGGTGGTCGGTCACCCGGCCCTGCGGGAAGTTGTAGGTGCGGATGCGTTCCGAGCGGTCGCCCGAGCCGACCATCGCCTTCCTCGCTTCAGCCTCGGCGCCGTGGGCCTCCTCGCGCCGCTTCTCGAACAGCCGCGCGCGCAAGACCTGCATAGCCTTGGCGCGGTTCTTGTGCTGGCTGCGCTCGTCCTGCATCGCCACGACGATCCCGGTCGGGATATGGATGATCCGCACCGCGCTGTCGGTGGTGTTGACGTGCTGACCGCCGGCGCCCGACGAGCGGTAGATGTCGATGCGCAAGTCGTTGTCGTCGATCGTCATGTCGACCTCGGTCGGCTCGGGCAGCACCGCGACCGTTGCTGCCGAAGTGTGGATCCGCCCGCCGCTCTCGGTCACCGGCACGCGCTGCACCCGGTGGACTCCGCTCTCGAACTTGAGCTTGGCGAACACGCCGGTGCCGGCCACGTTGGCGACGATTTCCTTGAACCCGCCGACATCCGACGCGCTCATGCTGATCGGCTCGACCTTCCAGCCCTGCGTCGCGGCAAAGCGCTCGTACATCCGGTAGAGGTCGCCCGCGAACAGCGCCGCCTCGTCGCCGCCGGTGCCGGCGCGGATTTCGAGCATCGCCGGCCGCGCGTCGGCCGCGTCGCGCGGCAGCATCGCCACCGCGAGCCGATGCTCGGCCTCGGGCAGATCCTGCCGCAGCCGGGCGAGCTCCTCGTCAGCGAGCGCCTTCATCTCGGGATCGTCGGTCAGGACGGACAGTTCGGCGATCTCGGCGCGCATCGCGCGCACGTCCTGCGCCGCCTTGGCCACCGGCTCGAGCTCGGCATAGTCGCGGCTTGCCGCGACGTACGCCTCACCCTCGAGCTGGCCCGAGGCAAGGCGCGCTTCGAGCTCGGCGAAACGGTGCGAAATCTGCGCGAGGCGCTCCTCGGGGATGGTCATGAACGCAGCGACTGCAGGATGGCGTTGACCGGCTCGTGCTCCGCCGTGCCCGGGGCCGAGCGCAGGTTCAGCACTTCGGCATCGTCCCGGAACGAGTAGCTGACCAGAACCTTCGCCGGAACCTTCGCGGCCTTGTCGAAGCGCTTCTTGGGCGAGCCCGTAGCGGTCACTTCCACCGAATAGCCCGCACGCCGCAAGGCCGCGGCGGCGGTCAGCCCCTGGTTGAGCAGCCGGTCGTCCTCGATCGCCATGCTGACGACGGGCCCCTGGTCCTCGGCGTCGCCGACCAGCATCGCCAGCCGCTCGATCCCCGCGGCCCAGCCGACCGCCGGCGTGTGCTCGCCACCTAGAGTCTCGATCAGCCCGTCGTAGCGCCCGCCGCCAAGCACCGTCCCCTGCGCACCCAGCCGGTCGGTCACGAACTCGAACGCCGTGTGCCGGTAGTAATCGAGCCCGCGCACGAGAGTCGGTGCGCGCTCCCATTTCACACCCGCCGCATCGAGCCCGTCGCACACCGCGACGAAGAACCGCTCGGCCTCGCCGCTCATGAACTCGTCGATCCGCGGCGCCTCGTGGACCAGCGCCTTGTCGCGCGGGTCCTTCGAATCGAGGATCCGCAGCGGGTTCTTCTCGAGCCGCTCCTGCGAATCCTCGGACAGCGCATCGCGCGCCTCGCGGAAATGCTCGACCAGCGCCATGCGCCAGGCCTCGCGGCTCGGCGCGTCGCCGAGCGTGTTGAGGTGCAGCGTCACCCCGTCGGCAATGCCGAGCTCCGTGAGCAGCTGATCCGCCATCGCCAGCAGCTCGACGTCGGCCTGCGGCTCGCCCGCGCCGATGATCTCGGCGTCGAGCTGGTGGAACTGCCGGTAGCGCCCCTTCTGCGGCCGTTCGTAGCGGAACAGCGGCCCGTGCGTGGCGACCTTCAAGGGCGCGTGCTG
>CBHWED010000277.1:0-3510 GCA_966112795.1 uncultured bacterium
GGTCAGCCATGGCCGGCGAACCTCTGGCGTTGGCGCGGGGACAGCGACCGGCCTTCCTTCGCGAGCTCGCGTTCGACCCCCTTCATCAGATCGACGGCGCCGGCGGGCTCGCGGCGGCGCTGCGCCGCGAAATAGGCTGCGACGAGCGCGTTCTTGATCTGCGCCCCGGACAGCTCGAGCTCCTCGCCGAGCGCCTCGATCGCGCAGCTCCATTCGCCCTCGGCGGTTCCGAGGATTGGCTGGGCCAGCTTGCGCCACAGTCGCTTGCGATCGGCTGCATCGGGACGGGGGAAGTCGTAGACGTAGCGGATCCGGCGCAGGAACGCCGTGTCGATCGTGGTCTTGCGGTTGCTCGCGAGGATCGCGACGGATTCGAAGCTCTCGAGCTGCTGGAGCAAGTAGTTGGTATCGGTATTCGCATAGCGGTCGTGCGAATCCTTGACCTCGGTGCGGTTGGCGAACAGCGCGTCGGCCTCGTCGAACAGCAGCACGGCGTGCATCGAAGCGGCGCGGCTGAAGATCGTGCGCAGGTTCTTGGCGGTCTCGCCGATGTACTTGCTCATCAGCGTGGCGAGATCGATGCGGTAGAGATCGACACCCATGCTGCGGGCGATGATCTGCGCGGCCATGGTCTTGCCGGTTCCGGGCGGGCCGGCGAACAGGGCGACGAGCCCGCGTCCGCCGGGAAACAGCCGGCGCACCTCGCTGCGCTCCCAGAAGCTCGCGCGCGTGCAGGCCTCGTAGGCGAAATCGCCGAGTCCGTCGCGCAGGGCAGGGGGGACGACGAGATCGTCCCACTCAAAGGCCGTCGGCAGGCGCTGCGCGAAGTCGCCGAGCCGTTGCGCGGACGCGTCGCGCAGACAGGCTTCGGCCTCCGCCGCGCTGCCCGGGCAGGCCCGGCCGAGCATGGCGAGATCACCGACGCTGAGGCCGGGGCGATCGCTGACCCGCAGCCGCTCGGCCTCGGGCCAGGCGGCGCTTTGCGGGACAAGGCGCGCGAACAGGCGCGACCGCGTGTCGCGATCCGGCGCGGGCATCGTCACGCGTACGTCGACTGCACCGGTATCGTCGGGCGGGCTCTCGCCTGGCTCGAGCACGATCGCGTGCAAGCCGGCCAGCGGCGCGGTCGCGGGACGGGCTTGCGGCAGCTTGCGCCAGGTCGGCACTGCGCCGGTTATCAGCGCATGGCGCTGGACCAACGTCCAGAACAGCGGCCAGGGTGTTTCCTGCGGCACGTCGGTGACGGCGAAGGCCGAATGCCCCAGCGCGTGCGCCACCGCGGCGGCGAAGCTCGCCCGGCCATGGCCCACGCCACCTTCGACAACCAGCCGCACCGGCCGCCCGTGGCCATGCAGATCGGCGATCCGCTCGCAGGTCGCTGCCACCGGCCACTCGTCGAGCGGCGGCAGCGCCTCGAGCGCTCCGATTTGACCGGTCAGCGCCGCATCGACCGGAACGGCGCCGTAGAACCAGTGCACCAGCCCCGCATCGGGCAGGAGCGGAGCCGGTTCTGCGGGCGCGGCGTCGCCCAAGGTCAGCAGGCGCCAGGTCATCAACGGGCTGTCGGCACGCCACAGCGCCCGCCGGCCGTGGCCGAACAGGCGCGCGACGAGTGGCTCGGTCGTCCACGGGCGACCCTGGATCTTGTGGAACACCGCGAGCAGCGACGGGTCGAGCTGCGTCGCGAGCGCGGTCGCCAGCAGGTCGCGGTCGGCACCGGCGATGCCGAATCCGTCGCAGATCGCCGCGAACGAACCCTCGTGCGACGCTGCGAGCGCGGCGTCCGCGCCTTCGATCAACGCGCCGAGCTGCCGCCCAAGCGGATCCTCGGCCTGCCAGCGTGCTTCGTCTTCGGGCCGATCGGTCTGCTCGGGCCGCTGTTCGAGCGCGACAAGCCAGGCGAGCCGCCGTTCCGCGCGCCGCGCGATGGTGTCGACGAGCAGCGCGGCCTCGCAGTCCGCGCCGGCCGCTTGCTCCTCGAGGATGTTGAAGGAGACCGCGGCGTCCATCAGGTTTCCATCCAGAAGGGCTGGCTCTCGGCGCCTTCGACGATCACGCGCAGCGGATAAGTGCCTGACACGGCGGGATCGAACAGGGCGCGGAACTCGAGCCGATCATCGAACGGCTCGAAGTCGCCGGCATCGAACGTGGCAGCGGGATCGGTCGGATCGTGCTGGATGTAGTTCTGCCCGTTGGCGACGAAGACGAGGTCGAGTGGCCCGGGCGAGCCGGGGCCGGTCGGTGTCAGGTCGGTCGACGGGTCGAGGTCGACCTGGATGCGCCGGGTTGCCGCATCGATCACGCTCGCGCCGATCACGCGCGGGATGACCGCGAAAGTCATGACATTCGAGATGTCGGTGATCTCCTTGAGCTGGCCGAACACCTCGAGGCTGTCCTTCACCACCTCGACGACCACGCTGTAGATGCCGGGCTCGACCGGCAGCACGACCGGCGGGCCGGAGGGGAGGGCGACTGTCAGCTCGGTGCCGAAGACCAGCTCGATCGAATCGCTCGCCTCGGTGATCGTCCATCCGGCCGCGGCGTTGGCGGCGAGCGATGCGTCGACCACCGCGCGCTCGAGCTCCGGCGCGCGCTGCCGCCACCGCGCGCTGCTGAGATAGATGCGCCGCGTCTGGCCTATGGTCAGGCCGGTGCCGACCAGTGTCAGCCGGTTGCTCTCGGGCAGCGCGACGATCGGCGGCCCGACGCGCGCCGGCGACGCCTCGATCGTCTGCGTGCCGCCGCCGGCAACGGTGGGCAAGGTGAAGCTCATCAGGCTGCGCGTCGCGGCGAGCTGGGGCGAGGCGATGTCGATGATGAAGTTGCCGAGCCGGAGGACGATGCCCGGCAGACGTTGCGGCGGATCGGGATCGAGCAGCGCGTAGCGCACCTCGTAATAAGCCGAGAGCCGGGTAGTCATGCGGTCCTCGGCCGACCAGAAGGCGATCGCCTCTTCGGGCGTGATCGGACGAAGCACGATCTCCAGCGCGTTGTCGCGCCCGCGCAAGTCGACGTCGAGCAGTTGCGTCCCGTTGATCTGGCTGCGGTCGGAAATGCGCGCGAAATCGTGGAACGTCTTCAGCGCGTAGCCCATCAGCCGCTGCTGCATCTCGGTGTCGAACACCGAATCGACCTCGTGGTGGGTCGTCAGGATGTAGAACAGGATCAGCGACATCGGCTTGGTCGCCGCCGGGTTGGTGTCGCTGAGGTTGCCGGGGAGGTTCCGGTAATGCGGGTCCTCGGCGATGTGGTAGAGGTAAAGGTTGATGGTCGTCGAGGCGTCGCTCACGCGCTCGGGGGGCAGCGTGGTCACGTCGAGCGTGGTCAGCGAAGGATCGAGCCGCTGCGTGATGTTGAGCCGCAGCGTGTCGGCGAGCGTGCTGGTGACGTTCGAGAGATCGAGCAACGCCATCGCTAGAGCCGCCTCAACGCGAGCAGCCGGTGCGCCGCGCGCGCTTCGCCGAGCGGGCCGATCACCGAGGCGGAAGCCGCGGTGAGTGGCCGTGGCGC
>CBHWED010000278.1:0-3507 GCA_966112795.1 uncultured bacterium
ACGACGACGTCCACCAGCGCCGCGACATGCGCCGCACCACGGTCATGGCCTGGCCCCCGCCGCCGGTCGTACTCGACCCGCGCTTCAAGGACCGCTTCGACCCGGCGCAGTTCGAGGCGATGGTCGGGCGGTAAGAACGGAACATCGTTCAGGTATCCCTTCCCCCTTGATGGGGGAAGGATAGCGTAGCTTACCGCCACAGGCGGTTAGCGAAGCTTGGATGGGGGTGAGCGCGCCGGCGGCGCGTCGCGTGGACGAGAAACCACCCCCATCCAACTCCGACTAGGCCCCTGCGGGGCCAAGTCTCCGTATCCTTCCCCCATCAAGGGAGAAGAAGGCGTCCTAACCTTCTGCCAGCAGCCGCTTGAGCTCGCCCGGATCGATCGGCTTGCGGATCACCGTCACCCCGGGATCGCAGTCGGCGAGGTTCTCCTGCGGGTTGCCGGTCATGATCGCGCCCTTGATGCGCGGCCAGCGCCCGCGCACCGCTTCGAGCAGGCCCATGCCGTCGAGCCGCGGCATCGAGAAATCGGTCAGCACGAATTCGGGCTTGTCGTCGCCCTGCTCGATCATCTCGAGCGCGTGGCGGCCGTCCTCGGCCACGGTCACTTCCAGGCCCATGTCGCGCAGCTGCTCCGACAGGATCAGCCGCACGCTCTCGTCGTCGTCGACGACCAGCACCGAGGCGATGCCGATGTCCGAGGGGTGCTCGGCGTCGGCCGCGGGCCGGCTGCTCTGCGCCTCGCGCGTCGCCGGCAGGACCATCTCGATCTTCGTCCCGCGGCCGCATTCGCTCTCGATGCGGAACACGCCGCCCGATTGCTGGATGAACCCGGCGACCATCGACAGGCCGAGCCCGGTGCCCTTGCCGGCCGACTTGGTGGTGAAGAACGGCTCGGTCACTCGCTCGAGCAGCTCGGGCGGGATGCCCTGGCCTTCGTCCTCGACGCGGATCAGCAGGAATTCCGCATGTTCGTCGTGCGGCGCAATCTCCGCAGGTCGCGGCGTTTCTTCCATCGTCACGTGGATCGCGCCGCCGTCGGGCATCGCGTCGCGCGCGTTGATCAGCAGGTTGACCAGCGCGAGCTCGAGCTGCGCCGCGTCGACGTAGAGCTGCAGGCCCTGCGCCGGCATGCGCCACTCGACCGCGACCTTGTCGCCCATCGCGTGCTCGATGAGTCCGGCGACGATGTCGCGCAGTCGCGACGGGTCGAGGCTCGTCGGGGTCAGCTCCTGCTTGCGCGCGAACGCCATCAGCCGGCGGACCAGCTCGGCTCCGCTTTCGGCCGCGTGGCGCATGTGGTCGACGATCTTGCGCTCGCGGTCGCCGAGCTGCAGCCGCCCCTCGAGCAGCCGCAAGCCGCCGAGCACCGCCGCGAGCAGGTTGTTGAAGTCGTGCGCGACCCCGCCGGTGAGCTGGCCGAGCGCTTCGGACTTGCGCGACTGGACGAGCTGCTGCTCGAGCTCGCGCTGCGCGGTCACGTCGATCAGCGTGCCGGCCCAGGCACCCGGCGCCGCGCCTTTGACGCACTGGTCGATCACATGGATCACCGAGCCGTCGCTGCGCGACCAGCGGTAGTGCGAGGTCACCGCGGGTCCGGCGCTTTCGGCCAGCCGGCGCTCGAGCGCCTCGGCATCGGTGCCCATGATGCGGTCGCACCAGCGCAGCTGGCCCGCGGCAAGCGCGCTGGCGTCCGCCCCGGCGAACTGCTCGAGGTCGCCGCCGACGAAGCGCCGGTTGAGCCGGCCGCGCCCGTCGAAGCTCGCCTCGTAGAGCGCCAGCGGCAGCGCCTCGAGGATCGCCGCCTGGCGCAGCCGCGTATGCTGCAGCTCGCGCTCGACCGCGAGCCGCTCGGCATCGGCGTGGAGCTTGGCTTCGCGCAGCTCCTGCTCGGCGCGCGCCTGGCCGGCGATCTGCTGGCGCAGCAGGAACAGGTCGACGAACACCGCGACCTTCGAGCGCAGCACGACCGGGTCGACCGGCTTGAACACGTAATCGACCGCACCCATCGCGTAGCCGCGCATCAAGTGCTCGGTCTCCTTGTTGACCGCGGACAGGAAGATGATCGGGATGCGCGCGGTCTGTGAACGTTGCCGCACCAGCGCGGCGGTCTCGTAGCCGTCCATCTCGGGCATGAACACGTCGAGCAGGATGACCGCGAAATCGTCCTTGAGCAGCTCGCGCAGCGCGGTCCGTCCCGACGTCGCGGTGACCACGTCGGCGAGCGGCTCGAGCACTTCGGACAAGGCCAGCAGGTTGCGCTCGTCGTCGTCGACGATCAGCACGCGCGCGCGGGTACTGGCGGCGGTGCCGGCGCCCGTACGGGTCGCAAGCGGAAGCATGTCCATCGTCGTCCCGGTGCTCACGCGGCGTTCGGCATGCCTGCGACGCGGACAGTCTCCGCACCGGCCTTCGAACGTCCGATCCACACGCGCAGCAGCGCCAGCAGCAGGTCGATGTCGACCGGCTTGGAGATGTAGTCCGAGGCACCGGCGTCGAGGCACTTCTGCCGGTCGCCCTTCATCGCCTTGGCGGTGACCGCGATCAGGGGGGTATTCGCAAGCGCCTTGTCGGCGCGGATTCGCTGCATGGTTTCGTAGCCGTCCATTTCGGGCATCATGATGTCGATCAGCGCGACATCGATGTCGGGGTTCTGCTCGAGCAGCGCGATGCCTTCGGCGCCGCGCTCGGCGTGGAGCACGTCGGCCCCGTGCGCCTCGAGCACGCTGGCGAGCGAGTAGATGTTGCGGATGTCGTCGTCGACGATCAGCAGCCGCGTGCCGGCGAGCTCGAGCGCGCCGTCGGGCACGGGGGCCGGGGCCGGGCTCGGCCGCGGGGCCGGCTTGCGGCGACGGCGCTTGCCGCCCGCGACGGTCTCGGCGATCGATTCGAACAGCCGGGCCAGCTCGTCGCGGCTCGCCGGCTTCTCGAGCACCTGGGTCGCGCCGAGCGTCAGCGCATGCGCGGCCTGCTCGGCGCCCGAGATCACGTAGACCGGGATCTCGCTGCTCTCCGGATCGTGGCGCAGCAGGTCGAGCAGCACGAAGCCGTCGATGTCGCTCAGGCCGAGGTCGAGCGTGATCGCGCTCGGCCGCATCTTGCGGATCATCGCCAGCGTGCCCGACCCCGCCGAGGAGATCACGCCCTTGAGCGCGACATCGTGGGCGACGTCGAGCAGGATCCCGGCAAAGGTCGGATCGTCCTCGACGATCAGCACGAACGGCTGGTCGGCGAGGTTGTCGCGGTCGTCCTCGACCCCGCGGTCGATGAACGTCTCGGTGCCGTCCTCGACCACGGCCGCGGGCAGCGCCAGCGCGGGGGCCACGCCGGGCGACTTGACCGGCACGTAGAGCGTGAAGGTCGAGCCCTTGCCCGGCGCCGAGCGCACCTGGATCTCGCCGCCGAGCAGGCTGGCGATCTCGCGGCTGATCGACAGGCCGAGGCCGGTGCCGCCGTACTTGCGGCTGGTCGTGCCGTCGGCCTGCTGGAACGCCTCGAAGATCAGC
>CBHWED010000279.1:0-3490 GCA_966112795.1 uncultured bacterium
TGGCCGAGCGCTTTCGCATCACCCAGGCGGTCGGGCAGTACAAGGCCGAGGCTGGACTGCCCGCGAGCGACCCCGCGCGCGAGGCGCGCCAGATCGAGCGGCTGCGTGCGCTCGCGGTCGACGCAGATCTCGATCCCGAGTTCAGCGAAAAGTTCATCCGCTTCGTGATCGACGAGGTCATCCGGCATCACCGGCAGCACGCGGCGGGGAAATAGGCGTTGATCGCCATGCGCGCGTCCGTCGTGCTCGCCGCGACGCTGCTTTTTGGCTGCGCCGATCAAACGAGCGAGCCAGTCGAGCGTGCGTCGACCGAGTCTCGGAGCTCGGAGCCCGCCGCGAGGGCCATCGGCAATCCGTTTCCGGCCGCAGCCGAGGTGAGGCTGTTCGTCGAAACCGGACATGACGCCGACGGGCATTCGATCATGTCGCCCGGCAAGACGCTCTCGCGCGCGCAACGGGACATCTTCGAGGCCGCGCTGCGCATCGAACCGCTGCCCGAATCCCTGGACGCCTGTTTCATCCCGCATCACTTCTTCCGATACTTCGACGCGAAGGGCGGCCAAGTCGGGGAGATCGAGGTCTGTTTCTGTTGCGATGGCGTGAAAGTTACTCCGGGGGCGAGCGTTTCGCCCGGTCGGGGCGAGCAGTTCGGGGCCGACTACGCGGCGCTGAAACGCCTGGTCCAATCGATGGGCGAACGCACCGACGTCGAGTGCTGAAGCCCTACCCCCCGCTGCCGCCCTCCGCCGCCAGCTTCTCCGCCATCTCCGCCTCGTTCTCCTCGCGCCATTTCGCGTAGCGCGGGCTGGTCGAGCGGATGTTGGCCCAGATCAGCGTGTTGCCTTCGTGGCAGGCGTATTCGAACGGCTCGTAGGCGTTGTTGCGCTTCCACGGGTAGCCGATCTTGAACGGGCCGGTGAGGATCGTCGGGTCCTCGACCCACGCCTCGTAGTAGAGCCCGTCGGGCCCCGGGGTGAAATGCTCGACGATCTTCATCTCGGTGCTGGTCGGGATGCCGGCGGTGCCGTTGCTCGGGCCGACGATGACCATCGGCGCGAGGCCGTTGAAGTTGGTCGTCTCGACCACCAGCGTATTGCCCTCGAAGTGTCCGCGCGAGCTGCCGAGCCAGGTGGTGTAACCTGCCGGCGGTTGCCCCCGGCCGTCGAGCGGGATGAAGCGCTGCTCGTGGATCATCTCGTGGTTGATCACCACCCAGCCGGGCGCCTGGAAGATCCGCACGCCGTTGTTGTACGGGAACGGCACCATGCTCGCCGGCATGCCGCGGGTGATGCAGCGGTCGAGCGAGTTGAAGTCGGCGAGGCTCTCGAACACCTGCCCCTTCCAGCTGCTGCCCATGAACTGCTGGCGGCGCTTGCCTTCGGCGGTCATCTCCGGGATGCGGCCGGTCTCGGCCGGCTCGACGATCAGCGCGGTCTGCCGGAGCGCGGTGCCGTACTCGAACCAGTTGCCCTGCCCGAGCTGGTTGTTGGCGTCCTCGCGGTCCGCGCCCGCCTCGACTTCGGCGGCCGAGCTCAGCGCTTTGCGATACTCGTCCTCGGTCATCAGCAGGCGGTTGCCGTACTCCGGCCGGCGCTGCATCGGCGTGCGCCCGACCTGGTCGAGCGGGTATATGCCGCGCAAGTCCGGATCGCCCCACTCGGTCTTCGGTGCGCTCCAGCCGGCGGGCGCCGGCGGCGGCACGCCGACCGGATCCTCGGCCGCCAGCGGCGCGGCAATGGCCAGCAAGGCGGCGGTGCCCGCCAGCAGAAGCGCTCTCCCGATCATCGCTCATCCCCCAGATCGTTATCTTTCTAACGATCTTATGCGACTCTCGACGGCCCCTCAACCCGCGCGCGGCAGCCTCAGCCTGACGAGCAGCCCGCCCAGGTCCTCGCTCTCGTCGAGCTCGACCTCGCCGCCGTAGATCTCGACCACGTCGCGGACGATCGCGAGGCCGAGGCCGGTGCCGGGCTTCTCGGTGTCGAGCCGCGCGCCGCGGCCGAACAGGCGCGCACGATCGGCTTCGGATATCCCCGGGCCGTCGTCCTCGACCCAGAGCTCGCACAGCGTCGCGGTGGGATCGGGGTCGACGGTGACGAACACGCTCCCGCCGCCGTACTTGGCGGCATTCTCGATCAGGTTGCCGAGAATCTCGTCGAGGTCCTGCCGCTCCATCGCCACCAGCGCGCCGGGTGCTCCGGCGATGTCGAAGCGGACATCGGGGTGGAGCCGGGCGACCGCGCGCTCGACCCCCGAGACCGCCTCCATCACCCCGGTGCGCGAATGGCCGAACGCGCGGCGGCCGACGGCGCGCGCGCGGGCGAGGTGGTGGTCGACCTGGCGGCGCATCGTCGCCGCCTCGCGCAGCACGGTCTCGTCGAGGTCGGGGGCGTGCGCGCTGGCCGCGTTGGTCAGCACGGTGAGCGGGGTCTTGAGCGCATGAGCGAGGTTGCCCGCGTGCATGCGCGCTTCCTCGGCCTGCTTTTCCGAATGGGCCAGCAGCGCGTTGAGCTCCTCGACCATCGGCTGGACTTCCTGCGGCAGCGGGTCGGTCACCCGGTTGGCGCCGGTCGTGCGGATGCGCGCGATCGCGAGGCGCACGCGGCGCAGCGGGCCGAGGCCGTACCAGGTCTGCGCCATGGCCATGAGGAACAGGCCGATGCCGAGCACGGCGAAGCTCCACACGAGAATCGAGCGGATGTTGCGGATCTGCTGGTCGAGCTGGTCGCGCGAGGCGGCGACGGTGAACTGCCAGTCGACCTCGCTGCCGGGGATGCGGATGGTCTGCTCGATCACCCGCAGCGGCTCGTCGGCGAACTGCGCGGAATCGTAGTAGATCGGTTCGCGCCGGGCGATCCGCCCGCTGGTCTCGAGCGTGCGGTCCCACAGCGAGCGCGACAGGAACGGCTCGTAGCCCTTGCCGTCGATCTGCCAGTAGAGCCCGCTGTTGGGCTCGAGGAAGCGCTGGTCAGCGGCCTGGCGGTTGAACCAGATTTCGCCGAGCGGATCGATCTCCGCCGCCGAGATCATCGCCGTGAGCTGGTAGTGGAGCTGCTCGTCGAACTGGCCGCGCACGAGCCCGGTCAGCGTGCGGTCGAGCGCGACCCCGCCGACGAGCAACAGGATCGTGATCCACCCGGCGGCAATCAGCAGGATGCGCCGCGACAGGCTCCCTGTGTGGCGCGCGGCAACCCGCTCCGGCGA
Source organism: uncultured bacterium (assembly GCA_966112795.1). Classification (GTDB taxonomy): domain Bacteria; phylum Pseudomonadota; class Alphaproteobacteria; order Sphingomonadales; family Sphingomonadaceae; genus Croceibacterium_A. The sequence continues at coordinate 3,205 of CBHWED010000279.1, forward strand.
TCCGGGGCCGACGGCGTCGTCGTGCGCTGCGCCGTCCGGCGGACCGGACGGGGTCAGCGCACCTGCGTCACGCGCCGCGGCCGGGCTCGTCGGGGTCGTCGAGGCTGTAACCGAGGCCACGGATGGTGGTGATGACATTGGCACCCAGCTTCTTGCGGATGCGGGTGACGAAGACCTCGATGGTGTTCGAATCACGGTCGAAGTCCTGGTCGTAGATGTGCTCGATCAGCTCGGTGCGGCTGACCACCTTGCCCTTGTGGTGCATCAGGTAGCTGAGCAGCTTGTA
>CBHWED010000280.1:0-3466 GCA_966112795.1 uncultured bacterium
TCGGTGGTGACGCAGGCGCCGCGCACGAAGCGCTTGTAGAAGCCGAGCGCCTTGCGCGCGCAGCGCGGGGTGATCCCGCCGATCGAGCGGTCGTTGTCGGTCAGCTCCTGGAGGATCCGGCCCGGCAGCACGCGCTCGGGGCAATAAGCGATCGACACGTCGGGAATGCCGTCGACCAGGCCGGGCATGCGCAAGTCGGGGCGCTCGGCGGCGATCAGGTCGCGCATGGCCTCGGTCGTGCCGACCGGCGAGGTCGATTCGAGGATCACCGCATCGCCGGGCTTGAGCACTCTGGCGACGTTCCTGGTCGCGGCGAGGACGTAGGACACGTCGGGCGTGTGCTTGCCGTCCTTGGCGAACGGGGTCGGGACCGCGATCACGAAGACGTCGGCCGGAGCGACCTCGGTCGCGGCCGAGAGCAGCCCGCGCTGGACCACCGCGTGGACGAGGCCGTCGAGATCGGCCTCCTCGATGTGGATCTCGCCGCGGTTGATCGTGTCGACCACGGCCTGCGAGACGTCGACTCCGCTGACCTGCATCCCGGCGCGGGCGATGATCGCCGCGGTCGGCAGGCCGATGTAGCCGAGCCCGATGACGCTGACCGTGGGGAGTGTTTCGCCGCGCAAGTGGAGTGCCTTTCGACCGCGTTTTTCCGCGGAAGCTCTAGGCACAAAAGCGTGAAGGAAGCGGTAACATCCTCCCCGGCACGGGGAGGGGGACCACCCGTAGTCGCAGGCGAAGGGTGGTGGAGGGGCACCCGCAGCGTTCCGACCCCGCGGGGTTGGATGGTCTTCGCGTGCCCCTCCCCCACCTTCGGTGGGTCCCCTCCCCCTAGGGGCTAGGATGGAGCAGCTCGACGATGCGCGCGGCGCTCTTGCCGTCGCCGAACGGGTTGTGCGCGCGGGCCATCGCCGCGTAGGCGGCCGTGTCGTCGAGCAGGCGCTCGGCTTCGGCGACGATCCGGTCGGCATCGGTGCCGACGAGCCGCGCGGTGCCGGCTTCGACACCTTCGGGCCGCTCGGTGGTCTCGCGCATGACCAGCACCGGCTTGCCGAGCGCGGGCGCTTCCTCCTGCACGCCGCCGCTGTCGGTCAGCATCAGATGGGCGAGGTCGAGCAAACGGGCGAAGTGCGGATAGTCGAGGGGCTCGAGCAACGCGACGTTATCGAGCCCGGCGAGTTCGGCGTTCATGACCCGGCGCACGTTGGGATTGAGGTGCACCGGGAAGATCACCGCGACGTCGTCGCGCGCCGCGAGGCGGCGGATGGCCTCGGCGATCGCCTGCATCCCGTCGCCGAAGTTCTCGCGCCGGTGGCTGGTCACGCCGATGATCCGCTTGCCGGCGAAGCGGTGCTCGAGCTCGGCGAGGCCCGCGGCCAGCCCGGGCTCGGCCGCGATGCGCGCGGTGATCCAGTGGAGCGCGTCGATCACGGTGTTGCCGGTGACGTGGATCGTCGCGGGGTCGACGTTCTCGCGCCGCAGCGCCGCCGCGGCGGTCTCGGTCGGCGCGCAGTGCAGCGCGGCGATCGTGCCGATGACCTTGCGGTTGACCTCCTCCGGCCACGGGTGGTGGATGTTGCCGCTCCTGAGACCGGCCTCGACGTGGGCGACCGGGATCTTGCGGTAGTAGGCGGCGAGCGCGCCGGCCATCGCGGTCGCGGTGTCGCCCTGGACGACGACCCAGTCGGGCTTCTCCGCGTCCATCACCCGGCCGAGGCCCGTGAGCAGCGCCGCGGTCAGCGCGTCGAGCGACTGGTCGGGGCGCATCAGGTCGAGGTCGTGGTCGGGTGTCAGCCCGGCGATCGCCAGCACCTGGTCGAGCATCCCGCGATGCTGCGCGCTGACGCAGACGCGGCTGACGAAGCGGGCATCCGCCTCGAGCGCGTGGACCAAAGGGAACAGCTTGATCGCCTCGGGGCGGGTACCGAAGACGGTCAGGATGCGCTTGGCGGCAGTCATGCAGCCGCGCCTAGCGCAATCGGGTTAAGCGCGCGCTTACGTTATGGCTTCGGCGGCGTGATGTCCGACGGGTTGACCACGACGGGCACGCTGGGATCGACCGGGCGCGGCGGGGCCGTGCCCGCGTCCTCGGCCTCGACGCGCGCCATGTACTGGCGCTCGAGCTCCTCGACGCGCGCCTGAGTCGCCGCGGCCTCGGCGTCGATCGTCTCGAGCCGCTCGGCGCGCGCGGCCGAAATCAGCTCGCCGGCGCGCACGTCGGAGCTGGTCCGGCGCTCCTCGTAGGCCGCCTCGATCATCTTCGCGGTGCAGCCGAGCTCGCCGCCCGAACCGGCCGGCGAGCACGACAGCGCGCCGAAGCTGCCAACCGTCTCGTAGGCGCGCACCTTGTTGGCCCAGGGCTCGTTCTCGGGCGAATTGCTCTGCCGCAACGCTTCGGGAATGCGATAGCGCTCGTTCTCGTCCATCCGCGCGCAGACGACGATCTCGTTGTCCGACGACTGCGGGCACTCGTCGTCGCCGTAGACGATGACCGTGTTGACCCGGTCGCCGGCCTCGGTCTGCGCCGCGGCGGGCGCGGACGCGAGAGCGGCCGCGGTGGCGGCAGTAGCGGCGGCAAAGACAAGCAGGCGGGTCATTTCGGGTCCTTCCGGCGGGGCCGTTCCCCGCACCATACCTTAGGGCGCGCAGGCCCGTGAACACTTGCTGAAGCGCGCGAGGCCACCGGAGCGTTCCGGGGGCCGCGCATGTCAGATCTTCTCCGACAGGCGGATTGCGGCGCGGCAGCCGAGCCGGATCGCGGCCGAGAGCAGTGGATAGGCGGGCGCGCGCTCGGCCCCGGCGGCGAGCGCCGCGTCGCGGTGCGCGCGCTCGTCCTCGCGGAAGCGTTCGATCACCTGGGCGAGCTCGGGATCATCGCCGGCTTGCTCGAGCGCCTCGAGCTGGCGGCTGTAATGGCGGTCGATCTCGGTCTCGACCGCGGCAGTGCAGGCCATCGCCGCCTCGGGGCCGAGCAGCGCGGTCGCGGCGCCGAGCGCGTAGCCGGCGACCGACCACAGCGGCTGCAGCGCGGTCGGCCGCACGCCGCGCGCGGCGACGAGCGCGTCGAACACACGCAAGTGGTCGTGCTCCTGCTCGGCCATGGCGCGGATCTCGCCCGAATGCGGGGCGCGGTCGCCCATCACGGCGAGCTGCCCGGCATAGATCCGGGTGGCGCCGTATTCGCCGGCCTGGTCGACGCGGATCATGGCTGCGCGTTCGCTCATGCTTTGCGGGCTTTAGCAAGCAAGGCGAAGACCGCCACTGCGGAGACTACCGAGATCAGAGCGTTGAACCCGGCAAGCGACACGCCGGCGAGTGTCCACTGCGGCGCATCGCAGCGGATCAGCGGGGCATCCATGATCGCGGCGAGCGCGTCGCCGCCGCTGTTGTCGATCGGGTTGGTGCAGGTCGTCAGGCCCTGCCACCAGCCGTACTCGACCCCGGCGTGGTACGCGCCGATCAGGCC
>CBHWED010000281.1:0-3442 GCA_966112795.1 uncultured bacterium
TGCCGAGCCAGCTGCCGCTGCTCGACCGGCTCGCCGAGCTGGTCAGGCCGCGCTCGGCCTGACCTTGGGCCGCGCGCTGGCGCGCTTGGCCTGCTTGTCCTGGTAGCGCTTGAACGCATAGCCGCCGGCGAGCGCCGCGATCAGCCCGACCGGGCCGAGCCGTTTCGCCAGCGCGGCCGCGCCGACGCCGAACAAGGCGCCGCCGGTCCCGCCGACGCCGCGCACGTGATCGGCCGCCTTCGCGCCGAGGACGCCGCCGAGGATCTTTCCGAACATGTCGATCTCCTTGATTGCTTTGCCGAATAGAGCGGCGAAACGCGCGATCGGTTCCGGCCGGAGAGCAGGCTTGCGCCGAAACGCCCGCTGCCCTAGGGCCCGCGCGTCATCTGGGGAGTAGCCGACCGCCTGCGGGCGGGGCCTGACCGTCAACATACTTGGCCGAGAGGCCATGGCGGCAGGAGGCGCGGAATTTCCGCACCGGGCGAGACCAATGGCATCGAGCCACCGCCGGCCGGGCGGGTGGGGCGATGTCGTTGGATTCGCGTTCTGCCCGGCACCGGATTTCTCGATGGACGCGTTCCTCACTTCCACCCTGCTCGTCGCCGTGGCCGAGATCGGCGACAAGACCCAGCTGCTCGCGATCGTGCTCGCGACGCGCTTCCGCAAGCCGCTGCCGATCGTGCTCGGCATCCTCGTGGCGACGCTCGCCAACCATGCGCTGGCCGCGCTAGTCGGCCACACGGCCGCGAGCCTGCTCGAAAGCGCGGCCTTCCAGATCGGCGTGGCGCTGTCATTCATCGCCATGGGGCTGTGGACGCTGGTGCCCGACACGCTCGACGACGACGGCGAGCCGCGCGCGCTCGGCAACGTGTTCCTGACCACGGCCGCGGCGTTCTTCCTCGTCGAGATGGGCGACAAGACGCAGATCGCGACGGTCGCGCTCGGGGCGCAGTTCCCGAACGTGTGGCTGGTCACGCTCGGCACAACCACCGGGATGATGCTGGCCAATGTCCCGGCCGTGCTGCTCGGTAACGCGCTGGTGCAGCGGATTTCGCTCAAGGCGGTGCGGATCGCCGCGGCGGCGTGCTTCGTCACGGCCGGGGCGTGGATGCTGGTCACGGCGCTCTAGCGGAACCGGCGCGCCCGCCCGCGATTGAACGGGCATGAGGACTTCCACGCCCGTTACCCCATTCCGGCGTTCGGCCTTGCGCTCGCTGCTCGGCGCGGCGCTGCTCGCCGCCTTGCCCACTGCCGCCCATGCCCGCCCGCCGCTGTTCGCGCAGCTCCAGGCCGCCGTCGTGGCCGACGCCGGCGGCGAACTGAAGGTGTTCTACGCCCACGAGGACCGCCCGCTGTGGGTCACCGCAGACGGCAGGCTCGATCCGGCTGCGCGCTCGCTGCTCGCGCTGGTCAGGACCGCGCAATACGACGGCGTCGATCCGCGCGCGCTCGGCGTCGACGAGCTGGCGCTCGCGGTCGAACGCGCCGAGAAGGACCCGACGCCGGCGACGCTGGCCCGAGCCGAGCTGCTGCTGTCGCGCGCGCTCGCCGCCTATGCCGCGGGGATGCGCCAGCCCGACGAAACCGACATGCTCTACGAGCACGACGTGCTGCGTCCGTTCGAGCCGATGGTGCAGACCACGCTGGCCCAGGCGACGGCGGACAGCTCGACCGCCGACTATGTCGAGAACATGCGCTGGATGCACCCGCTCTACGCGCCGCTGCGCCGGGCTCTGCTCGACGATACGCTCGACGCCTCGCAGACGCAGGCCGTGGCGCGCAACCTCGAGCGGCTGCGCGCGATCCCGGCGCCGCCGTGGAAGCGCCACGTGGTGATCGACGCGGCGGGCGCGCGCCTGTGGATGTACGAGGGCGACCGTCCGGTGGACTCGATGCGCGTGGTGGTCGGCAAGACCGACAGCCAGACGCCGGCGATGGCCGGGTACATCCGCTATGCGGTGCTCAACCCGTACTGGAACGTCCCCGACAACATCATCCGCGAACGGATCGCGCCGGGTGTGCTCAACGGAGGCGCGGCCTACTTGCGCGCGCGCAGCTACGAAGTCCTGTCGGGCTGGGGCGACGATGCGCAGATGCTCGATCCGGCGAAAGTCGACTGGCGCAAGGTGCGCGACGGCACGCTCGAAGTGCGCGTGCGCCAGCGGCCGAGCGCGACCAACGCCATGGGCAAGGTCAAGTACGAGTTCCCCAACCCGCTCGGCATCTACCTGCACGACACGCCCGAGAAGAACCTGCTGCAGGAGGATGCGCGTCAGTTCAGTTCGGGCTGCATCCGGCTCGAGGATGCGGAGCGGCTCGGCCGCTGGCTGCTCGGCCGCGACCTGCCTGCGGGCGGGAGCGAGCCCGAGCAGAAGCTCGACCTGCCGCAGCCGGTACCGGTCTACGTGACCTACCTGACGGTTCACGCCGAAGGTGATCACATCGCGGTCGGCCCGGACCCCTACGGACGCGACCAGTCCCCCGCGCGGTCGCTGGCCGCGGCCCACGCCAACTGAGCTGACACCGGCGGATTGTGTTGCTTTGCAGCAACAGCTTTCCACCGGATTAACCCCACCCGGAACCTCAACCGCGCTCCAGTGTCTCTTTGACAGCCAAGGGGTCGCCTTTCTCCTTCGGTTGGTCGCCGCCGATCTCGGGCGGAGCAGGAACGGAGCATCACATGCGAAAAGTATTACTAGGGCTGGCGCTCACCACGAGCATGCTGGTCAGTCCCGCGATGGCGCGTGACAACAGCGTCTACGCCGGCATCGAGGGAGGCATTCTCTTCCCGAACTCGCCCGACGTTGACTTCGACGTCGACGATGACGGCGAGATCGATGACAACGAAAGCGATGTCTTCCAGCTCAACACCGACAATGGTTGGGATATCGACGGCGTCGTCGGCTACGACTTCGGCCGCTTCCGCCTCGAAGGCGAAGTCGGGTACAAGACCGCCGATATCGACGGCATCGAGTCCGCTGGCGGCCTCGACCTCGATCCGTCCACCCCGGCCATCGATAACGCGTTCGACGTCGACGGCGACTTCAGCGTCACCAGCGTGATGGCCAACGGTCTGGTCGACTTCGGGCCCGACGACGGGTTCCAGTTCTATGCCGGCGGCGGCGTGGGCTATGCCTGGGCCGACATCGACGGCACGGTCGTCGACGACACCGATCCGTTCATCGACGATTCCGACAGCGGCTTTGCCTGGCAGCTCATCGCCGGTGCCCGCTTCCCGGTCAGCCGGAACGTCGACCTCGGGCTGAAGTATCGCTACTTCAACCTCAGCGGCCTCGATCTCGCCAACCCGATCGACAGCCGGTTCGAAACCGACCTGAGCTCGCACTCGGTCCTCGCGAGCCTGCTGTTCAACTTCGGCGGCGCGGCCCCGCCGCCCCCGCCGCCTCCGCCGCCCCCGCCGCCGCCTCCCCCGCCGCCGCCT
>CBHWED010000282.1:0-3412 GCA_966112795.1 uncultured bacterium
AGGCCAACCTGTCGATGAGCACCAACCAGCTCGCCGAGCGCTACGGCGCCTGCGCGATGACGCTCGAGATGCCGTTCAAGGACAACGACGACCTGCCCGATCCCGACCAGGGGTGGAGCCCCGAGCGCAGCAAGCTGCTCGCACGGGATTGCCTGGCGAGCTTGGCGGAGTGGCTCGAAGGACAAGCCTGAACCTGGCGCTGCCGCTCGGGTGCGGCGAAGGCAGAAGCCCTCATCCAAGCTCCGCTAGCCGCTGCGGCGGCAAGCTGCGCTATCCTTCTCCCACCCGTGGGAGAAGGAGGAGCGGTCAGCGCAGCTTCTTCTCCCGCTGGCCGGAGAAGGATACGGAGACTTGGCCACAAAGTGGCCTAGTCGGAGTTGGATGAGGGCCCCTGCCTCTCACCCGGCTTTCCCCAGCCGCCGCGCCGTGCTACTTACATCGCTGTGAACAAAGCTCCGCCTCACCTCTACCCGATCGCCGTCGCGCCAGCGGACATCGATTTCATGGGACACGTGAACAACGCGAGCTACCTGACCTGGGTGCAGGAGGCGGTGATCGACCACTGGCGCGCGATCGCCCCGGCCGAGGTCGTCGGGCAGCACCTGTGGGTCGCGCTCAAGCACGAGATCACCTACTTCAAGCCGACCTTCCTCGGCGACAGCGTGGTCGCGCAAGTGCTGCTCGAGAAGGTCCAGGGCGCGCGCGCGTTCTACCAGACGCTGATCCGGCGCGGCGAAGAGGTGGTCGCCGAAGTCAAGTCGAGCTGGTGCTGCCTCGACGCCGACACCAAGCGCCCGACCCGCCCCGCGCGCGAGGTGATCGAGCGGTTCTTCGCGCGGGGCTAGGCGCCTTCCTCTCTCCGTCAGGGGAGAGGGTTTCGAAGCTAGCCGCGGGTGCCGGTGACCGGGACCTTGCCGAACTCGCCGACGTCGACTTCCGCGGTCAGCTTGTCGCCCTCCACGGTGCCCGTGTAGGACATCATCATCTCGCCCTGCGGGGTGGTCAGCTTGCGCTTGAACGAGAAGTTGGCGCCGTCGACAACCACGTCGGTGATCGCCCCGGGAGGCGACGGCGGCGAAGGCGGTGCACCCTCGAGCGGAACGTCCTTGATGTCGATCGTGTAGCCGCCATTGGCCTCGGCGACGGTCATCGTCGCCTTGAACGTGCCGAAGTCGGTTACCGCTTCGGTGTTCCAGGTCCCGACGACCGGCGATCCGGCGGCGAACGCCGGCGCGGCGATCAGCGCCGCGCTTGCGGCGAGGACGGCGAAACGGAGCGACTTCGGCATCATGCTTCCCTCCCGTTGCGATACGGCTACTTGCGCGTCCCGGTCATTGCGATCGGACCGAAGTCCGAAACGATCTCGCCGGCGAGCGAATCGCCGGTGGCGGTGGCGGTGTAGGCGAGATTCATCTCGCCCTGCGGCGTGGTCAGCTTGCGCTTGAACGTCAGCTTGGCGCCGTCAACGACGACGTCGCTGATCGTGCTCGGCATCGCCGGTGCGTCGGCCGGCGCGCCGGGAAACGGCCCGTCCTTGATCGCCACGGTGTAGCCGTCGCCGGCCTGGGCCACGGTCAGCTCGGCCGTGACTTTCTGCCCCTGGACGTCGACCGCCGTGTCCCAGGTGCCGACCACGGGCGAATCGGCGGCAAGCGCGGGTGCGGCGAGCAGCGACGCGGCGGCGGCGAACGCAGCGAAACGGACGGTCTTGAACATCGTATTCCCCTCCCAGGATCGGTGGCGCGCCCTGGCGTTCCACCCCGCGCCGGTTTGTATCCCACTCCCCTGGGGCGAACAACGCCATCGTTGTCGCATCTTGTCCCGCGCAGCGAGGGTTTGACTGGCGGGCCAATCGGGTCAATCGGGGCAGCGGAAGGAGACACCCCCCATGCCTGCCCTGCGTCCCGACATCGATCCCGAAGGCCTGCTCGAATACTCGGTCGTGTTCACCGACCGCTCGCTCAACCACATGAGCCAGACGTTCCAGCACGTCATGCGCGAGATCCACGCGACGCTGTGCGAGGTCCACGGCGCGTACCGGGCGGTCGTGGTGCCCGGCGGCGGGACTTACGCGATGGAATCGGTCGCCCGCCAGTTCGCGACCGACCGCAAGGTGCTGGTGATCCGCAACGGCTTCTTCTCCTACCGCTGGACGCAGATCTTCGAGACCGGCGACATCCCTTCGGGCGAAACGGTGATGAACGCGATGCGGATCGGCGAAGGCCCGCAGGCGCCGTTCGTCCCCTGCCCGATCGACCTGGTGGTCGAGACGATCCGCACCGAACGGCCCGAGGTGGTCTTCGCGCCGCACGTCGAGACGGCTTCCGGCATCATCCTGCCCGACGGCTACGTCCGTGCGGTGGCCGACGCCGCGCACGAGGTGGGCGCGCTGTTCGTGCTCGACTGCATCGCCTCGGGCGCGGTGTGGGTCGACATGCGCGAGGCCGGGGTCGACGTGCTGATCTCGGCGCCGCAGAAGGGCTGGTCGGCGCCGCCTTCGGCCGGGCTCGTGATGCTGACAGAACAGGCGCTCGAGAAGGCCAAGGCCGCGCAGTCGACCAGTTTCGCGATGGACCTCAACAAGTGGAACGCGATCATGGAGGCCTATCTCAACGGCGGCCATGCGTACCACGCGACGATGCCGACCGACGCGCTGCGTGCGTTCCACAAGTCGATGATGGAGACCAAGGCGATCGGCTTCGATACGCTCAAGGCCGCGCAATGGGCGCAAGGCAACGCGGTGCGCGCGATGCTCGCCGAACGCGGGATCCAATCGGTCGCGGCCGAGGGTTTCGGCGCACCGGGCGTGGTGGTCAGCTATACCGACGACCCCGAGATCCAGAACGGCAAGAAGTTCGCCGCGCAAGGCCTGCAGATCGCCGCCGGTGTGCCGCTGATGGTCGACGAAGGGCCCGACTATCGCAGCTTCCGCCTCGGCCTGTTCGGGCTCGACAAGCTCAAGGACGTGCCGGCCAGCCTGGCCCGGCTCGAGGCGGCGTTCGACGCCGTGCTCGGCTAGCCCGCCCATGGAGATGGACGCCCAGCTGCTCGTCATCTGCCTGCTGACCGCGGGCATCAACCTCATCGGCACGCTCGCCTATGCCGCGCGCATTGCCGGGGTGCGCACGCGACGGATCGCGATGAGCTTTGCGCTGTTCAACATCCTCGTGCTGATCTCGCGGATGTCGAACAGCTTCCTCGGGCCGTTCCTCGCCAAGCGGATCGAGGTGCGCATCGGCGCGAATGGCGGCGATGCGTTGCTCTACGACTTCCGCATGGTGCTCGCATCGGCCTCGATCGCGGTGTTCGTCGGTATCCTGCTGGTGCCGACCGGCCAGCGGCTGTTCTCGCGCGCGATCGGCTATTTCCAGGAGCACCGCTCGACCACGCGCATGCTGCTGGCGAGCGCCAC
>CBHWED010000283.1:0-3388 GCA_966112795.1 uncultured bacterium
GTCGCCGGCGTGCTCGCCGCGGTCAAGCACCTCAAGGCGAGCTCGGCCGAGCGCGACGCGCAGCAGGCGGCTGCCGCCGAGCTCAAGCGCCAGTTCCGCGAGGCCGGCCTGCCGGTGATGGATTCGACCACCCACATCGTGCCGCTGATGGTCGGCGACCCGGTGCGGGCGAAGAAGATCAGCGACATCCTGCTCGCCGAATACGGCGTCTACGTGCAGCCGATCAACTTCCCGACCGTGCCGCGCGGCACCGAGCGCCTGCGCTTCACGCCGGGCCCGGCGCACACCGCGGCGATGATGGCCGAGCTGACCAGCGCGCTGGTCGAGATCTGGGACCGGCTCGACTTGGAGCTCAGGAAGGCCGCCTGACGGTCGTCGTGCCGCACGCCGGCCATTCGGCGATGATCGCATTCCAGACCAGCGACGAGGCATCCATCGCCCGGTTGTCGGGATGGCTTTCGAGGTATTCGACGACCACGTCGCGCAACTGTCCGCCGGTCAGCGTGCGCGGCGTGCAGCGCGGCTGGTTGCGGATCAGCCGCTGGAACATGAACGCGTCGTAGGCGCCCATGATGTAGGTGACGCAGATCTGCGGATCGAACCGCTCGTCGGCAATCTTGACCGAGCAGTTGTTCATCAGCTCGTCCCCGTCGAGGAAGTAGGCCTGCGCCGGCGAGACCAGCGGCGGCGCGCTCGTCGCCATGAGCGCCGCGAGGCTGAGATAGGCTAGAATCCGGCGCATATGGCCTCCCCTTCGTCCGCTTGACTAACCTTCGGCGGCGCCCGCGGGTTCCGCGAGGCTGGGAACCACGTCGAACGCGAAACTGATGCGATGCTCGTCGAGGCCGCTCGGGATCGTGCGGTGTGCGTAATGCGAGGGCGACAGCAGCACGTGGCCCTCGCGCGGACGGTGGCGCCACAGCGGCCAGCGCCCGGGCCGCGCGCGTTGCACGGCGCTCGGCGGACCGAATTCGATGCATCCGGGGCCGTCACCGCCGGCCGACACGCCGGCGGGCACGCGGACGTAGTAGACCCCGCTCAGCCATCCGCCCGGATGGAGGTGCCATTCCTCGTAAGCGTCACCGCGCTGGATCAGGCCCCAGGCCTTGAGGCGCGCCGCCGCGGGACGCGCGTCGAGCCACGGGTCGAACGGACCGCAACGCGGGGGCGACAGCGTATCGACGAGGTGCTGGAGCGATGCCAGCAGCGCCTCGATCAGCTCGGGCCGGCAGCCGGCGAACAGCGCCTGGACGCGGCTGCTGCCGCGGTTGGCTTCGTTGGCGGCGGGAAACTCGCTGAGCCGATAGCGGTTGCCGAGAATCTCCTCAGCCAGCGCCGCGTTGAATTCGCCGATGTCGGCGAACCCCGCGGGCAGCGGCAACGGCACCTCGGCGACCCGTGCGGGATCGAGCAGCAGTGCCCGGGCCCGCTCCGAGTCGCCGGCGAGCGCCAGCGCCGTGCTCCAGGTGTAGAGAAGCTGCGCGTGCCCGACCCCGCCCCCCGCGAGATCCTCACACGCTTCGAGCAGCTCGCCGACGCGGTCCCCGCGGCGCAGCAGTTTGCCCAGCTCGCGAAGCGCCGAATGGTCGTGGGGATTGGCGGCAAGGATCGCGCGCAGCTCGGCCTCTGCCTCGGCGGTCCGCCCGGTGCCGACGAACGCCAGCGCGCGCTGGAACGCCCCGCCCTCGCGCTCCGCGAGCGCCGCAAGCGCTTCGTCGTGACGGCCGAGCATGTTGAGGCACCGCGCGAGGCGTTCGCGCGCGCCAGGCAAGGCGGGATCGCGCGCAAGCGCCGCTTCGAGCGCTTCGGCGGCGCCGGCGAAGTCGTAGCGGTCGAGGTGAAGATCGGCGAGCTTGAGCCGCAGCGCGGCGTTGTCCGGCCGCACCGCGATCGCCTGCGCCAGCAAGCGGGCGACGGCGGTCGGCTCGGCGAGGTCCGCCGTCTGATGCGGACCCCACCGGATCATGCTCGTGTCAGCTCAGGATACCCGCTCAAGGTCGATCCCGTTGACGGCGGGGCCGATCTCGGCCTCGCTCGCAGCAAGGCGCGTGATCCGCGGAGAGACCCAGGTGTTGCGCTCGGCGATACCAGCGTCCCCGGTGATACGCGTGTTCTTCGGCTGCATCGATCGATCCCCCTTCACCCGACCCCGAGCCTGCGTATCACCCGGGCGATCGCATGGAAAGTCGGCGCCCGGAGGCGACGGATCAGCGATTGTGGATAGCGTCTTCGCCGGCCTGGCCGACCGACTGGATGTCCTCGCCCGCGCCCTTGACGGTGTTGCAAGCGGCGAGCGCCACCACGGCGGCGATCAGAACGGCGACGGCAGACTTACGCATGGCAGTCCTTCCCAGGTTGGCGCGAAGGCGGCGAACGCCGTCAGCGCAAGCTGACGACGTTCTCGCTCTTGCGCGGATCTTCGCGCGTGCCCGTGTAGAGGCTCGCCATCGGCTCGTCCTCGACGATCACTGCCTCGGCCGCGCCGAAGCCGTTGAAACGGGTCTTCATCGCCGCGCCATAGGCGCCGAGCATGCCGATCTCGATCCAGTCGCCGGCCTGGATGTCGGCCGGCAGCATGAAGGGGCCCTTCATGAAGTCGGCGTCGTCGCAGGTCGGGCCGTAGAACGAGAACTCCTCGAGCGGCTGCGTCAGGTCGTCCTCGAGCGCGCGCACCGGGAAGCGCCACGCGACGTGCGCGGCGTCGAACAGCGCGCCGTAGGCGCCGTCGTTGATGTAGAGCTCGTCGCCGCGGCGCTTCTCGACCTTGACGATCACCGAGCTGTACTCGGCGCAGAGCGCGCGGCCGGGCTCGGCCCACAGCTCGGCCGAGTACGAGATCGGCAGCATCTCGAAGTGGCGGTGGATCAGCGCGAAGTAGTCCTCGAGCGGCGGAGGCTCCATGCCCGGGTACGAGCTCGGGAAGCCGCCACCGACATCGATGATGTCAACGGTCACCGCCGCATCGACGATCGCCGCGCGGACGCGCTCCATCGCCTGGACGTAGGCGAACGGAGTCATCGCCTGGCTGCCGACGTGGAAGCAGATGCCGAGCGCGTCGCAATGCTGGCGGGTGGCCTGCAGAAGCGAGCCGGCATCAACCAGATCGGTGCCGAACTTCGCGGCCAGCGACAGCTCCGAATGCTCGGACGAGACGCGCAGGCGGACCAGCAGGTTGAGGTCCTCGGCTCCGCCGGTGGCTTCGACGATCTTGGCCAGCTCCTCGTGCGTGTCGAGGCTGAAGGTGCGCACGCCGTGGACCGTATAGGCCTCGGCGATCGCGCTGCTGGTCTTGACCGGGTGCATGAAGCACAGCGTCGCCTGCGGCAGCAGCGCGCGCACCAGCCGCACCTCGGCGATCGAGGCGACGTCGAAATGGGTGATTCCCGAA
>CBHWED010000284.1:0-3337 GCA_966112795.1 uncultured bacterium
CGTAGACGAGCATCTTCTTGGGCACGCAGCCGCGGATCACGCACGTGCCGCCGACGCGGTACTCCTCGCAGACCGCGACCTTGGCGCCATGGCCCGCGGCTATGCGGCTCGCGCGCACCCCGCCCGAGCCGGCGCCGATGGTGATGAGGTCGTAGTCGTACTGCGCCATGTGAAAGCTCCTGCGGTGCGCGCGCGATATGGCGGGCGCGCGGGCGCTTGCCAACCGGGTCGCGCACCGCCAAGCGGCGGCGGGAGGAGAACGGGCGAGATGCTGGGACCCTACTTTCGCATCGCCGTGGGATTGTGGGCAGTGTGGCTGATCAGCTGGCACCTGGCGGCGCTCTGGCGCAGCAAGCCAACCGCGCGGGCGCCGCGGCGCGACTACCGCTTGCAGTTCGTCTTGATCGTCCTCGGCTTTTTTCTTGTTTTCAACGCTTTCCCGCGCCTAGGGCGACCGCTGCTGTGGCCGGTCGACGCGCCGCTCGGCTGGTCGATGGAAGGACTGATCCTCGTGGGAATCCTCTTCGCCTGGTGGGCCCGGCTGCACTTGGGCAAGCTGTGGTCAGGCGGGGTCGAGCGCATGGCCGAGCACCGCGTGGTCCAGAGCGGGCCTTATGCACTGGTGCGGCATCCGATCTACACCGGGCTGATCGCGGCGATTCTCGGTACCGCGGTGATCCGTGCGACACCGTGGGCGCTCGCGGGCGTGGTGCTGTTCGCGATCGGGTTTGCCTGGAAAGCCAAGGTCGAGGAGCGCTTCCTCGAGGCCGAGCTCGGCGGCTACGAGGCTTACCGCGCGCGGGTGCCGATGATCGTTCCTTTCCTCCGCTGAGCTTCCGATGACCCGTTCGAGCACTTTCAGCCCGCTCGCGCATCGCGCGTTCCTGCTGATCCTCGTCGGCAGCCTGCTGTCGAACTTCGGCAATGCGATCCAGTCGGTCGGCGCGGCGTGGCAGCTGACGATGATGCGGCAGCCGGCCGACGTGATCGCGCTGGTGCAGACCGCGACCAACCTGCCGATCATGCTGCTCGCGCTGCCCGCGGGCGCGTGGGCCGACATGTTCGACAAGCGGCGGATCATGCTGCTGGCGCAGACGGGCATGTTCGCGCTGTCGCTGCTGCTCGTGGTGCTGGCGTTCGCCGGGCTGCTGCCGCCGGCGGCGATCATCGTGCTGACCGCGCTGCTCGCGGCGGGGGTCGCGTGCTTCAACCCGGCGCTGTCGGCCTCGATCGGCGGGATCGTGCCGCGCGCCGAGCTGGCCGCGGCGGTGGCGCTCAACATCCTCGCGTTCAACGTCGCGCGCAGCCTCGGGCCGGCGCTCGGCGGCGGGATCGTCTCGCTCGGCGGCGCGCCGAGCGCGTTCGTCGCCAACGCGGTGAGCTACCTGATGGTGATCGTGGTGCTGTGGCGCTGGAAACCCGAGGTGGCGCCGCCGAAGGAGAAGCGTGCGCTGCACGCGGTGATCGCCGAGGGGTTCCGCTATGCGCTCGGCTCACGGCAAGTGCGCACGATCATGCTGCGCGCGTTCACTTTCACCACGACCGGTGCCGCGGCCTGGGCGCTGATGCCGCTCGTCGCGAGCGACGTGCTCGGGCGCGGCTCGGCGGTATTCGGGCTCCTGCTCGGCGCGCTCGGTGCCGGAGCGGTCGTCGGCGCGCTGACCAGCACCTGGTTTCGCGTGCGGTTCTCGGCCGAGGCGATCATCCGCACCGCCGGGATCGTCTACGGGCTCGGCTGCCTGGGCGTGGCCTACGATCCCGGGCTGCCGGCGATGCTCGCGCTGCTGGTGCTCGCGGGCGCCGGCTGGGTCCAGGCGCTGAGCGGGTTTTCGGTCGCGGGCCAGCTGTGGAGCCCGCGCGAGGTGGTCGGGCGGATCACCGCGATGGTCAGCTCGCTGACCTTCGGCGGGATCGCGCTCGGCTCGTGGCTGTGGGGCCATTTCGCCGAGGACCATGGCGTGGCCATGGCGCTGACCGCCTCGGGCGCCGGGATGATCGTGCTACCGCTGCTCGGGCTGTTGCTGCCGATGCCGGCGCACGAGGGCGTGCAGCAGGCCGCGAAGTAGCGCGGCTGCGGCAGCGCCACCGGGTACCGCGAGCTCTCTCCGTCTCGTCGCCCACGCTTTCGCGGCGACGACGAGTATGAGGCAGGAGGCTTCGCTTAAGCGAGCGCGGCCGAGCGGCGGCCGTTCGACCTGCCACCGCGACGGCGACGATTGCCGCCGGGCTTGCCGCCTTCGGAACGACGCTCGCCGCCGTGCGGCTTGGCCGCGCCCTGGCGATGCTCGCCACCATGCGGCTTGCCCGAACCCTGCGCGTGACGGCGCTCGCCCTGCGGCTTGCCGGCAGCCTGGCCCTGGCGGCGCTCGCCGCGCGGCTCGACGCGGGCTTCGCCGCGCGCGTCGCGCTGGGCCTCGGTGCGGGTGTCGCGCCGCGGCGGCTGGCCGCGGCCCGGCTGGCGTCGCGGACCGCGGACGGGCTCGGCGTGCTGGGCGACGACCGCGACTTCCTCACGCAGGCCCTGCGGCAGCGGGACCTGGTCGAGCGTGACCTTGGTCAGCCGCTGGATGTCGCGCAAGTACTCGCGCTCGTCCTGCGCACAGAAGCTCACCGCGACGCCCTCGCGCCCGGCGCGCGCGGTGCGGCCGATGCGGTGGACGTACTGCTCGGGGACGTTGGGCAGCTCGAAGTTGAGCACGTGGCTGACGCCCGGGATGTCGATCCCGCGCGCGGCGATGTCGGTCGCGACGAGCACACGCACCGAGCCCTCGCGGAACTCGGCGAGCGCACGCTCGCGTTGCGGCTGGCTCTTGTTGCCGTGGATCGCGTTGGCGGCGATGTTCGACTGGGCGAGCTTCTTCACCACGCGGTCGGCGCCGTGCTTGGTGCGGGTGAACACGAGCACGCGGTCCATCTCGCCCGACTGCAGCCCCTTGCGCAGCGACATCGTCAGCAGCGCCTGCTTCTCGGACTGGCCGACGAAGCAGACGAACTGCGCGACGCGCTCGGCGGTGGTCGCCGCGGGGGCCACCGAGACGTGCGCCGGATCGGTCAGGTACTGGCCGGCAAGCTGCTTGATCGCGCTCGGCATCGTCGCCGAGAAGAACAGCGTCTGGCGCACCTTCGGGATCATGCGCACGATCGCGCGCAGCGCGTGGATGAAGCCCAGGTCCATCATCTGGTCGGCTTCGTCGAGCACCAGGATCTCGACCTGCGACAGGTCGAGCGCGTTCTGGTCGGTCAGGTCGACGAGACGGCCCGGGGTGGCGATCAGGATGTCGACCCCGCGCGCCACGTCCTGGCGGTTCTTGTTGACCGAGGTGCCGCCGAACACGGT
>CBHWED010000285.1:0-3332 GCA_966112795.1 uncultured bacterium
GTACCTCGTGCGCCGGGCGATGATCTCGACCGCCAACATGGCGAGCTTCGGCAGCCTGCACGGCTTCGCGCTCGGCCAGGCCGACGGCAACCACTGGGGCGATGCGGTCACGCTGCTCGAGACCACCAGCGCGACGCCGTTCTTCTTCAACTTCCACCACGGCGACCTCGGCAACTTCTCGGTCATCGGCCCGTCGGGCTCGGGCAAGACCGTGGTGATGAACTTCCTCGCAGCCCAGGCGCAGAAGTTCTCGCCGCGCACGGTGCTGTTCGACAAGGATCGCAGCGGCGAGCTGTTCATCCGCGGCATCGGCGGCCGCTACGACCGCATCCGCGCGGGCGAGCCCAGCGGGTGCAACCCGCTCGCGCTGCCCGACACCCCGGTCAATCGCGCCTTCCTGCGCGACTGGCTCACGGTGCTGCTCAAGGCCGAAGGGCCGGAGGAGCTGGCGACGATCGCCGGCGCGGTCGACGCGGCCTATGCCAACGACGCCTCGCTGCGCCGGCTGCGCTTCTTCCGCGAGCTGCTGTCGGGCGCGCGGCGCCCGCAGCCCGGTGACCTCGCCGACCGGCTTGGCCCGTGGATCGAGGACGGCGAGTTCGGCTGGCTGTTCGACAACGTCGACGACCGGCTCGACGTGACCACCCGGGTCATGGGCTTCGACATGACCGCGCTGCTCGAGAACCCGCGGCTGCGCACCCCGGTGATGATGTACCTGTTCCACCGGATCGACGAGCGGCTCGACGGGCAGCCGACGATGATCCTGATCGACGAGGGCTGGAAGGCGCTCGACGACGACGTCTTCGCCGCGCGCATCCGCGACTGGCTCAAGACGCTGCGCAAGCGCAACGCGCTGGTCGGCTTCGCCACCCAGTCGGCGCGCGACGCGCTCGACAGCCGCATCTCGACCGCGCTGGTCGAGCAGACCGCGACGATGGTGTTCATGCCCAACGCGCGGGCCCGGGCCGAGGACTATTGCGACGGCTTCGGGCTGACCGAGCACGAGCTCTCGCTGATCAAGACGCTGCCGGCGCACAGCCGCTGCTTCCTCGTCCGCCAGCCAGACGCCAGCGTGGTGGTCCGCCTCGATCTCTCGGGCGCGCCCGAAGTGCTCAAGATCCTCTCGGGCCGCGAGAGCGCGGTGCGCCGGCTCGACCTGCTGCGCGAGGCGGTCGGCGACGATCCGGCCGATTGGTATCCGGCCCTGACCGGCCGCGCCTGGCCCGGCGTCAAGGCCGACAGCGACGATCTCGATACGGGCGGCTTCGGCGCCTGGGAGGCGGCCGAATGAACACCGCCACCTGCCAGCAGCTGATGGACGAAGTCGGCAATGGCGTCGCCGCCTCGCTGCGCGCCGTCGACTGCGTGGCCGGCGCGACCGCGCAGGATGCGTTCGGGCGGCTGTTCGGGACCGACGGAGCGCTGCTCCCGGCGCTGACGATCCTGCTCACGCTCTACGTCGCGTTCTTCGCGTTCTCGCTGATCACCGGCCGCGGCCAGCTCAGCATCTCGGCGCTCACGCCGCGGATGCTCACGCTCGGCATGGTGTTGACGTTTGCCACGAGCTGGATGGCCTACCAGGGCTTCGTCTGGTCGCTCGCGGTCGGCGCGCCCGACCAGCTGGCCGGCCTGCTCACCGGCACCAGCGGCTCCTCGACCCAAGTCTTCGGCGACAAGATCGACGTGGTGTTCGGCGCGCTGGTCCAGAACGCCGGCGGCGACGTCGGCGAATCGACCTCGACCTTCTCGCCGCCCGGGCTGTTGTGGCTCGGCGGCACGCTGCTGTTGCTCGGCACGGTCGGCCTGCTGGTGACCTGCAAGATCGCGCTGGCGATCCTCCTCGCGCTCGGCCCGGTGTTCGTCGTGCTGGCGCTGTTCGAGGCGACCCGCGGCCTGTTCGCCGGCTGGCTCAAGGGCGTGGTGCTGATGGCCTTCACCCCGCTGTTCGCGGTGCTCGGCGGCTCGCTGATGCTCGAGCTGTCGGTGCCGATCCTGCGCAAGCTCGCCGAGACACCCGGCGCGATCGATCCCAAGGCGGCGATGGCGTTCTTCATGATCGGCGCGGTGCACTGCGCGCTGATGGTCATGGTGCTCAAGGTCGTCGGCACGATGGTCGCCGGCTGGAGCGTGTTCGGCCTCACCGGCACCGTGGCGATCGAGGGCGGCAGCCGCGACGGCGGCGCGCCCGCCTCCGCCGCCGCTCCGGCCCCGGCCATGGCGATCGCTGCCGAGCAGGCGCGCGTCGCGGCGACCGCCCCGTCGCGCGAGATCCGCCTGTCGCGCTCCGCGCCCGCCGCCGCCAACGACACCGGCGCGGCCGGTGGCGGCAGCCGGCGCGAGCCCAAAGTTATCGGCAGCGTGGCCCTATCGGCCGGCAGCTCGGCCCCTAGCACTTCCCCGGTGTCGCGCGCCCGCGGCATCGGCAGCCGCTTCCGCGCGGCGCCCGCCCGTTCCCTGGAGAAGTTCAAATGACCCGCGCGCTCATCGCCGCGGCGCTGCTCGCAGCGACCGCGTTCGGCGCCCCTGCGCTCGCCGAGGATGCCCGCCTCGTCGAGCGGATGTATAGCCCCGACGAAGTCGTCCGCATCGAAGGCAAGGCCGGCGTCCAGGCGACGATCCGCTTCGACGAAGCCGAGCATATCGAGAACGTCGCCATCGGCGATTCGCAGAAGTGGCAGGTGACGCCGAACAAGCGCGCCAACCTGCTGTTCGTGAAGCCGCTCGCCGAGCGCGCGGTGACCAACATGACCGTGGTCACCGACAAGCACACCTACCTGTTCGACCTCGTCGCCGCGCCGACCAACCGCAACCCGGTCTATGTGCTCGGCTTCGTCTATCCGGAGGAGCCGGAGGACGACGTGCAGCAGGCCGACGCCGAGGGCAGCGTGCCCGGCGCCGCGCCGACCGCGGTCGAGGTTGCCGCGGCGAGCGATCCCTATGCGGTGGTCGATCCGGCCGAGCTCAACTTCGCCTGGGCCCCGAAAGGCGACACCAGGCTGCTGCCGCAGCGCATCTACGACGACGGCAATGCGATCTTCATGGTCTGGCCCGCGGGAACGCCGCTGCCGGCGATCCTGATCAAGGACCACAAGGGCGACGAAGGCCCGGTCAACTTCGCGGTGCGCGGCGACACGATCGTGGTCGACGGCGTGCCGCGCGAGCTCGTGCTGCGCTCGGGCGACAACAGCGCCACACTCACCAACCAGGGTCCCGTGCGCCAGCCGCGGCCCGATCCCTCGCTGGCCCAGGCCGGCGCAGCCAACGCGGAGGCGAAGTAATGAAACTGGCCATGCGTCTGCCCGAGAAGGGCCAGCGGGCGGTCAACGACAGCG
>CBHWED010000286.1:0-3317 GCA_966112795.1 uncultured bacterium
AGCTGGGGGCGGCGGTCGCGGAAGAAGCCCCAGCTCGCGCGGTGGCGCGCGGCCGCGGTGAGGTCGAGCCTGGCCACCAGCGCGCCGGATTCCTCGGCCCCGTATTCCGCGAGCATGTCGCCCCATTCGTCGCAGATGAAGCTGTGGCCGTAGAACGCCTGCCCGTCGCCGCCGCACTCGGCCTCGTGGCCGATGCGGTTGGCGGCGATCACCGGCATGCAGTTGCTGACCGCGTGGCCGATCATCGCGCGGCGCCACATGCGGCTGGTGTCCATCTCCGCATCCTTCGGCTCGGAGCCGATCGCGGTCGGGTAGAACAGGAGCTCGGCGCCCATCAGCGCGAGCACGCGCGCGGTCTCGGGGTACCACTGGTCCCAGCAGATGCCGACGCCGATGCGCGTGCCGGCGACGTCCCACACCTTGAACCCGTCGTTGCCGGGGCGGAAATAGAACTTCTCCTCGTAGCCCGGGCCATCCGGAATGTGGCTCTTGCGGTACGTTCCGAGGATCTCGCCGCCGGCGTCGATCATCGCCAGCGTGTTGTAGTAGTGATGCCCGTCCTTCTCGAAGAAGCTGGTCGGGATGACGACGTTGAGCGACTTCGCCAGCGCCTGCATCGCCACGACCGAGGGATGCTCGCGGACCGGCCGCGCGGTGGCGAACAGCGCGTCGTCCTCGATCTTGCAGAAGTACGGACCCGAGAATAGCTCCGGCGGCAGCACGATCCGCGCGCCCCTGGCGGCCGCGTTCTCGACCAGCGCCGAGACGGCGGCGATGTTGTCCTGCTCGTCGGTCGAGCCGAGGGCGAGCTGAAGCGCGGCGACGGTGATTTCGGTCATGCGCCGCTATCTAGTCGCCTGCGCCCCCTGCACAAGACGCGTCAGTCGCGCTTGCGGAACAGCAAGGTCATGCGGTCGCTCTCGCCGATCGCCTGCATCCGCGGACGGGTTTCGTCGGTCGCACCGCGCAGGCCCGGCGGGAGCATCCACACGCCTTGCGGCCAGTCCTTGGTGTCGTTCGGATTGGCATTGATCTCGCTCTGCGCGACGAGGTCGAAGCCGTACATGTCGAACAGCGCGATCACGTCCTTCTCGCGCAAGTAGCCCTTGCTGCCGTCGGTCGCTGCGTAGGGCGCCCCGGCCGCCGCGCGATGCTGCTCGATACCGACCATGCCGCCGGGCTTGAGCACCTTGCGGATCGCCAGCATGTCGTCGTGCAGCCAATCGTTGCGCAGCATGTTGTGCAGCTCGCGGAAGATCAGCACGCGGTCGACCGTGCCGGCGAGCGCGTCGGGCACTGCGTCGGTGCCGAAGCCGCTCAGCGGCGCCGCCGCGCCGAGGTTCCAGTTCGGCGCGTTGGCGCGCATCTTGTCGGCCTGCCCGCCCCAGTAGTTGCGCTGCCCCTCGGGCGCGCCGGTCACGTCCGGGCCCATTGCAATATAGCGGCCGTCGGGCCCGAGGTACGGGGCGATCACGCGCGTGTACCAGCCGTCGGCGGGGACGTAATCGACCACCGACATGCCCGGCTCAATCTGGAAGAATGTGAGCGTCTCGCCCGGATGGCGGTACTGGTCGCGCGCGCGATCGGCGTCGCGGCGCGCATGGGTGAGAGCTTCGGCGAGCGCCGGGTTGATCGCCTGTTGCGCGAATGCGGGCTGCGAAGGAACAGCGGCGAGCGGAACGGCCAACGTGGCCGCGGCGGCGAAGAGCATCATGCGCATGGTCACTCTCCCGTTGATTTTGTCCGGCGAAACTAGCCTGCCCGCGGGGGATGACAAGCGTCATGCCGCTCGCCATCTACCACGGCGAAGGAGAGCATCATGACAGAAGAAACGGCGATCGTCGCGGGCGGGTGCTTCTGGTGCACCGAGGCGGTGTTCCGCGACGTGGTCGGGGTCACCGGGGTCGAGAGCGGCTATATCGGCGGCACCGTGCCCGATCCGACCTACAAGCAGGTGTGCAACGGCGACACCGGCCATGCCGAGGCGGTGCGGGTGACCTACGACCCGGCGGTGGTGTCCTATGCCGAGATCCTCGACATGTTCATGGGTACCCACGATCCGACGCAGCTCAACCGCCAGGGCAACGACATCGGCACCCAGTACCGCAGCGCGATCTTCCCGCTCAACGAGACCCAGGCCGCCGAGGCCGAGGCGGCGATCGCGCGCGCCAACGCCGAGCGTGGCGGCAAGGTCGTGACGACGATCGAGGGACCGGCGCAATGGTATCCGGCGGAGGACTATCACCAGGAATACTGGGAAGGCGAAGGCCAGCGGAACCCGTACTGCCTCGCGGTGATCCCGCCCAAGCTGGCCAAGCTGCGCAAGAGCTTCCAGGCGAAGGTCAAGCAGGCTTGAAGTAACTCGCGCCCGACCGGCTGCCTTTAAGCCTGGTTTGCGAATCGGGCGATGAAGAAGCCGTCCATTCCGCCGTGCTCCGCGAGCAGGCCGGGATCGGTGCGCAGCCAGCCTTCGGGCGAAGGGGCGAGCCACCCCGGCAGCTCCTCGGCCTGGACCGGATCGGGCGCGAGCGCGATCCGGCGGGCTGCGTCCTCGCCTTCTGCATGCTCGAGCGAGCATACCGCGTAGACCAGCCGCCCCATCGGACCGAGCCAGCCCGTAGCGCGCTCGATGAGTCGCCGCTGGAGCGCGGCCATCTCGTCGATCTGCCGCGCACCGACGCGGTGGAGCACGTCGGGATGGCGCCGCGCGGTGCCCGTGGCGGTGCACGGCGCGTCGAGTAGGATCGCGTCGAACGGCGCGTCCGGCCGCCAGATCAGCGCGTCGGCGACCACGACGTCCGCCTCGAGCCCGGTGCGTACGAGGTTCTCGCGCAGGCGCTCGAGCCGCTTGGCGCTCACGTCGACCGCAGTGACCCGCCACCCGGCCGCGGCCAGCTGCAGCGTCTTGCCGCCGGGGGCCGCGCACAAGTCGAGCACCCGCCGGCCCGACGCCGGGCCGAGCAGGCGCGCAGGCAGCGACGCGGCGAGGTCCTGCACCCACCACGCGCCTTCCGCGTAGCCCGGCAGCTCGGCCACAGCGGTTCCGCGCGGCAGGCGGACATGACCCGGCGCGAGGCTCGCTCCGCCGAGGCGGCTGGCCCATTCCCCGGTCGCCGCCGGATCGCGCAGGCTGAGGTCGAGCGGCGGCGGCGCGCCGAGCCCGGCTGCGATCGCGGGGCCGCGCTTGCCCCAGCGGGCGGCAACCGCGAGCGGCAAGGTCGGCACCGCGGGCAGCGCGGCGGGCCGCCGCACCAGCGCTCCAAACACCCCGTGCGCCAGCCGCCGCGGCCCACCCGCGAGCAGCGGCAGCGCGGTCG
>CBHWED010000287.1:0-3276 GCA_966112795.1 uncultured bacterium
ACCAGGGGCGTGCCGCTGGCGAGGTACCAGCAGGCGGCGTTGCTTTCGGGCAGGAGGCGGTCGCCGACCTGGAGCACCGGGATGCGGCCGTTGGCGTTGACCTGCTTTAGGAACTCGGGCGTGCGCGTCTCGCCCTTCATGATGTCGTACTCGCGCCGCTCGAGCGTGGCCCCGACGTGGGCCGCGGTGAGGCGGATCTTGTAGCAATTGCCCGAGCGCGCGTACTCGTGGAGGACCAGCCGCTCCATGCTCAGCCCTCCCACGGTGAAGGCATGTTGTAGGGCACGGTGATGAACGCGGCCTCGACCCCGGCGATCTTGCCGCCCGCGATCTTGAACAACTCGAGCAGCGCGAAGCTGTGCGGGAAGTGGAACACCGACTTGGTCTTGGTCACGCCGTCGGTCCAGGTCACGTCGACGACCTTGCCGGTGTGGTCGATGAACCCTGCGGCGAGGACGAGGCCCTTCTCCTCGTCGACGAGCGGGAAGCGGCGGTCGCGCAGGCGGTCGTCGTAAATGTACTGCCCGAGGCGGAACTGCGCGGCGCAGCCCATCGCGGCGATCGGATAGCCCTCGATGTGCGGGTTGTTGGTCGTCTGCAGGCCGTTCTCGATCCGGTCGCAGTCGTCGGTGAACTCGGTGTGGAGCGTGCCATCGTTGAGCTCGAGCGTGTCGAAATAGCCGTTGGCGATCTCGACCATCCGCGACCGCGGCCGGCGTTCGGCCTCGAGGACGTCTGCAAGCATCAGCGGCCGCGGCGCGACATAAGTCTCGATACTCGGGAACGGTCCGAATTCCATCGACCGGCAGACGATCGTTTCGACTTCCGCGATCCGCCCCGCGGACGCCGCGAGCCGAAGCCCCATGATCGCCGGGTGGCCGTGCTCCTCGACCACGCCGAACCAGGCGACCTGGCCGGTTTCGGGGTCGGCGGCCTTGAGGTCGTACGTGCGGCGGCGGGCGCTGATGGTGTTCCACAGGCCGTCGCCGGGTTCGAGGCGGACGTTGTTCTCGGTGAACATGGCATCGTCGGCCCAGGGCAGGCGCGCGGGGTCGTGCGCCTCGAGCGCGTCGAGGTAGGCTTCGGCGAGGGCGTAGAGCTCGGCGCGGGTCATTGGATCTCCAGGACGATCTTGCCGATGTGCTCGCCGGCTTCCATGCGGGCGTGCGCGGCGGCGGCTTGGGCCAGCGGGAAGGCGAGGTCCATCGCCGGGCGCAGGGCGCCGGATTCGACCAGCGGCCAGACCGTGCGGGCAATCTCGTCAGCCAGCAAGGCTTTGAATTCATTCGATCGCCCGCGCAGGGTCGAGCCGGTCACGGTGTGCCGGCGGACCATCAGCCCGGCCATGTTGATCGTCGCCTGCGCGCCGCCGAGCACCGCGATCGTCACCAGCCGGCCGTCCTCGGCGAGGCAGTCGAGGTTGCGCTGGGTGTAGTCGCCGGCGACCATGTCGAGGATCACCTGGGCCCCGGTGCCGCCGGTAATTTGCTTGACCGCGGCGACGAAATCCCCGGCCTTGTAGTCAATCGCGTGGTCGGCACCGAGCGCGAGCGCGGCGTCGCATTTGCCCTCGCTGCCGCACGTCACGATCACCGTCAGCCCGAACGCCTTGCCGAGCTTGATCGCCATCGTGCCGATCCCGCTGGTGCCGCCGTGGACCAGCAGCGTCTCGCCCTCGCGCGCCCAGCCGCGTTCGAACACGTTGTGCCACACGGTGAACAGCGTCTCGGGAAGCGCCGCCGCTTCGGCGAGCGACAGCCCGGCCGGAACCGGCAGGCAATGCCCGGCCTCGGCGAGGCAGTACTCGGCGTAGCCGCCCCCGGCGACCAGCGCGCAGACTTCGCGGCCGAGCAGTGCCTCGTCGGCGCCCTCGCCCACCGCGACCACGCGGCCGGCGATCTCGAGGCCGGGAATGTCGGACGCGCCCGGCGGCGGCGGATAGCGGCCCATGCGCTGGAGCATGTCGGGCCGGTTGACCCCGGCGCAGGCGACCGCGACGAGCACCTGGCCCGCTCCGGGGCGCGGCACCGGCCGTTGCTCGAGACGCAAGACGTCTGGTCCGCCCGGCTCGGCAATTCCAACGGCTTGCATCGTTGCCGGAAGCGTCACGTTCCCCTGTACCCCTATTGCCACGGTCCGCTGTGCTAATGCCCAGCCCTAATGTCCGGCCCCATTGACAGCAAGCGGGGGCGGACTCATGCTGCGTTGCAATGGACGACGATCTCCCCCGGGTGCGCGGAGATTCCGCGAGCCGGCTGGCCGGCGAACCGCTCGATACCTATTCGCAGGACGAGCTGCTGGAGCGCATCGCGCTGCTCGAAGCCGAGATCGAACGGGTCAGGGCGCAGCACGGCAAGGCCGCGAGCCACCGGGCCTTGGCCGACTCGCTGTTCAAACCGAAAGAGCCGAGCTGATGGGGCGGCAGCGCGCCCCTTGCTCTCGCAATCGCGCTGCCAGCGCCCCATATTCGTTCATGAACACAGAAGGTCGGCGCCGTTCGCGACGCATTCAGACGGCCCTTTGCACATTCGCAACTATCGGATCGTATCCTCGCTCCTTGGATTGATGACAGATGCCTAGCTTTGCTCAGAGTCTCGAAAAGACCCTCCACACCGCGCTTCAGCACGCGACCGACCGCACGCACGAATACGCCACGCTCGAGCACTTGCTGCTCGCGCTGGTCGACGACCCCGAAGCCGCCGAAGTGATGACCGCCTGCGGCGTCGAGCTCGGCGAGCTCGGCAACGTCGTGCGCCAGTACCTCGACCAGGAATACCAGTCCCTGAAGACCGAGGACGACGCCGACCCGCAGCCGACCGCCGGCTTCCAGCGGGTGATCCAGCGCGCGATCCTGCACGTGCAGTCGAGCGGCAAGGACACCGTCACCGGCGCCAACGTGCTCGTCGCGCTGTTCTCCGAACGCGACAGCTACGCGGTCTATTTCCTCCAGCAGCAGGACATGAGCCGGCTCGATGCGGTGAGCTACATCAGCCACGGCATCGGCAAGGGCGGCCGCCAGATCGAAAGCCGCACCCCGCAGGGCGCCGACGAGCCCGAGGCCAAGAGCGAGGAGAAGCAGGACAAGGGCGGCAAGAAGGATTCCGCGCTCGACCAGTTCACCGTCAACCTCAACCAGAAGGCGCTCGAGGGCAAGGTCGACCCGCTGATCGGCCGTTCGGCCGAAGTCGACCGGACGATCCAGATCCTCTGCCGCCGGTCGAAGAACAACCCGCTCTACGTGGGCGATCCCGGCGTCGGCAAGACCGCCATCGCCGA
>CBHWED010000288.1:0-3270 GCA_966112795.1 uncultured bacterium
CAGGTCGCCGGCGCTGTCGACGAAGTACCAGTCGTCGCCGGCGCCGCCCGTCATCGTATCTGCGCCGCCCTTGCCGTCGAGCAGGTTGGCCCCGGCGTTGCCCATGAGCGCGTTGACTCCGGCATTCCCGGTCAGGTTGATCGCCGTGGTCGCGGCCGGATTGATCGTCGCAAGGTTCTCGATCGTCGAACCCGCTGCAAGCGTGTAGCTGAAGCCGACCGCCAGCGTGTCGGTGCCCTGGCCCGCCAACTCGTTGATCACGTCGCCGACGCTGTCGGCATAATAGGTGTCGTCACCGAGCCCGCCGCTCATCGTGTCGTTGCCGGCGCCGCCGTCGAGCACGTCGTTGCCGTTGCCGCCGTTGAGCTGGTCGGCGACCTCGAGGCCGCGGATCACGTCGTTGGCCGTGCTGCCGTTGACCACGTGCGTGATCGACGAACCCCCAACGACCGTGAAGCCCGAGGCGTCGTAGCTGTCGCCCGGCACGAGGTTGACGATGATCGTGCCGATGCCCTCGAGCACGAGGTTGGCGGGCAGGGCAGCCATCTTTGCGGCACTGATGGTCAGCACCGCCGCCTCCTGCGCCCAAAGCTGAGCGAACGGATCATATCCGGGCGGGGGAAGCGGGGTGTCGCCCGTTTGCAGGTAAATGCTCTCGATGCCGGACAGGGTTCCGGCAAAGGCGACGGCACCGCCGATCGACAGCACGTCGAACCCGTCGCCGCCGTTGAAACTGCTGCCGGCGCCGGTGAAGGTCGTAAGATTGAGGCTGTAGTCGAAGAAGTTGGCGAGGACCAAGACGTCGTCGCCGCCGTTGCCGTTGAGCACGTCGATCCCGCCACGGCCCTCGAGCACGTCCATGCCGCTCGCACCGTTGAGCGTCTCGTTGAAGGTGCCGCCGAGCAGCATCTGCGTCGACGCGAGGCCTTCGCGCGAATTGAGCGTGACGGCGGCGTTCGTGCCGTTCGACAGGACCAGGAGGTCCCCGATCCCGAGATGGCCGGAGGGCGAGGAGTGCCAATCGGTCAGCACGTAGTCCGGCATGGTGAAGCTCACGCCCGGCCCGTCGGCGACCGTAACGAGCTCCTCGACGCCATCGCCGCCGACGATCTCGGTGAGTCCCGACGCGGTGACCTGGCTCAGCTTGATGGCCGCGGTCTGCCACGCCAGGAGCGTGGAATCGAAACGGAGCCGCTCGATCCCCGAAACGGCGATCCACGCGAGCGAAAAGGCCGTGTCGCCGCGCTGTTGGCCGAGATCGTTCGGCACGGTGTCGGCAAGCACGAGCGTGTCGAACCCGGCGCCCCCGTCGATCGTGCCCAGTGAGGGCGGCGTTCCCGTAGGCGGGAACAGCGGCGCGACATCGATGATCAGCGCGTCGTCGCCGTCCTCGCCATGCCACACGTTGTGGCCGGCGCCACCGTAGAGGCTGTCGTTGCCGTCGCCGCCGTTCAGCGTGTCGTCGCCGCCGTTGCCGAACAGCTCGTCGTCGCCGCCAAGGCCGTTGAGCGTGTCGTTGCCGTCGCCGCCCGCAAGCGTCTGCGAAGCGAGAGTGCCGCTGCGCACCATAGCGCCGACCGGCACCACGCCGTCGACCACGTAGACCGCGCCCGCGTAGTCATGGGCGATGTTGCTGTCCCAGGCCCCGGCGAGAACGTCGCTGAAGCCGTCGCGATCGAGGTCCGCCGCGCCGAGCGACATCCCGAGGTAATCCTTGAGCTCGCCGGTACGCAGCAGCAGGCCCTCGCTCGTGCCGAGCGTGATCGCGTCGAGCGAGGCCGAGCCGTAGACGATGAAGTCGGTCGAGGGGATGGTGCCCCACGAGTCGTAGATGCCGATCGCGAAATCGTCGAAACCGTCGCCATTGACGTCGCCGACGCCCGCGACATCGCCGATCGTCCCCCAGGTCACGCTGCGATCGATGCGGATGCCGGCGGGCAGCGGCGGGTCGGGAACGGGATCGGGGTCCGGCGTGCCTCCGAGCGTGGTCAGGTCGATATCCGTGGAGTTGGCCCGGCCCCACAGCAGGTACGCCGTGGTCGCTTCCGCGCCATACTCGGCGACGAGGATGTCCTGGTATCCGTCGGCGTTGACGTCGCCGGCGCCGGCGATGTGATAGCCGGCGTAGTTGAGACCGTGGATCACGAAGCCCTGGCTGGGCGAGGGCGCCAGCCCGCCCGAGAATGCGCCGCCGTCGATCCCGAAGCGTACCACGACCTTGCCGGGGCCCGCCTGGTAGCTCGGGATCGCCACGGCGAAATCGTCGATGCCGTCGCCGTTGACGTCGCCGAGCCCGGCGACGTCGCGGCCCGCGGTGCCATAGGCTTCGCTGCCGGGCAGCGCGTAGCCCTCGCTGGCGGTCATCGTCGCCACGTTGAGGTTGCCGATGCCGTCGGCCGATCCGAACAGCAGGTAGGCCGCGCCGGCCAGCGACGCGCCGTCGATCGAATGGAACATCGAACCGAGGATCACGTCGGCGTAGCCGTCGTTGTTGACGTCGCCCGCGCTCGCCACGCTCCCGCCGAGGAACGGTCCCCAAGTCTCGAAGGGGGTGTCGAAATAGGGCGAGATCACGATCTTGCTGCCTTGCGCAGCAGTCATCGTGCCGAGATCGAGCGTGCCGAAATCGCTGGCGTGTCCGTACACGATGTAGCTCGCGCCGGAGGTGTTGCCGTTGGTGTTGTCGCGCGGCGTGCCGATGACGAGGTCGTCGAAGCCGTCGCCGTTGACGTCGCCGGCGGCCGCGGCGTTGGTGTCGACGCCGTCGGGCCCGCTGGCATAGAGCACCGCCGGCCCGTAGATCGCGAAGCCCTGGCTCGGCGCCAGGTTGGCGAGATCGATGTCGCCGATTCCGTCGGTTCCGCCGAACACGACATACGTGATCCCGCGCCCCCGGTTGACCTCGTCGGTCGCGGGCCCGGAGATGACCAGGTCTTCGAAGCCGTCGCCGTTGAAGTCGCCGGTGGAGGCCACCGAGAAGCCGAGCAGCGCGTAATGCAGCGGGCCGTAGATTTGCTCGCCGCCCGCGCCGAGGTTCTCCAGATCGATCGTGGCCGGAATAGTCCCCCCTCGCACCTTGTCGGCGCCCGATAGTTTTCGTTGGGGGTGGCGGTACCTTCAGCCGCGGTGCGCCCGCGTGCCGAGACTTGGTTTCCCCCCGGCGCTACTCATACCCGAAGCCATGCCGTCGGCAAGATACAGTGGCGCCGACGAAGAGGTTTCCGATGCGTCCCGGGGACCGCGGGGGCGTCCGTTCGCGCCGATCCCCTT
>CBHWED010000289.1:0-3249 GCA_966112795.1 uncultured bacterium
GGCTGCGGCGACATGTCGGGCGACGTGTTCGGCAACGGCATGCTGCTGTCGAAGGCGCTCAAGCTGGTCGCGGCATTCGACCACCGGCATGTGTTCATCGATCCCGATCCGGATCCGGCGACGAGCTGGAAGGAGCGCAAGCGGTTGTTCGAGCTGCCGCGCTCGAGCTGGGCCGACTATTCGGCCAAGCTGATCAGCAAGGGCGGCGGGGTGTTCCCGCGCACGCAGAAGAGCATTCCGTTGTCGCCGCAGGCGCAGGCCGCGCTCGGCGTGGCAGCCAAGGAGCTCGATCCCGAGAGCCTGATCAACGCGATCCTCAAGGCGCCGGTCGACCTGCTGTGGTTCGGCGGCATCGGTACCTACGTCAAGGCGAGCCAGGAAGCGCACCAGCAGGTCGGCGATCCGGCCAACGATGCCCTGCGGGTGAGCGGCGGCGAAGTGCGCGCAAGGGTGATCGGCGAGGGCGCCAACCTCGGGGTGACCCAGGCCGGGCGCATCGAGTTCGCGCTCCACGGCGGGCGGATCAACACCGACTTCATCGACAACTCGGCCGGGGTCGATTGCTCGGACAACGAGGTCAACATCAAGATCGCGCTCGAGGCGGCGAAGCGTGCCGGCCAGCTCAGCGAGGCGCGCCGGGTCGAGCTGCTCGAGGCGATGACCGACGAGGTCGCGGCGCTGGTGCTCGAGGACAACCGCTTGCAGGCGCTCGCGCTGTCGATCGCCGAGCGCGGCGGACCGCGTGCGGTCGCCGCGCAGCTGCGGGTGATCGAAACGCTCGAGGACGGCGGCGATCTCGACCGCAAGACCGAAGGCCTTGCCGACAGCGAGACGCTGGCCCGGCGCGCGGCCGACGGGCATGGCCTGACCCGTCCCGAGCTCGCCGTGCTGCTGTCGAGCGCCAAGCTCACGCTGCAGGAGGCGATCGAGGGGAGCGACCTTGCGGGCGACGCGGCGACCGAGCCGCTGCTGTTCAGCGACTTCCCCCAGGCGATGCAGGCGCCGTTCCGCAAGCGCATCCTCGGCCACCGGTTGCGCAACGAGATCGTCGCCACGGTGATCGCCAACAAGGTCGTCAACCGGATGGGGGTGGTCCACCCGTTCGAGCTCGCCGAAGAGGAAGGTGCCGGGCTCGACCGCGTGGCCGGCGCGTTCGTCGGTGCGAGCCGGTTGCTCGGGGTCGATGCGATCTGGCAGGCGATCGAGACGGCGCCGATGCCGGAGACGGCGCGGCTGCAGCTGTTCGAGCGCACCGCCTCGGCAATGCGCGGACACATGGCCGACCTTCTGCGCGCCGGCGGCGCGATGCAGGGCCCCGCCCAGCTCGTCGGCGAAGTCTCCGCCGGCGTCGCCGAGCTCGTCGATCACGTCGACGACCTGCTCGCCGACGAG
The DNA here is from genome assembly GCA_966112795.1 of uncultured bacterium. Taxonomy (GTDB): domain Bacteria; phylum Pseudomonadota; class Alphaproteobacteria; order Sphingomonadales; family Sphingomonadaceae; genus Croceibacterium_A. Next base: position 1,393 of record CBHWED010000289.1, read on the forward strand.
GCCCGCGGCCACGCGCAGGCGATCGCGGCCGACCTCGTCGAGGCCGGGGCGCCGCCGAAGATCGCCGCGATGGTCGCCAACCTGTTCGCGGTCGACGGCTCGATCGGGCTCGCGCGCTTGGCGCGTGACACCGGCCTCCCGCCGATGGCGCTGACCCGCGCTTTCAGCGACCTCGGCGAGCGGCTCGGGCTCGATTGGGCGCAGCAGCGCGCCTCGGTGATGATCCCGTCGGATCCGTGGGAGCGGCTGCTCGTCGCCGGCCTCGCGCGCGACTTCCAGCGCATGCGCTTCGAGTTCATCCGCGGGCTCGCCGCAGGCAAGCGCGGCAAGGCCGATCCCGAGGCGCTGATCGCGGCCTGGGCCGCGGCGCGCGAGCCGGCGATCCGCCAGTTCCGCGCGATGATCGGCCGCGCGCAGGGCGCCAACCCGCTTGCCCCGGCGATGCTGGCGCAGATCGCCAGCCAGGCGCGCAACCTGCTCCAGCGATGATGCTTCGACAGGCTCGGCACGACCGGAAGAACGCCGATCCCGCTCACCCTGAGCCTGTCGAAGGGTTGACCGGGCGGCGATTTTTGCCGAGCCGGGCGGCATGACCAGCGCGGACATCGTCATCGTCGGCACCGGGCACGGCGGCGCGCAGGCAGCGATCGCGCTGCGCCAGCACGGCTTTGCGGGCTCGATCCTGATGGTCGGGCGCGACTCGATGCCGCCTTACGAGCGCCCGCCGCTGTCGAAGGACTACCTCGCCGGCGAGAAACCATTCGAGCGTCTGCTGATCCGCCCGCCGCAGTTCTGGGCCGAGCGCGGGATCGAGCTCCTGCTCGACACCAACGTCCGCGCGCTCGATCCAGCGGCTAAGGCGCTGACGCTGTCGGGGGGCGACACGCTGTCGTACGAAACGCTGGTCTGGGCCGCCGGCGGCGATCCGCGGCGACTGTCGTGCCCCGGGGCGCTGCTTCAGGGCATCTACGCGATCCGCGACCGTGCCGACAGCGAGAGCATCGCCGCCGCGCTTGCCGCCGGGGCGCGCCGCGCGGTGGTGGTCGGCGGCGGCTACATCGGGCTTGAGACGGCCGCGGTGCTGACCAAGCTCGGCTGCGAGGTCGTGCTGCTCGAGATGCTCGACCGCGTGCTCGCGCGCGTCGCCGGCGAGGACCTGTCGCGGTTCTACGAGGCCGAACACCGCGCGCACGGCGTCGATATCCGCCTCGGCGCCGAGGTCGAAGCGGTCGAAGGCGAGGATCGCGTGACCGGCGTGCGCCTGACCAGCGGCGAGACGATTCCGTGCGACCTCGTCGTCGTCGGCATTGGCATCGTCCCCTCGGTCGGCCCGCTGATCGCGGCCGGCGCCGCCGGGGCCAACGGGGTCGACGTCGACCAGTTCTGCCGTACCAGCCTGCCCGAGGTCTACGCGATCGGCGACTGCGCCGCGCACGCCAACCCGTGGGCCGGCGGCGCGGTAATCCGCCTCGAAAGCGTGCAGAACGCCAACGACATGGCCAACACCGCGGCCAAGGCGATCTGCGGCGATCCGCAGCCCTACGACGCGGTGCCGTGGTTCTGGTCGAACCAGTACGACTTGCGCCTGCAGACCGTTGGCCTCAGCTTGGGCCACGACGCCACCGTGCTGCGCGGCGACCCCGCCACTCGCAGCTTCTCGGTGGTCTACCTCAAGGGCGGCCAGGTCGTGGCGCTCGACTGCGTCAACAGGACCAAGGACTACGCGCAGGGCCGCAAGCTGGTCGAAGCGCGCGCGACGATCGCGCCCGAGCTGCTGCTCGATGCCGAGACGCCGCTCAAGGAGCTGCTCTAACTTCCCCGGAACGGGGAGGGGACCCACCGCAGGTGGGGGAGGGG
>CBHWED010000290.1:0-3217 GCA_966112795.1 uncultured bacterium
TCGTCGAGCTTCTTCTGCATCGCGGCCATCTGCGCGCGCAGGGCCTCGAGGTCGTCGCTCGCCGGCGGCGTCGGGGTCGGGGGCGGCTCAGCGCCGGGAACTTTGCCGCCGGGCATGAACGCGCTCGCGGCGGCCTTGAACATGGCCATGTTGGTCTCGGCCATCTTGGCCAGGGCGTCGGGCCCCATGCTCGCCTGCCACGTCTCCTGCAGCTTGCGCTGGTTGGCGCGGAAGTTGTCCATCGTCGCTTCGAGGTAATGCGGCATCAGCGCCTGCATCGAGTTACCGTACATCGAGATCAGCTGGCGCAGGAAGCTGATCGGCAGCATCTGCTCGCCGTGGGATTCCTCCTCCATGATGATCTGGGTGAGGATCTGGTGGGTGATGTCGTTGCCGGTCTTGGCGTCGAGCACCTGGAAATCGACCCCCTCGCGGGTCATCCGCGAGAGGTCCTCGAGGGTGATGTAGCTCGACGAGCGCGTGTTGTAGAGGCGACGGTTCGCGTATTTCTTGATGATGATGGGCTCGTCGCCCGTCCCGGTATTCGTCGCCATCCCATGCTCCCCAGCGTTGCGTTTATGCTGCATTTAGCATTCGCAGCATGTGCGGTGCAACAAAGTTAGCAAGTCCCTGAAGACCTTCGGGCAAATCTCCGCCCGAGCAGCGTCAGCAATTCGTATTGCGACAGGCCGCAGCGCGCCGAGGCCTCGGGCAGGCTGTAGGGCACGTCGAGCCAGTCGCCTTCGCGCAAGTCTGGTGCCGCGGTGCAGTCGACCACGACCATGTCCATCGAGACCCGGCCGAGCAGCGGCAGCGGCGTGTCGCCGAGGCGGAGGCCGCCCGTGCCGGCCCAGCAGCGCAGGAACCCGTCGGCATAGCCGAGCGAGACCGTCGCCGCGCGCATCGGCCGGTCGGCGGTGAAGGTCGCGTTGTAGCCGACGCTGTCGCCGGGCGAGAGGTCGCGAAGCTGCAGCACGGCGGCCTGCGGATGGGCGACCTGGCGGATCACCTGCGCCAGCTCGGGCCGGGGAACGCCGCCGTAAAGCGCGATGCCGGGGCGCGTCAGATCGAAGGCATAGCGCTCGCCGAGCGCGATGCCGGCGCTGTTGGCGAGGCTGCGGCGCCTAGCCGGCACCTGGCGCGCGATGTCCTCGAACAGCGCCAGTTGGGCACCGTTCTGGTCCACGTCCTCGTCGGCCGAGGCGAGGTGCGACAGCAGCGTGTCGATCTCGAGCGCCGCGACCAGCGGATCGCCGATCGCGCCGGGCTCGAGCCCGAGCCGGTTGATCCCGCTGTCGACCATCAGGTCGCACGGCCCTCCGCCGGCATCTAGCCACGCGCGCGCCTGGTGCAGGCTGTTGATCACCGGGCGCACGCCGGTTGCACGTGCGAATTGTGCATCTTCGCTGCGCAGCGGACCGTGCAGCACGGCGAGCCGGGCAGGCTCGACGTGGCGCAGCACTGCGGGCACCTCGCTCCAGTGTGCGACGAAGAAATCGCGCGTCCCGGCCGCGAGCAGAGCGGGCACCACGTTGTCGACGCCGAGCCCGTAAGCATCGGCCTTGACCGCCGCACCCGCGGCGGCGGTACCGGATAGGCGGTCGAGCGCGCGCCAGTTGGCGGCAAGCGCGTCGGCGTCGAGTCTCAGGCGCAGTGAAGGCGGTGGCAGGTCAGGCAAGTTCATCGGCAAAGTCGCGCGGTGGCCCCGCGGGCAATCCCCACCACGCCACCACGACCGCCACTACCAGCAGAATCCAGGTATACCACAGCCCGGCGAAGATATTGCCGGTCAGCGCGACGATCGTGCTCGCGATCAGCGGTAGGAAGCCGCCGAAGTAGCCGGTGCCGATGTGATACGGGATCGACATCGAGCTGTAGCGGATCTGCGGCGGGAACATCTCCGACAGCAGCGAGGCCACCGGGCCGAACGTCGCGCCCGAGAGCGAGCCGAACACCACGAGGATCACGACGATCCCGAGAATGTTGAGCGCCGGCGGGACCTGCTTGGCGAGGTCGTAGCCGTGCTCGCCGAGCCAGCCCGTGAGCTGGCCCCGGCGCGCGTCGCGGTCGGCCCAGGCGTACTCGTCGAGCGGCAAGGCCGTGCCGCCGGCGGTCAGCGAGAGTTGCGGCCCCTCGCTGAGATCGTAGCGCACGCCGAGCGCGGTCAGGTCCTCGAGCAACAGCCCGCACGGAGTCGCCTGCTTGGCGGCGAAGGGATTGAAGCTGCACCCTGGCCCCGCGACCGCGACCGGCGCCGCGCGCGACGCGGCGGCGAGGCCCGGGTTGGCCAGCGCAGCCATGCCCCAGAACAGCGGAAACAGCAGCACGAGCGTGAGCACGTAGCCCCAGACGATCGGCTTCTTGCGCCCGACCCGGTCGGACAGCCAGCCGAAGTAGACGAACGAAGGCACCGCAAGCAGCGAGGCGACACCGACGATCAGCTCGGCCGCGGTGTCGTCGACGCGCATCGGGCCCTTGAGGAACGACAGGGTCGAGAACAACGCGGTGTAAAAGATGATCGTCAAGCCGCAGGCGACGCCGAACAGCGCGACGAAGATGCGCTTCTTGTTGCCCGGATAAGTGAAGCTCTCGACGAACGGGTTGCGCGAGGTCTTGCCTTCCTGCTTCATCGCCGTGAACACCGGACTCTCGCTGAGCTTGAGGCGCATCCACAGCGAGATCGCCAGCATCAGCAGCGAGATCAGGAACGGCAGGCGCCAGCCCCAGTCGGCAAAGGCCTCCTTCGGGATCAGCAGGCGGCAGGCGAGCACCACCGCGAGGCTGAGCACGAAGCCGCCGATCACGCTCGCCTGGATGAACCCGGTGAAGAACCCGCGCCTGCCCGGCGGCGAATGCTCGGAGACGTAGATCGCCGCGCCGCCGTACTCGCCGCCGAGCGCGAGGCCCTGGAGGATGCGCAGGCCGATCACGATCAGCGGCGCGGCGAGCTTGAGGCTCGCGTAGCTCGGCACCATGCCGACCGCGGCGGTCGCGGCGCCCATCAGCGTCACTGTGACGAGGAACGTGTACTTGCGCCCGAGCCGGTCGCCGAGGAAGCCGAACAGGATCGCGCCCAGCGGACGGAAGCCGAAGCCGATCGCGAACCCGGCCCAGGTCAGCAGCAGCGACAGCGTGGCGTTGTCCGAGGGGAAGAACGTCGCCGCGATCATCGGCGCGAGCGTGCCGTAGACGAAGAAGTCGTACCACTCGAACACCG
>CBHWED010000291.1:0-3196 GCA_966112795.1 uncultured bacterium
GCTGCTTGAACATCTGCGGCGCCTGCGGGAGCGCGTAGAACTTGCCCGGGTGCACCCGGCTCGGCACGAGGTAGTCGCGCGCGCCCTCGGGGCTCGAGGCGGTCAGGATCGGCGTCTGGAACTCGGTGAAGCCCTGCTCGACCATGCGCCGGCGGAGCGAGGCGATCACCTGGCTGCGCAGCATCATGTTTTTGTGCACGCTCTCGCGGCGCAGATCGAGGAAGCGGTACTTGAGCCGGATGTCCTCGGGGTATTCCTGCTCGCCCGCCACCGGCATCGGCAGCTCCTCGGCGCGGCTCTGCACCGTGACGCCGCGCGCGTAGACCTCGACCTCGCCGGTCGGCAGGTTCGGGTTGACCGTGCCCTCGGCGCGCGCCTTGACCGAGCCGTCGATCGTCACGACGCTCTCGACGCGCAAGTGCTCGAGCACTTCGAGCGCCGGGGAATCGGAGTCGGCGACGATCTGCGTGATCCCGTAGTGATCGCGCAAGTCGACGAACAGCACCCCGCCGTGATCGCGCTTGCGATGGACCCAGCCCGAGAGGCGAACGGCCTCGCCGACGTGCTCGGCGCGCAGCGCGGCGCAAGTGTGGGAACGGTAGGCGTGCATCTCGGCGGCTTTCAGATCTTGGGGATAGGCGCCCCTGCGGGCGCAAGCGCCGCCTAACACAGGGGCGGCAGGAGTTTGTCAAGCGTCAGGCGCCCGACGGCAAGCCCCGCGCGAGGCGTTCGCAGGCGAGCATTCCCTCGAACAGCCGCCCGCGCACCGCGCCGCCGAGCGCCACGCGGCAATCGATCAGCTCGCGCCGGCCGGGCCACAGGCGCGAGACCGGCTGCTGCTCGGGCAGCGCGCAGCTGTCGACCGCGGCGACGCCGCGCTCGACGTAGCCTTGGGTCAGCCGGTCGAGCAGCAGGAGGCCGGGCGCATAGCGGCCGAAAGCCTCGTCGTAAGCGGTCTTGAACCCGCAGAGCCACGTGGCGCCGCCGAGCTGGAGCGAAATCGCCAGGATCCGTCCGCCGGACGACAGGCTCGCTGCCTCCAGACGGCCCCTCGCCGCGGCGGCGCGACAGACATCGCGAAAGAACGCGCGCGTGCCGCCGCTCGAGGCGAGCGCCGATCCTGCCCTCCCCTTCCAGCCCGACAGCTCGAGCGCGAGGAACATGTCGAGCAGGCCGTCCACCGCGTCCGGATCGTGGACCGGCTCGAACCCGACCGCCCCCACCTCGGCGGCGAGCTTACGCTCGAGCCCGCGGATGCGGCTTCGCTGCTTGGCGCCTTGCTCGGGCGCGTCGCCCGAACGAAGGCATGCGCGCGCGATCCGGCGATCGATCACGATGGCACGCCCCTCGGCGGCGCAGATGCGCAGCAGCGCGTCCGTGACGGGGTCGTCGGCGGGCAAGGCGCCGAGCACGAGCGACAGCCGATGGCCGTGCCGCCCGAGCCCGTGCAGCAGGTCGCGCCAGAACCGCTCGGCCTGTCCACGCCGCACCAGCGGCGAGCCGACGAACTGGTTGGGGTGCCGCCAGCCGATCCACGCCGGCACCGGCGAACGCCCCTGCCGCAAGGCCGGAACGACCGGCAACACGCCGAGCCAGCGACCGCTTTCGTCCTCGACCACCGCCAGCAAGACTTCGCGGCGCGGGTCGCAATGCGCGAGCGAGCAGCGCGTGAACCACGGCTCTGCAAACACGCTCGGTGCCTCGGCTTCGTCGCCGAGCGCGTCCCACGCCGCCTGGCCCTGCGCACTGAGCGCGGCCGGGCGGAGCAGCCGCAACGCGGCCGCGCGTCCCGAACTGCCCATGAGCGATGCGCGAACCTGCAACATCGCCGTCAGCCGAGGTGCAGCCGGGTCAGCGCGCGCCAGGCGACCGAACGCGCCGCCGATCGCGCGGGCAGCGGCGCCGGCGAGGCGGGCGAAAGCCCGAAGCGACGCAGCCAGGCGTTGAGGCGATAGGCGTCGTTCTGCTCGAACCCGGCGCGCGAGTTCCAGGTGAACGACAGCGAGATCGACGGCTCGTCGCCGACGGTGACCCAGTGCGGCCAGCGGTAGGGCACGAACAGCGCGTCGCCCGGCCCCAGCGCGACACGCCTGCCCTCGCCCGCAAAGCCGTCCTGCCATGGCAGCAGGTTGTCGCCGGTGCGGTGATAGCGTTCGTTCGACTCGTCGGTGATCCACGGCGCGACCGGCGGATAGAGCGCGAAGTCCTTGGCCCCGGCGATCTGGAACAGCACGTTGTACTCGGCGTCGAAGTGGAACGGCGCGAGCGTGCCGGGCGAGGAGATGAACAGGAACGCGCGCAGCTGCAGCGGCTCGCCGGTCTTCGGCCGGATCGCCGGGGCGAGCTCGGCCACCGTCGCGCGCATCAGTTCGGCGTATTCGGGCAGCTGCTCGACGAAGCTCATCATCACGTAGCGCCCGGCGCCCGCGATCGTGCGCACCGTTTCGCCGATCGATTGCGCCGGCGGCGCGCTCGGCGCGAAGCCCTCGCCATTGCGGTTCTTCGCCGCGTGGCACAGCAGGTTCGCGGGACTCATTCGCTCGCAGGCCCCGGCCAGTGCCTCGAGCGTCAGCAGCGGATGCCCCGCGAGGGCATGCCTCAGCGTCCCCGGCTCGCTCGGGTAGACCGAGGCAAAGCGGAGAAATTCGTCGCGCGAGAGGGCACCGGGCCCGCTCTGCGTGGTTACGCAGGTATGGTTACCCATGCGACGACGATTACGCGCGGAGTGTTAACATCCGCCGAGCGTGGCTTGTTCTGCGGCCTTCCGCACCGCTAGAAGCGGGAACAGGCATTGTTTGTGGCCGTCCCTTCTGCCAAGCGCGCCCGATGAAGATACACCCGCTGATCACGACGACTGAGGAACTGGCCGATCTCTGCGAACGGCTGGCGAAATCGGAGTTCGTCGCGGTCGACACCGAATTCATGCGCGAGAACACCTACTACCCGCTGCTGTGCCTGGTGCAGGTCGGCAACGAGGAGGAAGCGGCGGCGATCGACCCGCTCGCCGAAGGCATCGACCTGACCCCGCTGCTCGAGCTGCTGACCAACAACGAGGACGTACTCAAGGTCTTCCATGCTGGCGGGCAGGACGTCGAGATCGTCTACAACCTGACCAAGAAGACCCCGCACCCGATCTTCGACACCCAGGTGGCGATGATGGCGATCAGCCAGTCGGAGCAGATCGGCTACGCCAACC
>CBHWED010000292.1:0-3039 GCA_966112795.1 uncultured bacterium
GCCGAAGGCGTGCTGTCGCAGTGCGGCACGATCATCTCGATGCGCCTCAACAACGACCGCGACCAGGCGTTCGTGAAGGCGGCGATGCCCGAAGGCGCGCGCGGCTTCCTCGATTCGATCCCGGCGCTGCGCAACCGCGAGTGCATCATCTGCGGCGAGGGCGTGGCGATCCCGATCCGCGTGGCGTTCGACAACCTCGAGGAATCGAAGCGCCCGGCGTCGGAAGACCCGAGCTTCACCGAGCTGTGGCGCGAGACCGGCGGCGAGGAAGAGCGCGTGATCCGCACCGTCCAGCGCTGGCGCGCGCAGGGCAAGTAAGCCACTCGCGGCGGGAGTTTTCGGACGCCCGGCGGCCTGCTACACCGGTGCCCGGACGGGCCCGCGCTTGGCGGGCCGAGGGCACCCATGAAACACTATCGAATCAACAAGGTAACCGAGCCCGGCGGGACCGTGCTCAAGAAGAAGGACATCCTCGCGGCGTCCGACCAGGCCGCTCTCCGGCGGGCCGAGGAAAGCTCCGACTGCCCGACGTGTGACGTCCTGCACAACGGCGAGCCCATCGGCTCGATCGTACCCCCGCCGGACGACCCGCCGAAGCGCCGCTGAACCCGCTCAGAGGTCGGGCAACATCCGCCCGGCCGGCTCGCCGTCGGCCTGGATCTGCTCCTGCGCTTCCTCGGCGCTCTCGGCCTGGGCGTGCTTGCGCCAGTTCGAATAGTGGTAGAACGCCCAGCCGAGCACGAGCCCAGCGATCGAGCCGACCGTGAACGAGAGCCAGATCGCGTCGGCGCCGAGCCAGTCGTAGGTCAGCCAGTAGAACCCGAGGCGCACCGGGTAGAGCGCGATGGCGATGATCGCGAGCGGGATCCACACCGCGCCGCCGGCGCGCATGGTCGCCGAATAGACCATGGTCACGCCGAACAGGATGAAGCTCCACACCGCGAGGAACTGGATGTGGCGGGCGAACGGCACCGCCTGGCTTTCCGGCCCGAGGAACAGCACCAGCAGCGGGCGGTCGAACAGCAGCAGCAGCGCCGCGAGCGCCCCGGTCATGGCGAAGTTGATCAGCACGCCCGCGCGGGTGATCTGGTCGAGCCGGTCCCACTTCCTCGCGCCGATGAACTGCGCGGCCATCGCGCTGACCGCGCCGCCGATCGCCATCGCCGGCATCTGCACGTAAGTGAACAGCTGCATCGCCGCGGCGTAGGCGGCGGTCAGCATCAGGCCCTCGCGGTTGACCAGGCCGACGACGATGATCCCGGCCGCGCTCATGACCAGCATCTGCGCGCCCATCGGCACGCCCTTGGTGACGATGAAGTGCAGCTCCTCGCCGCGCGGCTTGAGGTAGCCGAGCTCGGCCCCGCGCAGCCGCAGCGGCAGGTCCTTGGCGTAGACGTAGATCAGCATGCCGATGAACGAGACGAGGCTGGCGATGATCGTCGAGGTGGCCGAGCCGGCGATGCCCATCGCCGGGAACGGGCCGTAGCCGGTGATCAGCACCGGGTTGAGCACGGTGTCGATCGCCACGGTCACGAGCATGAAGATCAGCGGCGTGCGCGCGTCGCCGGTGCCGCGCAGGCCCATGGTCAGGATCACCGAGACCATCATGAACGGCATCGAGACGAACATCAGCCGGATGTAGGTCAGCGCGAGGCCGTAGGCGTGGCCGGGGGTCTCGAGCCCGGTCAGCAGCGCCGGCGCGGCAAGCCAGCCGAGCGCGGCGATGCCGAGCATCAGCACCGAGGAGAAGCCGACCGCGGTGCCGAAGGTCCGCCTCGCGCCCTCGATGTCGCGCGCGCCGAAGCGCTGGCCGATCTTGACCGTCGCCGCCATGCCGAAGCCGAACGCGGCGCCGGCGACGAGGAACATGATGATGTTGGCGTTGGCGGTCGCCGCGAGCGCGTCCTCGCCGAGCAGGCGGCCGACCCAGATCGAGTTGATCGTGCCCGACAGCGACTGGAGGATGTTCGACAGCAGCATCGGGATGCTGAACAGGACCAGCGTGCGGAACACCGGCCCTTCGGTAAGTATCCCCTGCATCGATGCCGGTTTCGAGCTCATCAGGTCCCCCGTGTATCCCCGTACAGCTCGATGTGCAGTCGTTTGGACAAAGTCAAATTGTGTTCGAGGCAAAGCTGTGCAAGCCAGCCCATGCGCGCGGCCAGCGTAGCAGGGTCGGTGCCTTCGGGCATCAGCCAGATCCGGTCTCGCGGCAGGGCGTGCGTTTCCGCAAGCATCAGGACTTCCTCAACGTCGGCCGGCGTGGCGACGACGAACTTCAGCACCGCGCGCGGCTCGGCGGCCCACTGGCGCAGCCGTTCGGGAATGAGCGCGAGCGCGCCCGGGTTCCCCGAATGCGACAGCTTGGGGCTGACGTTGTACTGGTCGATCAATGCGTCGAGTTTCGGCGGCGGGGCGACGGTGCCGTTGGTCTCGATCTCGATCGCCATGTCGTCGGGCAGCAGCGCGAGCATGCGCGCGAGCGCGGGGGCCTGAAGCAGCGGCTCGCCGCCGGTGACGACGAGGCGCGGCTTGCCGAGCGCGGCGATGCGAGAGGCGACGTCCTCCTCGGCAAGCGTGACCTGGTTGGCCTGGCGCTCGTAGGCCACGCCGGCGCGGTGCGGGCGGTCGTCGCCCGCGAAGCGCCAGGTGTAGGCGGTGTCGCACCAGGTGCAGGCGAGGTTGCAGCGCGACAGGCGCACGAACGCGCAGGGCTTGCCCGTCGAGGGGCCTTCGCCCTGGAGCGACTCGAAGATCTCCGGCTCGCCGGGGGTGGTGGTGGCGAGGACTAGCGGCATCGAATGGTCCCAATGGTCGCACTGGCCATGGTGTTCAGGGCGAAATCGGCCGGAAGCGTCATCTTGCGCGCGGAAGCGTCACCATGGGGTGGTGGCGAGGAGACCTGGGTCTTGGCGGCGAAGCGCGTCATTCGGCAGGGTAAGCCACAAACCGGGGCGTGTAGGAAAGTTGTTTTTGATCCGGCTCCCTTCCCCCTTGATGGGGGAAGGATAGCGTAGCTTGCTCGCGCAGCGAGCTAGC
>CBHWED010000293.1:0-2822 GCA_966112795.1 uncultured bacterium
TCGGTCTTCTCGAACACCGGCATCTCGACGCGGCGGAAGCGGTAGAGCTTGCGCACGCGCTCGAACGTCTCGACGACGTGCGCGAAGGCCTCGGCCTCGGCGCCGAAAATGTCCTGTGTGCCGCGGATGGGGCGTGGGGTCTCGATCTTGCTCATCGTGGCGGCGCGCTTAGCGGGTTCTCGCACGCTTCGCAAAACCCCTCCCCGTCATTCTGAAGCAAGTTTGGAATGACGGGGCAGCGAGCGGCGGCGGTCGGGCGGCAAAGTCCTTCGTCGAGGCAATGGTTGCGAACGGAACTGCTTATCGGCAAGTAACCGCCATGCAGACATCCCGAATTGCCGTCGCCCTCGCCGCCGCCCTGATCCTCACCGGCCCCGTCACCGCCCAGACACAGACCCGCAGCGCCCCGCAGACCTCGCCGCTGCCGGCGCCGGTCCCCGAGGCGCGCGACGTGCCGTTTCCCGGGACGATCGACCTGCAGATCGACGCCACCGACACCCAGCGCGGCGTGTTCCGCGTGGTCGAGACCGTGCCGGTCCCGACCGGGATGGACGAGCTGATCCTCCAGCTCCCCGCATGGCACCCGGGCAAGCACGACGCGCGTGGGGCGATGAACCTGATCGCCGACGTCAAGTTCGAGGTCGACGGCCGCACGGTTCAATGGATCCGCGACCCGGTCGAGACCTACGCCTTCCGCATCCCGCTGCCCGCCGGCGCGAAGGCAGTGACCGCGCGCTTCGTCTACACCTCGCCATTGCAGTCGAGCGAGGGGCGCATCGTGATGACGCAGGAGATGCTCAACCTGCAGTGGGAGGCAATGAGCCTCTACCCGGCCGGCCATTACGTGCGGCAGATCCGCATGACCCCGACCGTGCGCTTCCCGACCGGCTGGACCGCCTACACCGCGCTCGACGGCAAGCGCGTCGCTGGCGACACGGTCAGTTGGGCGACGGTCGATTACGAGACGCTGGTCGATTCGCCGGTCTTCGCCGGCAAGTACGCGCGCCAGTGGGACTTGGGCCACGACGTCCGCCTGAGCACCGTGGCCGACAAGCCCGAGCAGCTCGAGCTCGCCCCCGAGCACCTGAAGACCTTCGAGCAGCTCGTCGACGAGGCGCTCGCGCTCTACGGCGCGCGCCACTTCGACCACTACGACGTGCTGCTCGCGCTGACCGAGCGCATGGGCGGGATCGGCCTCGAGCACCACCGCTCGAGCGAGAACGACTACAACCCCGAGAACTTCATCAAGTGGGACGACTACGCGTGGGACCGCAATGTCGTCGCGCACGAGCTGAGCCATAGCTGGGACGGCAAGTACCGCCGTCCCGAAGGCCTGTGGACGCCCGACTACCGCCAGCCGATGCAGGACAACCTGCTGTGGGTCTACGAAGGCCAGGACCAGTTCTGGGGCCAGGTGCTCGCCGCCCGCTCGGGCCTGCAGCCCAAGGATATCGTCCTCGGCATGATGGCCAACTCGGCCGGGTTCTACTCGGTGCAACCGGGCCGCGCCTGGCGTTCGGTCGAGGACACCACCCACGATCCGATCATCGACAAGCGCCAGCCGCAGCCGTTCTCGTCGCTCAACCGCAACGAGGACTACTATTCCGAAGGCGCGCTGATCTGGCTCGAGGCCGACCAGATCATCCGCGAGGGCACCCGCGGCCGCAAGGGCCTCGACGACTTCGCCAAGGCCTTCTTCGGCATGAACGACGGCGACTGGGGTGTGCTGACCTATACCTTCGACGACGTGGTCGCGACGCTCAACGCGGTCTATCCCTACGACTGGGCCAAGTTCCTCGACACCCGCTTCCGCCAGCCGGGCCAGCCCGCGCCGCTCAACGGAATCGAGAAGGCCGGCTACCGCCTGGTGTGGAAGGAAGAGCCCAATCCCTACGAGAAGGGCCGCACGTCGGATTCGGGCTCGCTCAACCTGCAGTATTCGCTCGGCGTGTCGCTCGACAAGGAGGGCAAGGTCACCAGCACGCTGTGGGGCAGCCCCGCGTTCGACGCCGGGATCGTCAACACCGCGCAGATCGTCGCGGTCAACGGCGAGGCCTACAGCGCGGATACCATCAAGGCCGCGATCACCGCGGCCAAGGGCAGCAGCGCGCCGATCGAGCTGCTGGTCAAGCGCGGCGACCGGTACCTGACGGTGCCCGTCGCCTATCACGACGGCTTGCGCTGGCCGTGGCTCGAGCCGGCCGCCAGCGGCGAGCAGGGGCTCGACCGGCTGCTCGCGCCGCGCGCCCGGTGACGGCGGCGCCCGCGCGCGCTAGACAGCGTCGCGTGGGTGCACGGGGTACAGCTTCGGGAATCGGCAACCGGCTCGCGCCGGCGCGGTTCCTGTTGTTCCTCGCGCTGCTGCCGGTGTTCTACTTCGCCTATCGCGCCGCGCTCGGCACCCCGCCGCACTGGGGCGACGCGGTGGCCGTGGCGTTCGACGCCGCCGCGCTGCTGTTCCTCGCCTCGCTGGTCCCGGTCATGGTCCGCCCGTCAGATGCCGACGCGATGCGCGAGCACGCGGCCAGCAACGACGCCAACCGCTTCCTGATCCTCGTGCTGACCACCCTACTCGGCTTCGCGGTGATGGCGGCGATCGCGGGCGAGATGCCGCGGGCGCGCGCCGGCGACACCTTGGCCGCGGTCAAGCTGATCGTCACGCTGCTGGTGATCTGGATGTTCGCCAACAGCGTGTTCACGCTGCACTACGCGCACGCATTCTACACCCGCGCCGGCGACGGCAGCGACTGCGGCGGCCTCGAGTTCCCCGGAACGACCACGCCCGACTATCGCGACGTCGCCTATTTCGCCTTCACGCTCGG
>CBHWED010000294.1:0-2814 GCA_966112795.1 uncultured bacterium
CCCGCGCCTATTGCCCGCCCTCGAATCCGAAACCGTAGGTCGGCGCCGGAATCTCCTGCCCGGCGACCTTCTCCGGAATCACCGAAGTCAGCGTGATCGAGGTCCCGTGCAGCGCATAAGGCTCGCCGAGCACCAGCGGCACCGTCTCGTCGAAGTCGGGCCCGTAGATGCGCGTCGACAGCACCACCCGGCCGGCCCACACGCAGCGCGCGTTCATCGGGCAGCGGCTGTCCTCGAGCAGGACCTGCGGCACCGCGACCAGCCTGCCGACATGGACGCCCTCGGGGATCGGCACCGTCGACCCCTCGGTGCGGAAGGGGGTCTGGGCGGTCATGCAGGCGGCGAGGAGGGCGAAGAGCGGGAGCGCGATCAGGGGCTTCATGGTCGCGACAACGCACTGCGGCCGCTTTCGCTCCGCTGAACCGGCCCGAGGACCTGGCGCACCATCCCGCGCAACGTCTGCGCATCGTGAATCGCATGGGCTTCGGGATCGTTGTTGAAATAGGCCCAGACCGCGCGTCCCGAGCGGGCTTGCGCGACGATCCAGTCGCTCCACCCGAGCAGCGCCTCGTCCGAATAGCGGCCCCAGTACTTGCTGACCCCGCCGTGGAACCGCAGGTAGGCGATCGGGCCGGTCGCGACGCGCGGGCTCTGCGAGCCGGGCATGTCGTGCGCACAGAAGCTCGCCCCGTACCGCTCGAGCAGCGCGAAGACCTCGTCGACGTACCACGACTTGTCGCGGAACTCGAACACGCTGGTCACGTCGCGCGGCAGCAGCCGCAGGAAGCTCTCGAGCCGCTCGAGGTTGAGCCGCAGGTTCGGCGGCAGCTGGTAGAGGATCGGCCCGAGCGCGGGCTTGAGCCGGCGGAACGGCGCCATCATCCGCGCGAGCGGCTCCTCGCAGTCCTTGAGCTTCTTGGCCTGGGTCAGGAAGCGGTTGGCCTTGACCGCGTAGCAGAAACCCGGCGGGGCCTGGTCGCGCCACGCCTCGAACGTCTCGGCCTTCGGCAGGCGGTAGAAGCTGTTGTTGATCTCGACCGTGTCGAACTCGCTCGCGTACCAGGCGAACCAGCGCTTCACGGGCAGATCCTGCGGATAGAACAGCCCTCGCCAGTGCTTGTAGATCCACCCCGAGCAGCCGATCCGCACCGGCGCAACCTTCGCTTCGCTTGTCATGCAGCGGCAACGCGCCGCGCCGGCCTGGGCTCCGCTACGGACCCCGCCCGTCGAGGTCGTCGAGCACCGCGCCGAGCCGGTCGAACCGCGCATCCCACTCCGCCCGGCACTGCTGCGCCCAGCGCTCGAGCTCGCGCAAGCCGTCCGGGCGCAAGCGGCAATAGCGGGTCCGCCCGCGCTTTTCCGACGCGGCGAGCCCGGCCTGCTCGAGCAGGCGCAAGTGCTGGCCGACCGCGGTCACGGTCACCCCGAGCGGCTCGCTCAGCGCCGAGACCGTCACCGGCCCGCGCGCGAGCAGCGCGACCATCGCCCGGCGAGTCGGATCGCCGAGCGCGTCGAGCACCGCATGCGGCATGGCGCTCACGAGGCGAGCGACCGGGCGAGCGCGTCGAGCAGTGCTTCCCAGCCGGCGCGGCGCATCTCGGGGCCGTCGGCGCCTTCGTAGAACACCGCCTGGTGGGTGAACGTGAGCGTGCTGCCGCCCGCCTCCTCGCCAAGCTCGAACGTGAGCAGCGCGGTCGAGATGCGCCGGCCGCCGAAGGTCATGCTGGTGCTGATCACGATCCGCTCGCCTTCGACGATGTCCTCGAAGCGCCCTTCGTTCTCGAGCGCGTGGCCGGGGAAGGGGGTGTTCGGGCCGAGCACCGAGCGCTGGCGATCGGCGCCGCCGACGCGGAAGTCGCTGTCGCACAGCTCGAGCTCGGTCGTCGGGCTCGCATACCACCGGCGCTTGAGCGCGGGATCGGACAAGGCGGCGAACAGCCGCTCGCGGCTGTGCGGGTAGCTGCGGGTGAGGACGAAGGTGTCGTGCAGGGTGGCCATGGAACCCTCCAACAGTGAAGAGAAGGCTTCACTATCATTGCGAGGCAGATAGTCAAGTATGTGCTTCACTATTCTACGCGGTCGCGCTTGGCGGAACCGCGCGGGCGTTCTAGGAGCCGCTCGATGTCCGATTGCCAGCTTTACCTGATCTCGCCGCTCGACGTGTCGGGCGACTTCCCGCAGCGGCTGGACAATGCGCTGGCCGCCGGGCCGGTCGCCGCGTTCCAGTTCCGCGTGAAAGGCCTTGACCAGCACACGGCGGCGCGCCTCGCCGAGCCGCTGCTGGCGATCTGCCGTGCGCGCGACGTGGCCTTCATCGTCAACGACAGCATCGCGCTGGCCAAGCGCCTCGGCGCCGACGGGGTCCATCTCGGCCAGCAGGACGGCTCCGTGCGCGAGGCGCGCGATGCGCTCGGGCGCGATGCGCAAGTCGGCGTCACTTGCCACGCCAGCCGTCACCTGGCGATGGAAGCGGGCGAGGCGGGAGCTGACTATGTCGCCTTCGGCGCGTTCTTCCCGAGCACGACCAAGGCCAGCGAGCACCGGCCCGAGCTCGAGCTGCTGACCTGGTGGCAGGGCCTGATGGAGATACCCTGCGTCGCGATCGGCGGGATCACGCCGGCGAACTGCGGGCCGCTGGTCGAGGCCGGCGCCGATTTCCTCGCCGTCAGCAACGCGGTGTGGGGCGGCGACGAGGCCGAAGCGGTGCGGGCTTTCGGCAAGGTCCTGAAATAGGGAGCCAATTGCACGCCTGGCGGTTCTCCTCCTCGAACAAGAGGAGTTTCCATGGGCCGCATTTCCGCTTTCCTACAGGCA
>CBHWED010000295.1:0-2731 GCA_966112795.1 uncultured bacterium
CCAGCCGCCACCGCGAGGGGGGATGGCCGCCGGAGTGACTTCAAGCCCCGACCCGCAGACAGCCGAAACCGTGCCGGCCTCGCGCAAGCTCGGGCTCGTCGCCGCGATCGCGCTGGTCATGGGCAACATGATCGGCTCGGGCGTCTACCTGCTGCCGGCAAGCCTTGCCCCGTTCGGGTGGAACGCGGTCGGCGGGTGGATGGCGACGATCGTCGGGGCGCTGGTCCTTGCCGCGGTCTTCGCCCGCCTCGCGCATGCGCTGCCGCACGCGGGTGGCGCGGTCGGCTTCGTTCACCGCGCCTTCGGCCACGTCCCGGCGTTCCTCGTCAGCTGGGTCTACCTGGTCTCCAATCTGACCGCGCTGGTCACGCTCGCGGTCGCCGCGATCAGCTACCTGTCGAGCCTGGTCCCGACGATCGGTGGCGACGCGCTGGTCCCGGCCATGCTCGCGGTCGGCCTGCTGTGGACCATGGTCCTGCTCAACCTGCTCGGCGTCCGCGCAGTCGGCGCGTTCCAGACCGTGACGACGGTGATCAAGGTCGTCCCGCTGCTGCTGGTCATCGTGCTCGCCACCGGCGCGCTGTCGCAAGGCACGGCCGAACTGGCCGCGTTCGACCCCGACGCGATCTCGCTCGACGCGCTCGCCGGCGCAGGCGCGCTGACGATGTTCGCGCTGCTCGGCTTCGAGGCGGCGAGCTTCGCCACCGACAAAGTGCGCGACCCCGAGACCACGGTGCCGCGCGCGACGATGGTCGGCACGCTGCTCACCGGCGTGCTCTACCTCGTGGTCAGCTCGGCGATCGCGCTGATGCTGCCCAAGGCGGTCGCGAGCAGCTCGCCGGCGCCGTTCGCGACCTTCATCGAGCGCTTCTGGAGCGCCGGTCCGGCCATGCTGGTCGCCGTGTTCGCGATCGTCAGCTGCGTCGGCGCGCTCAACGGCTGGACGCTGATCCAGGGGGAGCTCGTGCGCACGATGGCCGCGCAAGGGCTGCTGCCGCGCTGGTTCGGCTGGACCAACCGCCAAGGCGCCGCCGGTCGCGCGCTGGTCGTCTCGGCGCTCGCCTGCAGCGTGCTCGCGCTGATGAACGCGAGCGGCACCCTGAAGGCGCTGTTCGAGTTCCTGCTGCTGCTGGCGACCTCGGCCTCGCTGTGGTTCTACCTCGCGGTCGCGCTCGCGGCATTGCGCTTGCGCATCGCCCGCCCGCTCGCCGCGCTCGGCGTGGTCTTCGCGCTGGCGACGCTGTGGGGCGCGGGTGTCGTCGCCAGCGGGCTCAGCCTGGTGCTGATGGTCGCCGGCCTGCCGCTGTACCTGTGGGCGCGCAGCGAAGCGTCAGGCGAGCAGGCGGTCTAGCCACATCTCGGCGAGCCTCCCGGCCTCGTCGGGGGTGAACGGCGCATGGCCCAGGCTGAGCTCGAGCCACAGCCCGTCGATCAGCGCGGTCAGCGCCACCGCGGGCAGCCGCGGATCGAGCGTCCCCGGGCGATAGGCCGCGATCAGCCGCACGATCCCGTGGCGGAACTCGGCGTAGATCTCGCCGTGGGCCGCGGCGATCGCCGGATCGCTGCGCGTCAGGCTCCAGAATGCGAGCCAGGTGGCGAGCAGTTCGGGGTCGGCGATCGGCGGCTGGAAGCTCGCGGTCAGGTAGGCGACCAGTCGGTCTCGGGGGTCGGGCCCGGCTTCGGCGACCGCCTGCTCGAGCGCCTCGGTCACGCGCATGCCGGTCCAGCGATAGGTTTCGGCGATCGCTTCGGAAACGCCCGCGAAGTAGTGCCGCAGCAGCCCCGGCGAGACATGCGCTTCGGCGGCGATCGCGCGCACTGACACCCCTGCCGCGCCGCGCTTCGCCAGGCAGCGCGCGGTCGCCGCGAGCAGGCTCTTGCGCCGGATGTCGTGCTCGACCCGAGTGAAGGATTGCCGCGTGGTCACCGCGTTGTTATACAATCGTACAACAAGCGCGCCAGAGACTAAACTTGCTAAACTTTGACCCCCTCGATGGCTGGAGCCTGCCCGCCTGGACCTACTCCGACCCCGAGTTCTTCGAGGCCGAGAAGGAGCGCGTCTTCGCCTCCTCGTGGCAGGTCGTCTGCCACCAGAGCGATGTGCCCAATCCGGGCGACTGGCACACGCTCGACTACCTCGGCGAAAGCGTGATCGTCGTCCGCGGCAAGAACCTGGCCTTGCGCGCCTTCACCAACGTCTGCCGCCACCGCGGCTCGCGCGTGGTCGACGGCGCCAGCGGCTGCGCGAAGAAGCTCGTCTGCCCGTATCACGCCTGGACCTACGACCTCGACGGCAGCCTCGTCGGCGTCCCCGACAGCGCCAGCTACCCGGGCCTCGACAAGGCGCAGCACGGCCTCGCTCCGGTCAGCATGGAGCTCTGGCGCGGCTTCGTCTTCGTCCGCCTGCGCGACGAAGGGCCGGGCGTCGCCGAGATGATGGCCCCCTACGAGGCGATGATCGAGCCGTACCGCTTCGAGGAGCTCAAGGCGCTCGGCCGCGTCACGCTGCGCCCGCGCGAGGTCAACTGGAAGAACATCGGCGACAACTACTCCGACGGGCTCCACATCCCGGTCGCCCACCCGGGCCTGACCCGCCTGTTCGGCAAGAGCTACGGCGTCGAGGCCGAGGAGCACGTCGACCGCATGTGGGGCGACCTCGTCGACCGGCCGAGCCCGAACTGGTCCGAGCGCGCCTACCAGAACCTGCTCCCCCCGGTGCCGCACCTGCCCG
>CBHWED010000296.1:0-2728 GCA_966112795.1 uncultured bacterium
CGCGCCTCAAGCGCAACATGGCGCTGAAGAAGCTCGAGAAGCTGCGCAAGGCGGCCTGAGCCCGCTGCGGCGCGATCACCCCCATCCAAGCTTCGCTAACCGCCTGACGGCGGTAAGCTACGCTATCCTTCCCCCATCAAGGGGGAAGGAATCCAGCGCTCCCTTCCCCCTTGATGGGGGAAGGATACGGAGACTTGGCCCCGCAGGGGCTTAGTCGGAGTTGGATGGGGGTGATCGCGCAGCCGAGCGCTAGGCCAGCTCGTCCACCTCGACGTCGAGGCTGTCGAGCGCCTTGCGGCAATCCTCGGCGCATTCGCGGCACATCTGCGCGCAGCGCCGGCAATGGTCGTTGTCGTGCTTCGCGCACTCGGCCTCGCAGATCTCGCACGCCTGCACGCACGCCGAGAGCATCGCGTGGATCACCGCGACGTTGCGCCCGGTGCGCCGCGTCGCCACCCGGTAGGTCGCCTCGCAGACGTCCGCACAGTCCATGCACAGCCGGATGCACTGGCGCATGTCCATCGGCTCGGCCGAGCACGCGTCGGCGCACGAGGTGCAGATCGCCGCGCAGTACATCGCGTGCTTGACCGCGTGGCCCAGCGCTTCGTTGTACGCCCCGCTGGCGACGACGTCGGGGTGCTCGGAAATCATCTTCTCGATCGACATGGCTCGAAACTCCTGCTCACCACAGGAGCGCCTGCGGGCGAGGCCGGTTCCGCGGAACCGGCGAAGATCTAGGATTCCGCGATCGCCTGCGCCGCCAGCACGTCGGGATTGCTCGCCAGGCTGTGCAAGTACTGCCGCCGGTCCGGCGTGCCGGCCTCGTACATCTTCAGCGTCCGGTACTGCTCGTCGGTCAGCCGGAACTTCACGTAGCCGCGCTCGACCAGGCAGGCGTCGAGATTGTCCTGCATGATCGACGCCGCGCGCTGCCACTGGATCTCGGGCGCGGCGATGCGCAGCGCGCCCTGGATGTCGTTGAACCCGTTCTGCGTGTCGATCATGCGCGAGGCGATCACCAGCGCCCGCGCCGGATCGGTCCCCTCGAGGTCGGTCGCCGCGGCGCGCTGCGCGCATTCGCGCGAATCGGCCCAGTACTGCTCGAGCGAGACGCCGCCTTTGCCCCAGCTCTTCTTGTGTCCCGGATCGATCCGCTCGGCCGAAGCCGGCGCCCAAAGCAGTGAAACCCCGATGACGAACGCCGCAAAAGCACCAGGTGCGCGCATGACGAATGCCTCCCGCTGCATGGGATGGCGCGGGCCATACCACATTCGCCTGGGAATAGACACGCGGACGCGTGCGAAAGAGCGAACGCCAATCCCGCGCAGGGGTGGGGGCCGGAAACGAAAAGGTCCGCTCCCTCGGGAGCGGCCCTCTCGATCCCGTCCAGGGAAAAGTCTCAGAACAGCCCTTCGATCTGCCCGTTCTCGAGCCGGATGTTCTCCGCGCTCGGCACCTTGGGCAGGCCCGGCATGGTCATGATGTCGCCGCAGATCGCGACGATGAACCCGGCGCCCGCCGCGAGCCGCACCTCGCGCACCGGCACCGTGTGGTGCGTCGGCGCGCCGAGCTGGGTCGGGTCGGTGGTGAACGAGTACTGCGTCTTGGCCATGCAGATCGGCAGGTTGCCGAAGCCGTCCTTCTCCCACTGGTGCAGCTGGTTGCGGACCGAGGCGTCGGCGATCGCCTCGTCGGCGCGGTAGATGCGCGTGGCGATCGTGTTGATCTTCTCGAACAGCGGCATCTCGGCCGGATAGAGCGGGGCGAACTGCGCCGCGCCGGCCTCGACGATCGCGACGACCTTCCTGGCCAGCTCCTCGGTGCCTTCCGAACCCTTGGCCCAGTGCTGGCACAGGATCGCCTCGACGCCCTGCGCCGCGACCGCGTCCTTGATCACCTGGATCTCGGCCTCGGTGTCGGTCACGAAGTGGTTGATCGCGACCACCGCCGGCACGCCGAACTGGTGCACGTTCTCGATGTGGCGCAGCAGGTTGGCGACGCCCTTCTTGACCGCCTCGACGTTCTCGCTGCCGAGGTCGGCCTTGGCCACCCCGCCGTTCATCTTGAGCGCGCGCACGGTGGCGACGATCACCGTCGCCGACGGCTTGAGGCCGGCCTTGCGGCACTTGATGTCGAAGAACTTCTCCGCGCCGAGGTCGGCGCCGAAGCCGGCTTCGGTGACGACGTAGTCGGCCAGCTTGAGCGCGGTCTTGGTCGCGGTCACCGAGTTGCAGCCGTGGGCGATGTTGGCGAACGGGCCGCCGTGGATGAACGCCGGGTTGTTCTCGAGCGTCTGCACGAGGTTCGGCTGGATCGCGCTCTTGAGCAGCACGGTCATCGCGCCGTGCGCGTTGATGTCGCGCGCGCGCACCGCCGACTTGTCGCGGCGGTAGCCGATGATGATGTTGCCGATCGATTCCTCGAGGTCCTCGATCGAGGTCGCGAGGCACAGGATCGCCATGATCTCGCTGGCGACGGTGATGTCGAACCCGGCCTCGCGCGGATAGCCGTTGGCGACTCCGCCGAGCGAGGTGACGATCTGGCGCAGCGCGCGGTCGTTCATGTCGAGCACGCGGCGCCAGGTGATCCGGCGGGTGTCGAGCTCCTGCGCGTTGCCCCAGTAGACGTGGTTGTCGATCAGCGCCGAGAGCAGGTTGTGCGCGCTGGTGATCGCGTGGAAGTCGCCGGTGAAGTGGAGGTTGATGTCCTCCATCGGCACGACCTGGGC
>CBHWED010000297.1:0-2575 GCA_966112795.1 uncultured bacterium
ATCGCCCAGCCGATCGCCGAGTTCGCCTCGTCGACCGCGCCCACCGCCTCGAACCGCGGCGCGTGCTTGGGCAGCCGCGACCCGTCGACCAGCCCGCTGGTGCCGTCGTCGCCGGTGCGGGTGTAGATCCGGTTGAGCCTGACCATTCCCGTGGTCCCGAGCCCGTCGCAGGGTTAGCGGTTGATCATCAGCAGGATCGCCACGATCGCGATCGCCAGCGCCTGGTACTTGATGCGGGCGAACATCATCCGGTTCTGCTTGAGCTGCATCTCGCGTGCCCGCGCGGCCTCGTCCGGGTTCTCGAGATCGAGCTTGGTGCTCTGCAGGAACGCGATGATGCCGCGCACGAGCGAGATCACGACCCAGACGACGGCGATGATCAGGATGATGACGAGGAGCGTGTTCATGCGATCCCATCTAGGCCTTCGGCGAGGGTAATGCCAGCCGGCAGGCGACCTTCGCGCAGCGCCGCGGCCAGCGCCCGGCCATCCTCGCCGGCCAGTCGCCGGTCCGCCAGCGACGGTGAACCGCGCCGCTTGGCGAGCTTCTTGCCCCCGGGGTCGAGCAGCAGCGCATGGTGGTGCCAGGTCGGCACCGGCAGCCCGAGCAGCGCCTGCAGCAGCCGGTGGACGTGGCTCGCCGCGAACAGGTCCATCCCGCGGGTCACCAAGGTGATCCCGTCGGCCGCGTCGTCGAGCGTCGCCGCGAGGTGATAGCTCGCCGGCGTCTCGGCGTCCTTGCGCACCAGCACCACGTCGCCGGCGAGCTCGGGGCGCGCGATCTGCTCGCCTTTGAGCTCGTCGGTCCAGGTCAGCGGCCCGGTGCGGCGCAGCGCCTCGCCGACGTCGAGCCGCCAGGCGACCGGCTCGCCGGGCGCGATCGCCGCGCCGCGGCAGGTGCCCGGATAGACCGGCCCGTCGGGCCCCTGGGCCACGGCGGCTTCGGCGATCTCGGCGCGCGTGCAGCGGCACGGGTACAGCAGGCCCCTCTCGCGCAGCGTTTCCGCGGCGGCCGCGTAGTGCGCGATCCGCGTCGATTGCGGCGCGACCTCGTCCCACGCGAGCCCGAGCCAGGCGAGGTCGGCGCGGAACGCGTCGGCCAGCGCGGCCCGCGAGCGCGCGCCGTCGATGTCCTCGATCCGCAGCACGAAGCGCCCCCCGCGGGCCTCGGCGAGGTCGTGCGCGACGATTGCCGAGTAGGCGTGGCCAAGATGCATCGGCCCGTTCGGGCTCGGGGCGAAGCGGGTGGTGATCACCGGTCTCTCATAGGCGGCAAGCGTCCTTCGACAAGCACGGGACCAGCGGGAGGGGAGCGAAGCCCAGCCCCTTCCCGCTCACCCTGAGCTTGTCGAAGGGTTCTGCGAATCGCTGGATTTGCTGTGGATTCACGGTTTGTAACAGGCTTGACGCTTTTCTTCGCAAATGCTCCCCTCGCCTCGTATCAGGGAGCACGGTTGCTGTGTTCAAGGCTGAACTGATCGAACGCGCCGCGCACTTCCGAAGCGCGGATGAGGATCCGGTCCGACGGCTGGAGAACTGCCCGGCGCTCGTCCTCAACGCCGACTACACCCCGCTCTCGTACTACCCGCTCTCGCTGTGGCCGTGGCAAACCGCGATCAAGGCGATCTTCCTCGAGCGCGTCGACGTGGTCGCGACTTACGAGCGCGAGGTCCACTCGCCGTCGCTCGACATGAAGATCCCCTCGGTGATCGCGCTGCGGCAATATGTCCGGCCGAGCGAGTTCCCGGCGTTCACCCGCTTCAACGTGTTCCTGCGCGACCGCTTCGCCTGCCAGTACTGCGGCAGCCCGCAGCACCTGACCTTCGACCACGTCGTCCCGCGCCGGCTCGGCGGCAAGACCACCTGGGAGAACATCCTCACCGCCTGCGCGCCGTGCAACATGCGCAAGGGCGGGCGTACCCCGATGCAGGCGCACATGCAGCCGCTCGTCCGTCCGATCCGCCCGACCAGCTGGCAACTCCAGCAGCACGGCAAGAGCTTCCCGCCCAACTACCTCCACGAAACCTGGCGCGACTGGCTCTACTGGGACATCGAGCTCGAGGAGTAGCGGGCAAAAGGACCCCTCCACTGTCCGGAAGCGGGCAGGGCGGGATCGAGGGCACTACCCGGAAGGTAACAGTGCCCGCTCCGGCGTTCGCCGCCATGCAATTGAAGTCATGCCGAAAACCATGCGCGGAAGGTTCCACCTGGAGCCACCGGATTGCGTCAACCCACCTCCAGCCCCCGCTTTTCACTTGCCGCCCCCGCGCCCCGCGCTAGGGCGGTTGCCGGGGTAACCGACAACCACCAGAGGACGCCTTGGCCGACGAGCAGACCGACCGCTTCACCGCGCGCGAAGCCTTGTTTTATCACGAGACGATCCGGCCCGGTAAGATCGAGATCATCGCCTCGAAGCCGATGGCGACCCAGCGCGACCTGAGCCTCGCCTACTCGCCCGGCGTCGCGGTCCCGGTCCAGGCGATCGCCGACGATCCGGCCAACGCCGCCAAGTACACCGCGCGCGCCAACCTCGTCGCGGTGATCTCGAACGGCACCGCGATCCTCGGCATGGGCAA
>CBHWED010000298.1:0-2526 GCA_966112795.1 uncultured bacterium
TGCGCCGGAACGGCGACGAGGGCGATGCCCAGGTCGAGGAGAGCGTTCGCCGGCGGGTCGGCGAACTGTGCGAAGCATTCCCCGTCTATCCCGGGAGGTAAGCGATGCCCAACGAACCGATCGACAGCAAGATCCTCTCCGACGCCGTCGAGGAGATCAAGGCGATGGCCAAGGAAGGGGCGCACCATCCGTCGACCAAGCCGGTGCTGGTCGGCGCGGGTGTCGGCGCGGTGGCGGCGGCGGTGCTGCCGGTGGTGACCTGGCCGATCGGCCTGATCGCCGGCGCCGGGTTCATGCTCTACAAGCGGATACGCCCCTAATTGCGGTGTCCCTTCTGCGCGCATGACGACAGCCAGGTAAAGGATTCGCGCCCGGCCGAGGACAACACCTCGATCCGCCGGCGCCGCCAGTGCGAGAGCTGCGGCGGTCGGTTCACGACGTTCGAGCGCGTGCAGCTGCGCGAGGTCGTGGTGGTCAAGAGCGGCGGCGAGAGCGGCCGGCGCGAGCCGTTCAACCGCGCCAAGCTCGAGCAATCGGTCGCCCTCGCCTGCCGCAAGCGCGGCATCGCCCAGGAACGGCTCGACCAGCTCGTCTCGGGCATCCAGCGCCAGGTCGAGACTTCGGGCGAGCCCGAGATCCCCTCGTCGCGCATCGGCGAGATGGTCATGGAAGGGCTGCGGCAGCTGGACTCGGTCGCCTATATCCGCTTCGCCTCGGTCTACCGCGACTTCTCCGAAGCGCGCGACTTCGAGGAATTCGCGAGCAATGTGCGCGATGTCGGAGCGCACTGACGCCCCCGTCATCGTCCTCGTCCGCCCGCAGCTCGGCGAGAACATCGGCAAGGCGGCGCGGGCGATGCTCAACTTCGGGCTCGTCGAGATGCGCCTCGTCGCGCCGCGCGATGGCTGGCCCAACCCGGCCGCCGGGCCGGCCGCCTCGGGCGCCGACGAAGTGCTCGCGGGCGCGCAGGTCTACGACAGCGTGGCCGAGGCCGTGGCCGATTGCGCGCATGTCTATGCGACGACGGTGCGCAAGCGCGGGGTGACCAAGCCGGTGCTCACGCCCGAAGGCGCGGCGCGCGAAATCTGGCAGGCGAGCGGGCGCAGCGCGATCCTGTTCGGCCCCGAGCGCTCGGGGCTCGAGACCGACGACGTCGCGCTCGCGCGGGCGATCATCACCGTGCCGGTCAACCCGGCATTCGGTTCGCTCAACCTCGCCCAGGCGGTGATCCTGTGCGCCTACGAATGGTCGAAAGGCCAGGCGCTGGCGCAGCCGACGGTCGAGGAGCTGCTGCCGCCGGCACCGCAGGACGAGCTCGAGGGGATGCTCGCGCATCTCGAGCGGCTGCTCGAGCCCAAGGGCTACTTCCTTCCCCCGAGCCGCGCCGCGGCGACGCGCCGGACCTTGCGCACGATGCTGACCAAGCCGGGCTGGAACCACCTCGAGGTGCGCACGATGCGCGGCGTGCTCAGCGCGCTCGAGAAAGCGCCGCGCGAGGACTGAGCGCGATCACCGTGCAATGCCGGCTACCGGTGGCGTTGCATGGCCCGGTCGTACTATTTTGTATCACGCTGCACTGCGCGGTTTCTCCTTGCGCCGAGACCAGTTAGGTTGTCGCGATAACGATCACGGGATTGGATGCGATGAAGCTTGCCGTTTTCGCCAGTGCGCTGGTGCTCGCCGCGACCGGAGCCGCCGCGGCTCAGCCCGCCGAAGAGACTGCTCCCGCAGAGCAGACGGCCGCTTCGACCACGACCTCGACCAATGCCCAGGCCACCGAGCAGCAGGACGAGAACAAGAAGATCTGCCGCACCGAGCGCGCCACCGGCTCGCTGACCCGCCGCACGCGCATCTGCATGACCGCGGCGCAGTGGCGCGAGACCAACGCGCGGACCTATCGCGGCGTCAGCGAGATGCAGAGCCAGGCGGCCGGCGGCACCAACAGCTCGTTCTCGAGCCAGGGCTCCGGCCAGTAGGCCAAACCGCACCTCGTCGTTGACATTTCGAGCGCGAGCGGCCAAGGGCGCCGCTCGCGAATTGGCCCCGCACCCCGGTGAAGCGGCGGCCGCGACGGATGTTCAGGGAAATCGTTCAGCGAAATCTCTGGGGGGTCCGTCGGTGCGATGCCGGGTTGAAGCGCTGCCACTAGGGGCGGCGACAGCAAATTGGAGTACGACTGATGTCGAAGCGCAAGAGCGCCAAGCATAAACTCGACCGCCGCATGGGCGAGAACATCTGGGGCCGTCCGCACAGCCCGGTGAACCGCCGCTCGTACGGCCCCGGCCAGCACGGCCAGCGCCGCAAGGGCAAGATGAGCGACTTCGGCCTGCAGCTGCGCGCCAAGCAGAAGCTCAAGGGCTACTACGGCGACGTCACCGAGAAGCAGTTCAAGGCGACCTACAAGGCCGCCGACCGCATGAAGGGCGACACCGGCCAGAACCTGATCGGCCTGCTCGAGCAGCGCCTCGACATGATCGTCTACCGCGCCAAGTTCGCGCCGACGATCTTCGCCGCGCGCCAGATCGT
>CBHWED010000299.1:0-2439 GCA_966112795.1 uncultured bacterium
GCAACCCGGTGATCCGCGGGATCAAGTACGTGGTCACCAAGTGGTACCGCTGCAGCCCGTGGACTCCGCTCTAACCGCCTGATTCAACGGGCTTTCCTAGGCGCGGGCGAGCGCTTCCTCGATCAGCTTGCGGGTGTTGGCGACACCGTAAAGCGCGATGAAGCTGCCCATGCGCGGGCCCTGGCTCGAGCCGAGCAGGGTCTCGTAGAGCGCCTTGAACCAGTCGCGCAGGCTCTCGAAGCCGAACTCCTCGCGCTTGCCGATCTCGTAGACCTCGGTCTGCAGCGCCTCGGCCGTGGCGTCCTCGCGCGAGGCGGCGAGCACCGCGTCGAGCGCGCGCAGCGCGGCAGCCTCGTTGGCCGCCGGCGCGCGGCGGACCAGCGTCGGGGCGATGAAGTCGCGGTTGGTGGCCAAGGCGCGGTCGATCAGCGCCTCGAGCGCCGGGTGATGCGCCGGGTCGAGGTCGTGGATGTAGTTGCCGAGGTAGCTCCACACCTGCTCGTGCGTCGCGCCCGCGCCGAGCACGCCGACGAGGTTGAGCAGGAGGCCGAAGCTGACCGGCAGCGTGTCGCCGTCGCCGCCGTGGTAGCCGTTGGCGCGCAGCAGGTGCCACACCGGGTTGCCGAGCTGCTGCTCGAGCGGCTGCTCGGGGATCTTGGCGCGGAACTGCCAGTACTCGTCGACCGCCTTGGGGATCACGCCGACGTGGAGGCTCTTGGCGCTCTTCGGCTCGCGGAAGATGTAGAACCCGAGGCTCTCCTCGGTGCCGTACGTCAGCCATTCCTCGATCGTCAGGCCGTTGCCCTTCGACTTGGAGATCTTCTCGCCCTTCTCGTCGAGGAACAGCTCGTAGATCATCACCTCGGGCATGCGCCCGCCGAGCGCGCGGACGATGCGGCCCGACTGGGTGACGCTGTCGGTCAGGTCCTTGCCGCTCATCTCGTAGTCGACCCCGAGCGCGAACCAGCGCATCGCCCAGTCGACCTTCCACTGCAGCTTGGCCTTGCCGCCGAACACGCACTGCTCGACCGTCTCGCCCTGGTCCTCGAAGCGGACGATGCCGTTGGCGGAATCGACCACCTCGACCGGGACCTGCAGCACGACGCCGTTCTTCTCGCTGATCGGCAGCACCGGCGAATAGGTCGCCTGGCGCTCGGCCCTGAGCGTCGGCAGCATGATCTCCATGATCGC
Organism: uncultured bacterium; assembly: GCA_966112795.1. Lineage (GTDB taxonomy): Bacteria > Pseudomonadota > Alphaproteobacteria > Sphingomonadales > Sphingomonadaceae > Croceibacterium_A. The sequence goes on from CBHWED010000299.1 coordinate 1,192, forward strand.
GTCGAACCGCTCGAGCACCAGCCGCAGCGCGTCGTCGAACGCGCCCGAATTGTAACGGTCGCTCGCCGCGACGTACTCGTAGTCGAACCCAAAGCGGTCGAGGAAGTCGCGCAGCATCGCGTTGTTGTGGTGCGCGAAGCTCTCGAACTTGCCGAACGGATCGGGCAGCCGGCTCAGCGGGTGGCCGAGGTACTCGGCCATCATGTCCTGCCGCGGCACGTTGTCGGGGACCTTGCGCAAGCCGTCCATGTCGTCGCTGAACGCGACCAGCCGGGTCGGTGCGCCGCCCGAGACGATCTCGTAGGCGCGGCGCACGAGAGTGGTGCGCAGCACTTCCTGGAAGGTGCCGATGTGCGGCAGGCCCGAGGGGCCGTAGCCGGTCTCGAACAGCACGGGCTCGCCACCGGGCTTGCCGTCGGGATAGCGTTTGACGAGCTTCATCGCCTCCTGGAACGGCCAGGCCTTGGACACGCGGGCGGCGGCAATGAGGGTGTCGTCAAACATGGCCCGCGCTCTTGCGGAAGGCGGCGCGCGGCGCAAGCGGCTTTGCAGGCGGCGCGGGCGCGAGACACTTGTGACAGTCCCAAGGAGCAAAAACCGCTGGAACCGTAACCTTGGCCGGCAAAAGCGTCAGCTTGCGCCCGAAAAGCGTCGCCTTGGCCGGGAAAAGCGTCACCTTGGTTCTCCGGAACTGTCGCCTTGCGAGCGCAAGGTGACGCTTTTCGGGGAGGATAGCGCCGGATCGGGCCGTTCGTCGCGCCGCACGGCCCGCCCGATCGCCTGCGCGCGGGACCAGCCCTCGGCGACCACCGGAACGCGCGCTTTGAGGCGATAGGCCGACTGCCGCGTCATCCCCACGGCACGCGCCGCGGCGGCGACCTTGCCGTGCTGCGCGAGCGCATCGAGGAAGGCGAGCGCCTTGCGGCTGGTCCAGCGGTACTCGGCGAAGGGCCGAGCCGGGGGCGAGTCGGACGGGGAATGCGTCATCGGGCAGGATGAAGCAGATCGCGCGGCTGTAGGAAAGTTCTTTTTTTGTTCCACTATGGTCGAACCTGCCTCGTGGCCACGACCTCTGCAGATCCCCGTTAATCGTTCGTACATTGGGGATCGCCTTTCTTGCCTCAAGGCTAAATCCATTCCTGCTCACTGAATGGCGGACGTGCAGACGCCTTTCGTCGCAAGTAAACTTTGCCGTAACGACCGTCCAATACCAGTAATTCGGCAACAAGCGGGCTCCTGGCAGGCCGG
>CBHWED010000300.1:0-2361 GCA_966112795.1 uncultured bacterium
GCCTATCGGCCCCTCGCTGCACTGCACAATGAGGGGGAAGTACCATGCGTACACTTATGGTCGGATTGCTCGCGTCGACGGCGCTCGTCGCCCAGCCCGCGCTTGCCGAGGACGCGCCGGTCGAGGTGGCGGCAGCCGCCGTTGCCGACGCCGCCGAGGAAAACGTCATCGTCGTGTTCGGCCAGGGCGAAACGCGCCAGGTCCAGCAGGTCGAGGCGGCCGATATCGAGGCGCTGACCCCGGGCACCAGCGTGATCCGCGCGATCGAGAAGCTGCCGAGCGTCAACATCCAGGCTTCCGACCCGTTCGGCAACTACGAGTGGTCGACCCGCGTCACCATCCGCAGCTTCAGCCAGAGCCAGCTCGGCTTCAACTTCGACGGTATTCCGCTCGGCGACATGAGCTACGGCAACCACAACGGGTTGCACATCAGCCGCATCGTCAGCCCCGAGAATGTCGGCTCGGTACGCGTGTCGCAGGGAGCCGGCTCGATCGGCACGCAGTCGACCAACAACCTCGGCGGCACCGTCGAGACTTTCTCGATGGACCCGCTCGACCGCCTCGCCGGCAGCGCCAACCTGACCTACGGCAGCGACGAGACTTTCCGCGCCTTCGCGCGGGTCAACGTCGGCAGCGCTGACGGCTTCCGCGGCTTCGTGTCCTACGCCTACGGCGCGACCGACAAGTACAAGGGCGAAGGCAAGCAGGACCAGCACATGGTCAATGCCAAGGGCGTGCTGCCGGTCGGCGCGGGCGAGATCGACGGGTGGTTCAGCTACTCCGACCGCCGCGAGCAGGACTACCAGGACATGTCGCTCGATATGCTCTCGCGGCTCGGCTACGGCTGGGACAACACCTTCCCGGACTACGAGCGGGCGATCCTCTACGCCGACGTGGCCAACAACATCGACGAGAACGGCGACGGCCTGTCGGACTGGACCGGACTGCCGCCGAGCAACCCGGCGGCGGGCGACGAATTCCCCGGCAACGTCACCAGCCTCGACGACGCCTATTACGACGCTTCGGGCCTGCGCAAGGACACCGTCGCCGCGCTCGGCTACAGCACCCCGATCGGCGAGACCGCGCATGCCGCGATCAAGGGCTACTACCACCACAACGAGGGCATGGGCCTGTGGGCCACGCCCTACGTGCCGAGCCCCAACGGCACGCCGATCTCGATCCGCACGACCGAGTACGACATCGACCGCTGGGGCCTGTTCGGCTCGGCCGGGTTCGAGCTCGGCTTCAACGCGTTGACCGTCGGCGGGTGGTACGAGCACAACGCGTTCAACCAGGCACGGCGGTTCTACGACCTCGCGAGCCGCACCGACCCGGGCCGCTCGTTCCGCGACTACCCGACCGATCCGTTCTTCACCCAGTGGGAGTTCGATTTCACCACCGAGACGCTGCAGTACTACGTGCAGGACGCGATCGATCTCGGCGAGGTCAAGATCAACCTCGGCTGGAAGGGCTTCAAGGTCTCCAACGAGGCCGACGCGGTGATCAAGGACGTGTTCCCCGAAGGAGAGTTCGAGACCGAGGACTGGTTCCAGCCGCACGCCGGCATTGTCTACACCATCGACGACCACGCCGAGGTCTTCGCCGGCTTCACCCAGGCGACGCGCGCGTTCCCTTCGGTCAACGGCAGCATCTGGGGCACGACCCAGGCCGGCTTCGACGCGATCAAGGACACGATCAAGCCCGAGACCTCGGACACTTACGAAATCGGCGCGCGCTACAACACCGCGAGCTTCAACGGCGTGCTCGGCGCTTACCTGGTCGACTTCCACAACCGCCTGCTCGGCGTCGCCAGCGGGCCCGACATCCTCGGCAGCCCCTCGGTGCTGCAGAACGTCGGCTCGGTCCGCTCGATCGGTATCGAGGCCGCGGCGGACTGGAAGATCAGCAACGACGTCAGCTTGTTCGCCTCGTACACCTGGACCGACGCGACCTATCGCGACGACGTCGTCGACGGCGCCGGCAACGTCACGCCGCTCGACGGCAAGACGGTGATCGACGCGCCCGAGCACATGGCCCGCGGCGAGCTCAACTACGACGAGGGCAACGCGTTCGGCCGGCTCGCGGTCAACTACATGTCGGACCGCTACTTCACCTACCTCAACGACCAGTCCGTCGACGGCCGCGTGGTGGTCGACGCGATGATCGGCTACCGTTTCGGCGACCAGGGCAACTTCGAGATCCAGCTCAACGCCAGCAACCTGTTCGACGAGCGGTACATCGGCGCGATCAACTCGGCCGGGACCGGCAACAGCGGCGACCGCCAGACGCTGCTGGTCGCCGCGCCGCAGCAGTTCTTCGCCACGATCAAGGCGGGGTTCTGATCGTGCGGGCCGCGCTGCT
>CBHWED010000301.1:0-2302 GCA_966112795.1 uncultured bacterium
TTCCCGTGGGTCGAGCAGAAGCCCGGCATGGTCGTCGACACCGCGGTGATCGCGCGCGAGCCGGTCGGCGTCGTCGTCGGCATCGCGCCGTGGAACGCGCCGTTCGGGATCATGGCCAACAAGGTGTTCTACGCGCTCGTCTCGGGCTGCACGATCATCATGAAGCCCTCGCCCGAGACTCCGCTCGAGGCATTCATCATCGCCGAGGCGGCCGAGGCGGCGGGGCTGCCGGCAGGCACGGTCAACCTCGTGCCGGCCGAGCGCGAGGCCTCGGATCACTTGATCCGCTCGACCCAGATCGACAAGGTCAGCTTCACCGGCTCGAGCGCGGCCGGCATGCACATCGCCAGCGTGTGCGGCGCCAAGATGACCCGCTGCACGATGGAGCTCGGCGGCAAGTCGGCGGCGATCGTGCGCGACGATTTCCCGATCGAAGCCGCCGCGGGCATCCTCGGCAACACGATCACCGTGATGAGCGGGCAGGTCTGCGCGATGCTCTCGCGTGCGATCGTCCCCAAGCACCGCCACGACGAGCTCGCCGAGGCGATCGCCGGGGTGATGAGAGGGATCAAGATCGGCAACTCGGAGGATCCCGAGACCCAGCTCGGCCCGCTGGCGATGAAGCGCCAGCTCGAGCGGGTCGAGATGTACATCGAGGAGGGCAAGAAGAGCGGCGCCGACCTCGTCACCGGCGGCCAGCGCCCGGCGCACATGAACAAGGGCTACTTCATCGAGCCGACGCTGTTCGCCAACGTCGACAACCAGAGCCGTATCGCCCAGGAGGAGATCTTCGGCCCCGTCCTGTGCCTGATCCCGGCCGAGGACGAGGAAGACGCGATCCGCCTCGCCAATGAATCGAACTTCGGCCTCAACGGCTCGGTGCTGACCACCGACCCGCAAGCCGCCTACGACATCTCGCGCCGCATTCGCACCGGTGTCATGGGGCAGAACGGCATGCGCATGGAGTTCGGCATGCCGTTCGGCGGCTTCAAGCAATCGGGCGTCGGCCGCGAGGGTGGCGAGGAAGGGCTGTGGCCATACCTCGAGACCAAGACGATCCTGCTCGACGGGGCACCGGGGCGGCTGTGAAGACCGGGCTGGTCATCGGACTGACGCTCGCCGCCACGGCGGCGAGCGCGCAGCAGACGATCGACGTGCGGCCTCGGGCCGGAGCCTGGCGGCAAGACTATTCGGTGAGCTTCACCAAGCTCGACGGTCAGAAGTTCGCGGAACCGGAAACCCACAAGGAATCCGACACTGATTGCTATAGCGAGAGCGACTTCGCCAATTTTGCCAGCATCCTGTTCGCGGGTGCCGAGGACGCCTGCGTCGGCTCCGACTTTGTCATGGGCGAGGGAAAACTGAGCCTGTTCGTCCGCTGCGAATTTGCGCCCGGGCAAGGTTTCGCCGGCCCGGTGCACGGCACATACGATCAAACTCACTTCGCGATTACCAGCGTCCTCGTCACCGAGGGCGAAGCCCCTTCGGAGCTGGTGGGCGGAGTCAGCGCCACCTGGATCGGCACTTGCGAGGCCTCGGGCTAGCGACTTGGCCCGCTCAGCCCGGCGGTACCTTGGTCGCCTGCCGGGCGGTGAGGCGCCACTGGCCATCGTCCTGGCGCCAGATGTCGGTGAAGCGGCGCACCTCGACCTCGCCCGGCGGCGCGTCCTTTCGCGTAACGCGCTCCTCGCCCATCAGCACGACGAGGTCGCCGCGGCGCCCGGCGTATTCGATCGTCCGCAGGTAGCTGTCGTAGCGGATGCGCCCTTCGGCGTTGAGCCGCGCGGTATCGCCGGGCATCGAGATCGTGTTCTGCGGATTGTTGACCACGAGGTCGGCCGCGAGCCCCTCGGCGAACGCGGCGTGGTCGTCCTCGATCAGCGACCTGTCCATGCGCGCCGCCTGCTCGAGCGCGCCGGCGATGAGCGGGTCGCGCGCCGCTTGGGCGACCGCATCGTTGGCGGGCTTCCACTCGCCCGAAGCCGGCGACGCAAGGACAAGCAGGAGTGGGGCGCAAAAGGCCACAGGTCTGATCATCGTCGTTCTCCTCACGCGAACGTGCGAACTGTCCGGACGAGCGACCTCTCGGCGAGATGATGCCACACGAGCCGCGAATACCCAAAGCAGATCGCGGCCTTCAGGGTGACGATAAACGGATGGAGAGGCTTCTCGCCTCTGGAGCGGGGCGCTAGCCTGCGTGCATGCAGGGGAGGGCGGCAAAACTCGCGGGAATGACGGTCGCTGTCCTCGCGCTGTCGGCTTGCGGCGGTGGGCGCGACTATCGGCCCGTGAGCGACGTGCC
>CBHWED010000302.1:0-2245 GCA_966112795.1 uncultured bacterium
GCGCGGCCGAGCTCGTCGTCGGACCAGGCGTGGCGCCCCTGCACATAGTCGTGCAGTCCCGATCGATAGCCGTCGAAGATCGCCGCCTGTCCGGCGGTGCCGCCCATCAGCGCGGCAACGAGGACGAGGCGCTTCAGCTTACGCATGCATGACCCTTACATGTTCGGGTAGTTGGGACCGCCCCCGCCCTCCGGCACCACCCAGTTGATGTTCTGCGTCGGGTCCTTGATATCACAGGTCTTGCAGTGGACGCAGTTCTGCGCGTTGATCTGCAGCCGCGGATTTCCCTCGTCCCGTCCCACGATCTCATAGACCCCGGCCGGGCAGTAGCGCTGCTCGGGAGCGTCGTAGAGCGCCAGGTTGACGGTGATCGGGATGTCGGCGTCCTTCAGCGTCAGGTGGATCGGCTGATCCTCCTCGTGATTGGTGTTCGACAGGAACACCGAGGACAGCTTGTCGAAGGTGATGACGCCGTCGGGCTTGGGATAGTCGATCGGGTGGACATGCTCCTTGCGCCACAGCTGCTCGTTGTCGGCGTGGTGCTTGAACGTCCAGGGCAGCTTCAGCCCCAAGGCGTGCGCCCAGAGGTCGATGCCCGAATAGAGCGTGCCGAGCACGCCGCCGAACTTGGCGACCGCCGGCTCGGCGTTGCGGACCGTCTCCAGCTCCTTGCGCACCCAGGAATTCTCGTAGGCCTGCGGATAGGCGGCGAGCTCGTCACGACCTTCCGAGCCGCCCTTGATCGCGGCGAACGCCGCCTCGGCCGCCATCATGCCGGACTTCATCGCCGTGTGGCTGCCCTTGATGCGCGGCACGTTCAGGAAGCCGGCCGAGCAGCCGATCAGCGCGCCGCCCGGGAAGACGAGCTTCGGCACCGACTGGAAGCCGCCCTCGTTGATCGCACGGGCGCCATAGGAAACGCGGCGACCGCCCTCGAGCAGCTCGCGGATCGCCGGATGCAGCTTCCAGCGCTGCATCTCCTGGAACGGCTCGAGATAGGGGTTCTTGTACGAGAGCGCGACGACGAAGCCGAGCGCGACCTGGTTGTTGGCCTGGTGGTAGATGAAGCCGCCGCCCCAGGCGTCGTTCAAGGGCCAGCCCTGCGTATGGATCACCTTGCCCGGCACATGCTTTGCCGGGTCGACGTCCCACAGCTCCTTGATGCCGATGCCATAGACCTGCGGCTGCGAATCCTTCGCCAGGTCGAACTGGCGGATGAGCTGCTTCGACAGATGGCCGCGCACGCCTTCGGCAAAGAAGGTGTACTTCGCATGCAGCTCCATGCCCGGCTGGTAGTTCGGGCCGTGCGTGCCGTCGCGGCGCACGCCCATGTCGCCGGTGGCGACGCCCTTCACCGAGCCGTCGTCGTTGAACAGCACCTCGGCGGCCGCGAAGCCCGGGAAGATCTCGACGCCCAGCGCCTCGGCTTGGCCGGCGAGCCAACGGCAGAGGTTGCCGAGGCTGGCGGTGTAGCAGCCCTCGTTGTGCATGAACGGCGGCAGCAGGAAGTGCGGGAATTCGATCTTCTTGCCTTCGGTCAGCACCCAATGGTGGTTCTCGCTGACCGGCACCAGCGCCGCCGGGCAGTCGCGGTCGCGCCAGTCGGGAATCAGCTCGTCGAGCGCCTTCGGGTCGATGACCGCGCCCGAAAGGATATGCGCGCCGATCTCCGATCCCTTCTCGAGGATGCAGACCGAGATTTCGTGATTCTGCTCTTGCGCCAACTGCTTGAGCCGGATCGCCGCGGCGAGGCCCGCCGGCCCACCGCCGACGATCACCACGTCATAGGCCATCGATTCGCGTTCACTCATCCCCAGGCGCCCTTTTGATTCCGGGCCGGAAACAACGGCCCGTCGCGTCTATGCCATCGTTCGACACATACGAACCGCCTCATTAGTTGACCAGTAGGTGCTTCGCCGCAGACTTCGTTCCGCATGGGGTTGGGTGAACTGCAGGCGTCGCGTGCCGACGCGCTGGCCACGCTTGGTTGGCTATTGGAGGCTGGCGTCGACACGCTGGTCGAGGACGCGCCGCGCGATTGGCTCGCCGCGCCGTCGCCCGCGGCGATCGAGCCGGAACCTGCCGCTGCACCAAAGGCAACGCGCGCCACTGCGCCGACTACAGTCACCTCGGCCGACAGCGCTGCGGTCGAGGCGCTGATCGCCGCCGCCGACAGCACCGCCGCGCTCTACGACGCCGCCAAGTCGCTGCGCGCCAAGCCGATCTTCGCCGATGGCGAGCCGAC
>CBHWED010000303.1:0-2202 GCA_966112795.1 uncultured bacterium
AACGGGCGGATCACGCCGTCCTCGCCGGCGGCGCTTTCGAGCAGGCGCAGGCTGGTGGTGCCGACCGCGATCAGGCGCCCTCCCCCGGCCCGCGCCGCGTTGAGCCGGTCGGCGGTCGCCGCGTCGATACGGCCCCACTCGGCATGCATCGCATGCGCCTCGGTATCCTCGACCTTGACCGGCAGGAACGTCCCCGCGCCGACGTGCAGCGTCAACGTCTCGCGGGCGATCCCGGCCTGGTCGAGCGCGGCGATCAGCTCGGGCGTGAAGTGCAGCGCGGCGGTCGGCGCGGCGACCGCGCCCTCCTCGCGCGCGAACATCGTCTGGTAGTCGTCGCGGTCGGCTTCGTCGGTCGCGCGCTTGCCGGCGATGTACGGCGGCAGCGGCATCTGCCCGGCACGCTCGAGCAGGACCTCGACCGGCTCCTCGCCGGCGAAGGCGAGCGTCCAGCTGCCGTCGGCATGGCGCTGCTCGGCGGTGGCCGCGACCTCGGCCGGAAATTCGATCGTATCGCCCTCGCGCAGCCGCTTGGCGTTGCGCACGAAGGCCTGCCAGCGCCGCAAGTCGAGCCGCTTGTGCAGCGTCGCGCCGATCCGCGCCTCGCCGCGCCGGCCTTCGAGCTGCGCGGGGATCACCCGCGTGTCGTTGAACACCAGCACGTCGCCCGCGCGCAGCAGCCGCGGCAGGTCGCGCACGCCGAGATCCTCGAACGGCCCCTCCCCCGGCACAAGCAGCAGCCGCGCGGCATCGCGCGGCCGCGCCGGGCGCAGCGCGATCCGCTCGGGCGGAAGGTCGAAATCGAACAGGTCGACGCGCATGGGACCGCGGCTAGGTCAGCGGCCGCCCTTCGACAAGCTCAGGATGATCCTTCGACAGGCTCGGGACGAGCGGTCTTGGGTTTGGGAAGCTGGTTCCGCTCGTCCTGAGCTTGTCGAAGGACGCAGATCAGTGCTGCGGCTCGCCGAGATCGAGCGGGGTCACCGTGGTCGGCACGACCGGGGTTACCGCAGCCGGATCGGGGAATTTCTGCGGCTTGTGATCGGCGGCGATCGAGGCCTGCAGGATCCGCGTCGGGTTGGCCGGCGGCTCGCCGCGCTGGATCGCGTCGACCCCGTCCATGCCCGAGATCACCCGGCCGAAGTTGGTGTAGCGCCGGTCGAGCGAGAACCGCGGATAGAACACGATGAAGAACTGGCTGTTGGCGCTGTTGTCGTCCTGCGCGCGGGCCATCGCCACCGTGCCGCGCACGTGCGGCAAGGCGTTGAACTCGGCGTTGACGTTGGGCAGCTCGGAGCCGCCGCGGCCGGTGCCGGTCGGGTCGCCGGTCTGGGCCATGAACCCGTCGATCACGCGGTGGAAGATGATCCCGTCGTAGAATCCCTGGCGGGTCAGCGTCTTGATCCGCTCGACGTGGTGCGGCGCCCATTGCGGCATCAGCCGGATCGCCACGCGCTTGCCGTTCGACAGGTCGAGCAGGAGGATATTCTCCAGGTCCTGCGTCGGGTCGGCGTTGACCGCGAGCGGGATCGGCGCCGCCGCCGGGGCCGCCGCGGCGTCCTGGGCGATGGTCGAAACAGGAGCAAAGGCAACGGAAACAGCGAGTGCCGCGGTAAGAAGACGGGTGATCATCTGGCAGGCAGATCCTTGAAATGCGCCGATGCCCCTACCGGGCCGGCGCTGACAGTTCAATGAACGTTAGAATTCGCCGCGGCGTCCGAGCTGGGAGACGCGCGCGATGACCTGCTCGCGCACCGCGGGGCTCACGAACGGCGCCACCTCGCCGCCGAACAGCGCGATCTCCTTGACCAGCTTCGAGGCGATCGGCTGCAGCGAGACGTCGGCCATCAGGAAGACGGTCTCGATCCGGTCGTTGAGCTGCTGGTTCATGCCCGCCATCTGGTACTCGTACTCGAAGTCGGCGACCGCCCGCAGCCCGCGCACGATCACGCTCGCACCGACTTTCTCGGCGAACTTCATCAGCAGCGCATCGAAGCCCTTCACCTCGACATTGCCGAGCCCCTGCCGCGCAACCTCGGCACGGACCATTGCGATCCGCTCGTCGGGGGTGAACATCGGGTCCTTCGAGGGATTGGTGGTGACCCCGATGATCAGCCGGTCGACCAGCTTGGCCCCGCGCCGGATGATGTCGAGGTGCCCGAGCGTGACCGGGTCGAAGGTGCCGGGATAGAGGCCGATGCGTTC
>CBHWED010000304.1:0-2150 GCA_966112795.1 uncultured bacterium
TGGCTGTCCATGTACTCGCGCATCGCGTCGATCTTGCCGTTCGAGACCTCGAACACCCAGCAGTAGTCGTTCTCGTAGACGAGCCCGTCGAGCGTCTTGCCGGTCGAGTAGGACTCGACGCAGACGAACGGGCCGGCCGAGAACATGGTCTGCACGTGGACCTTGGGGTCGCCGGGCTCGAACATGCCGCGCACCGGGGCGAGGAACTTGTCGATGATGTCCATGCCGATGTGCTTGCCGGCGCCGGCGATGTCCTTGACCTTGGGCTCCCAGGTCGACTTGTCGTGGTAGAAGTCGCGCAGCTTCTCGAGGTCGCCCGACGAGAGCACCTCGAAGAAGTCGAGCACCAGCTGCTCGTTGGCGTTGGCGGCAGTCACGCTCATTTCAGTCCCCTCGCTTCGTCGCTCGGTGCGGGAATCTGCGGCATCGCGCCGCCCTGGTGCAGCACCACGCGGCCGTAGCGGCTCTTGAAGTGCCAGTGCTCGCCGACCTTGACGTAGTGATCGTCGAAGCCGCCGACATAGAGCGCGCCGGCTTCCTGCGGCGGCACCGTCGAGGCGTGGCTCGACAGCATCGCCAGGTAGTTGCTGCCGCGCGCCTCGGTCGGGCTGATCACGTCGACCATGACGTTGGTCACGAGGTGGCGCACGAGGATCGGCGGCCGGTCGCGGAAGATCGCCTGGACGCGGTCGCGGCCGAAGAACGGGTGGTCGGGCTGGAACGGCCGGGCGAACTCGCAGTCCTCGGTGAACAGGTTGGCCAAAGCGGCGTGGTCGCCGTTGTCGGCGTAGCGCGCGAACAGCAGCGGCAGGCGGCCGCATTCGCGCTCGATCAGGAGGCGTTCGAGCTGGTCCATCAGTCGAGCTTCTCTTGCGCTTCGGCGTCGATCTCGGCGAAGGCCTCGTTGGCCAGGCGGAAGCTGTCGACGGTCGCCGGGATACCGCCGTAGATGCCGACCTGGAGCAGCACCTCGCGGATTTCCTCGCGGCTGAGCCCGTTGTTGAGCGCGCCGCGGATGTGCGCCTTCAATTCGTTGTGGCGGTTGAGCACCGCGATCATCGCGAGGTTGATCAGGCTCCGGTCGCGCCGCTCGAGCCCGTCGCGGCCCCAGCACCAGCCCCAGCAGTAGGTCGTGACGAGCTCCTGCAGCGGGTCGTTGAACGGGCCCGACTTCGAGAGCGCGCGGTCGACGTAGGCGTCGCCGAGCACCTCGCGGCGGATTTTCATGCCCTTGTCGTAGAGGTCCTGGTCCATTCTCAGCTCCAGCCTTTGTAAAACTATCCCGTCACCCCCGCGAAAGCGGGGGCCCCGCTTCTTCGTGGCATGGCGCAAACCCAGCGGGGTCCCCGCTTTCGCGGGGATGACGGGGTTGGGTGTTCATCACAGGGCACCGTAAACCGCGTCGATCAGCCGCCGCGCGCGCGGGCCATTGGTGCCGACCGCGTGCATCTGGTTGCAGCAGTACGAGAAGCCGAGCTTCGCATCGGGATCGCCGAAGCCGATCGAACCGCCGAGCCCGTGGTGGCCGAAGCTGCGCATGTTCGGCCCCATGTAGACCGCCTCGGGGGTGTTGAGCAGCACGCCCATCGCCTGGTGATAGGGCCGTTCCTGCAGCAGCTCGGTCTGGTTGTGCTGCTCGGTGATCATCCGCTCGAGCTGGCCTTGCGACATCAGCGAGATGCCGTTCACCTCGCCGACCGTCGCGCCGTAGATCTTCGCCACGCCGCGCGCGTTGCCGTGGCCCGAGCCGCTGGCGATCTCGCAGGTGCGCCAGACCGGCGAGTTCATCGTCGTGTGCCACGGCTCGTGCGGGTTCTGCAGGAAGGCGAAGCTGCGCAGCACCACGCCGTCCTGCCAGCCCTCGGGGGTGGTCGGCTTTGCCGGGACGGCCTGGTCCTTGGCCGCGAACAGCCGCGCGCCGGTGTTGGGCAGCACTTCGGCGACGTGCGCCTGCTGCTGCTCGTCCATCCCGCCGATGTAGTACTCGGCGGCGAGCGGCCGGGTCACGTTGTCCTTGAGGAACGGGCCGACGGTCTGCCCAGTCACGCGGCGCAGGATCTCGCCGAGCAGGAAGCCCTGGTTGTGGACGTGGTACGCGGCGCGGGTGCCGGGCTGCCACAGCGGGTGCTGCGCCTCGAGCGCGCGGATGT
>CBHWED010000305.1:0-1967 GCA_966112795.1 uncultured bacterium
TCGCGCATCTGCGCGTCCTGCGAGCTGGTCAGGCTCTCGCGGGCACGGGTGAAGATCGCCACCTGGTCCTGCTGGTCGAGCAGACCCTTGTCGATCAGCTGGTTGAACAGCGCGTCGAGTAGCGTGAAGGTGACGACCGCCATGCCTCCGGGGGTGACTTCCATGGATCCTCCTTGTGTGAGCGGTGAGGAATAGCGCGGCACCGGCCGCTGTCCAGCGGCGCGCGGAACCGCACGGCGCTGACCCGAGTTTGTCCCCTGACAACAAACCACAAAGGGTCAACAGCATGAACAATCGGGTCATCTTCACCGCCGTCGCCGCGACCGGCTTCGCGCTCGCCGGCTGCGACAGCCAGGCCGAGAACGAGGTCGAGGAGCAGGCCACGGCGATCGACGAGTCCTACGAGGCCGACGCCAACCTCGAGGAAGCGATGACCGAGAACGGACCCGACGAAAAGGCCGGCGAGGCCAAGGCCGACGCGATGCGCGAGAAGGGCGAGGACATCAAGGATCACCTCGAGGACGAAGCCGACGAGATGGACGCCGCGCCGCAGTAACGGTGCTCCCGGTTCCGTAGAACCAACTCTCCTTCACCGTCGCCCCGCGAAAGCGGGGATGACGGGGTTGGCTAGAGCTTAGTCAAGCCGCTTCGCCGCTAGAAATTCCGCCAGCAGCTCAGCCACCTCCGCGTTGTTCATGTCGGCGAACGGCATGTGCGTGTTCCCGTGCAGGCCTGTATCGGGCAGCATCAGGATCTCCGCCTGGCCGCCATTGGCGTTGATCAGCGCGACGAAGGCGCGGCATTGCTCGAGCCGCGACTGCCACAGCGGCGACTTGTCGAGATTGTCGCCCCAGACGAACTGCATCGGCACCTTGGTGAGCTTGAGGAAGTCCTCGCGGGAGACGTGCAGCGGGCCGAACGGGCCGTCGGCCTGGTCGGCCGCCTCGCCTTCGGGGAACAGGTAGCCGGGGTTCTCATAGGCGACGATCGCCCTGACTTCTTCGCTTTGCGTCGCGGTGAGCAGCGCGCGCAGGCCGCCGGCCGAGCTGGTCACGAGCACGCTCGGGCCGACCCGCTCGAGCGCCTTGGCCGCGGCGGCGGCCTCGAGCCTGGCGTTGGCGACGACGTCGAACTCGTCGTAGCGCGCGCGCATCGCCTGGTCGAAGGCGGCGGCGTCCTGCGTCGGGAACTGCACGCCGGGGTACCACTCGCCCCACTTCGGCCCGAAGCGCCACGACGAGGTGACGTTCTGCTGGTCGCGCCCGGCGACCGCCTTGTAGGTGTAGTCCTCGCAGCCCCAGTTGGCGCGGCCGACCCGCGGCCCGTCCCACAGGTAGACCGGGAAGCCGCGGCGCAGGAACAGGCTCTGGAAGCCTTCGCCGCCGTCCCAGCGGTTCTGCCACACCGCGGTGCTCGAGCTGTGCCACAGGAACAGCGCCACGGGGCGCGCAGCGGCCGGGATCTGGTATTCGACGAACCCATGGTCGCAATGCAGCGTCGCCTCGCTGCCCTCGCCGAGCACCGCGCCCCCGGCGGCAAAGCTGCCCTGGCGGACCACGGTGATCGGCGCTGCGTCGGCCAGCGCCTGCAACGGCGAGGTCGCGGCGCAGGCGAGCAGCAGCAGCGGCAGGACTTTTCGTGATCCCCTCAACCGCGCCTCCCCCAGCTTGCGCCCCGGCTTATCGCTGCGCCCGAAGCGGTCCGCCGACTTTGCCGGAAAGGAACGGATTGTTGGGCGAAACGGCGCTCAGCCGTGCCACTCGCGCCGTTCTTCGGCCGCGCGCAGGACTTCGTAGGCGAGGCTGCACGCCTGGAATGCCTTGGCGGCTTCCTCGTCGCCCGGGCGCACGTCGGGATGCACTTCCTTGGCCTTGGCGCGCCAGGCCTTCTTGATCGCGTCGAAGTCGGCGTCCGCTTCGAGGCCGAGCACTTCGAGCGCGCGCATCTCGTCGGCGCTGCGGCTGCCG
>CBHWED010000306.1:0-1703 GCA_966112795.1 uncultured bacterium
TTCTCGGACAAGAACGAGCTGCGCGGGAAGTACGTCGACACCAGCCTCGACAACTTCCTGATGACGATGAACATCTCGGCCTACTCGCTGGTCGCGGTGACCAACCGCGCGCGGCCGATGATGCCGAACGGCGGCTCGGTGCTGACGCTGACCTACTACGGCGCCGAGAAGGTCGTGCCGCACTACAACGTGATGGGCGTGGCCAAGGCGGCGCTCGAAACCAGCGTCAAATACCTCGCCAACGATCTCGGGCCCGAGAACATCCGCGTCAACGCGATCAGCGCGGGGCCGATCAAGACGCTCGCCGCGAGCGGGATCGGCGACTTCCGCTACATCCTCAAGTGGAACGAGCTCAATTCGCCGCTGCGCCGCAACGTGACGATCGAGGACGTCGGCGGGGCCGGGCTGTACATGCTCAGCGACCTGTCGAGCGGGGTCACCGGCGAGGTGCACCACGTCGATTCGGGCTACCACCTCGTCGGCATGAAGCAGGAAGACGCGCCGGATATCTCGCTGGTTTGAGGCCATCGTTCCTGCTATGTTCCGGCCCGAATCGGGGAAGGAACAAGTCATGCTGACAGGCGGATGCAGGTGCGGAGCGGTGCGCTACCAGGCCGAGGTCGAGGATCCGACGCGCCACGGGCTGTGCCATTGCGAGGATTGCCGCCGCTCGGCCGGCGCGCCGGCGGTGGCCTGGCTGGCGGTGCCCAAGGACAGCTTCGGGGTGACCCGGGGCGAGGCCGTGCGCTGGGACGGTGACGGCGGGGCCGAGCGCTACTTCTGCGGCGAATGCGGCACCGGGCTCTACTATTTCAACGACGTGGTGCTGCCGGGGATCGCCGACATCCAGTCGGCCACGCTCGACGAGGCCGAAGCTTACGCGCCGAGCGCGCAGATCCAGTGCGCCGAGCGGCTCGGCTACATGGCCCGGCTCGGCGAGATGCCCGCGTTCGAGCGGTACCCGGGCGGCTAGCCCGCCTTGCGCAGCTCGTCGACGTCGGCCTCGGTACCGGGCTGGTCGGGCCAGATGCCGCGGGTGTCGTAGACCGCCTTGGCGGCGCGCTCGGCGAGCGGGACCGAGCGGAACAGGTCGTGGTCGACGAGCACGATGAGCACGCCGCAGGTCTCGAGCGCGGCATCGAGGTCGACGAGCTCGGCGCCGGTGCCTTCGAACTCGCGCGGCAGCTCGGCGGCATAGGGCTCGACGATCGCGATGCGGTCGCCGAAGCGGCGCGCGAGCGTGGCCGCGACGAGGCGCGCCGGGCTTTCGCGGAAGTCGTCGATGTTGGCTTTGAAGGCGAGGCCCAGGCAGGCGACGCGCGCTTTCGGATGCGCGCCGACCAGCGCCGCGGCACGGGCGATCGCGTGGTGGATCTTGGCGTCGTTGACCCCGCGCGCGGTGCGGATCAGCGGAGTCTGCTCGGGCGCGCCGTGGACGATGAACCACGGGTCGACCGCGATGCAGTGCCCGCCGACGCCGGGCCCCGGGGAGAGGATGTTGACGCGCGGGTGGCGGTTGGCGAGGCGGATCACTTCCCACACGTCGAGCCCCATCGCGTCGGCGACGATCGACAGCTCGTTGGCGAAGGCGATGTTGACGTCGCGGTAGGCGTTCTCGACCAGCTTGGTCATTTCGGCCGAGCGTGCATCGGTGGTGACGCAGGCGCCGCGCACGAAGCGCTTGTAGAAGCCGAGCGCCTTGC